>CAJQLP010000143.1 GCA_905479205.1 uncultured Luminiphilus sp.
AGCGGCGCGTTTCGAGCCAAGTTAGACGCATGGCTTTGTTGTAAGCATCCATGTAGAGTTCCATCGGCGTTTCTCCCATGTTTGTCCAGATCCAGCCGTAGTCGACCTCGTTGAAGACAATCCAGTGCGTGATCCAGCCGTGCTCGCGATCGGGGCGGCTATAGCGCTCGGCGAGGAAAGAGACGATGGCGCGGTAGGCGTCGGTCGCCACCTGATCGGTCATGTTGGCCATTGAGTAGATGCCGGCTGTATTGTAGTCGGGGTGGACGAGTGTCCCAGCATCTTTATCTACAAGGAGGATGGCACTGACCACGATGCCATTTTCAGTCATCCAGCTGATTTTCTGGTCGAACTCCTTCATTGCGTCGCCATTGTAGGTATAGGTCTTTCCTTGGTGGGTATAATCAATGGGGTTTGAGGTTTTTTGTAGAATTGTGCCGAGCGAAAAGTTGACTGTGGACGCAGTGATGCCGAGGTCGCTGAGGTCTTGCTCGAAGATTCCTGGCTTTAGTTCGACACCGCCGAGGCCTTTCTTGTTGGCAGGGTAGAGGCGTGGCATGTCACGCTCGGCCGCACCAGAGACATCGTTAGCCCAAGTCGCGCGGCAGATTAATTGGGTAAGCCCATCCACTTCGCGGACAATTGCATAACGATTTGCCAAACGATCGCGCTCGCCGACGTAGCGCGGCACGGTCACTGAGAATTTGTGGGTTAGTGATGGAGTGGGGAGAATTTTACCACCATTCATCGCCCATGGGTCTTCGTGCGGTTCGTATTCAACGAGTCTGAGGTCTCCATTTATTTCTTGAGAGATGACGCCAGTAATGTGGATTGCTTCCTCGCTGACTGAAACTTTTGTTACTTTCGCGGGTGTCCGCGTGAACGTGAGGTAGTGGTCGAGTTTGGCTGCGTTTTCGCTCTTGGCTAATAGTTTGGCCTCAGCTTCTTCGCTGCTCAGTAGTTCCTCTGCAGTTGGTGCGCGCAGGCGTAGGTTGCGAATTTGCAATTCCTTTCCCGTGCTGCGACCGAAGTCGATGCGGATATATTGGTCGTTCGCTGTCCACTTGTCTTTTGAGCCCAGTTTGAGATCAATGGAGTAAGGCTGCCATGCTTCGGCCTTCGGAAGGCTTCCGCCTTCTAGTTGCCGACTCTGGCTCCAGTGGTAGGGACGATCCGCAGCGTAAAAGACCTCGACGAAGTCCACCCCGTCGGGGCAAAAGTAGTCGAACGCTAGAAAATAAGCTTCTTTATCTGCGGCGTCGGTTCCTTGTAACTCGAAGACCACTTGAGGGTCGCCTCCGGTTGTTCGTAGTGTGAGTTCTCCATCATTTTTTGCATAAACGGAGATGTCGTAAGTCTCCGAGTTGACTAATTTTAGCGACTGACCGGTGAGTGTGATCGACGTTAACAGTAGTGTGAGGGATAGAAGAGGAATGCGCATTGTGGAGTTCGTAGGTGACTGAATGTTTGTAGAATAAAATACAGATAGTCAATTTGTGCGACTTGACAAGAATGGATTCTTAATAGTTCTTGAATTTCACCAAATGCCTTGTAGATATCTTCTTGTGGGTGTTTACTTCAAACTCCCATAGCTAATGCCTCCGCTTGTGAACCCCTCATATACTCTAGCTAAAAAGAACCACGGTTTTGCACTGGTCATCGCTCTCTCGTTGATGGCTTTTGTTTTGGTTCTCATTCTATCCCTATCCACTTTAGTTCGGGTTGAGACGGGTGCCTCGCAAATGGCTCTCGCGCGTCTCAGTGCGCAGCAGAATGCGCTACTCGGTGCCTATGTCGCGGTGGGAGAGTTGCAGCGCACGACGGGGACTGATGCACGCGTGACTGTGCGCGCTGATTTATTTGATGCGGATCCCGATACTTTAACGGCTGATGGGGTGGTGAATCCTTACTGGCTGGGCGTCTTTCGCACGATAGAGCTCGGAAATGAGAATCAGAAACGAGAGTCGCTTCGCGCATGGGCGACGGATACGGATGTGGCGGGACGTGTTAGTTGGTTGGTGTCGTCGCGCATGGACTTAGAAGAGGCAGGTGCGAATCCGGCCATGACAGATGTAATTGCGCTTAATGGTGGAAGTGCGGATAATGTGGTCTCGTTGGCTAATTTTGAGGATAACACCGGCAACTTGCAGGTGGTTCAGGCGGGGAAGCTAGACATCTTGAATAATGGAGAATCCGTTGCCGGACGTTTCGCGTGGTGGGTTGCTGACGAGAGTGCCAAATTTCGCATCAACGCAGTCAAGCCGAATACGGTTCTTAATGGGCAAGCGTTTGAGCCGCGTTGGTCGTTAATGGCTCCGCAGCAGTCAAACCCTTCTATCATTGACGAGTTATCCTCTTTCGACGTGGCAGATTCTTTGCAGGCCGAGAAGCTCAGGCGCGTGACAACAGCAGAGAGTTTGCAATTATTGGATACGACGTGGATGCCGTGGACGGAGGTGAATACAGATGATTTTACGATTAGCTCTCGGAGTCTCCCCGTCGATGTCACGCAGGGGCGATTGAAGGAGGATCTTACCGTTTATTTGGAGTCAGATCTCAGTGGCTTGAGTGATACGGATTATATGGTTCGGGGTAGCTCGACAGACCCTAACTATGTGGGGCAGTTGCGCTCTACGGACTTTCAACTCGACCCCAGCACGCAAGAGCTACCGCAATTTGGGTTGTTGAAGTCGTGGTATGAAAACGGTATGCAAATCAGTGGGCTGGATGCAGGAACACCGCAAGCACCACGTCCGCACGAACCCGATCAGCACGGCCTGCATCCGGTCATTTTGCGCACCGCCTTGTATTTTGGCGTTTCTTATGAGCCGCTCGCAAATGGGAATGTGCTGCCTGTGTATTTGGTTTATCCGAAGTTCGTTCTTTGGAACCCGCATAATGTGCCGATTGCTCCGGCTAAATACGTGATTCAAGTGCGCGCGCATACGACGATTAATACTCAGATTGATATTGGTGGAACGAGTTACGCTGCTCGAAACATCACACAAGGTTTCAACTACAAAGGTAACTTGCCCGCACCGCCGAATTCTAATACGTTCGCCCATATGAACTTTGCGGGCAATGGATCCTTTGCCTTGGAGCGAGATCCAGACGACGGTTACCCATATTTTACTTTCGTCATTGAGAATGATGGCTTTGCCCCTGGAGAAACGCTTTACTATACGGCGAGCGACAAGCACCCCAATGGTGACTATGTGGATACGACGATCGATGGCGTGCCTTCTGATTTTACGAATCATAATTTGCTCATTAATGAAAACGAGGGGCCGTTTGGTTTTTTCTACCTAGCCTCCGGCTCTGCAATTACACCGATTCCTAGCAATGTCGGAGATCCTATTCCGATGACTTCGACCTCTGATGTTTTGAGAACAGCTGTGTATTTTAGAGACACTTTAACGAATGCACCGGACGGTAACAAAGAGCCCAGCCTGACTACCAAGCTCTTTATTTACAAGGACTCCGGGCAAGTTGAAGCGATCCAGTATCTCGATATGAAGGGCGCGGATTTAGCCAGCACGAATATCGACTGGGAACACATCGACACCGAAGGTAATAGTGCTCAGAGCACTGGTGATCCGCTCTCTCGATTCACTGATTATCGGAGTCTCTCTGAGTTGAAGCTTAACCCATTCTTAGCTGCCGCGCACCGTGGGCATGGATACTTCATCAATCCCATGGGCAACGCGCTAGGAGCCAATCGGCCTCGCAGCTTGGCTCGACATAATCTAGCAGTCAAAGACTACCAGCTTGTCGATCCATTGGTCAGTAATATGTCCACGGGGCGAGTCCATGCGGATTCGATTCCTACTGAAAACTGGTTCAATGGAGCGCCCTTCCCTGCTGGAATCCCTGCCGATACGGATTATGCCTCCGTTAGCGCCAATGGTTACGATACTTTAGGCGGCTACGGACTCTTCGAGAACAGCAGCAACTTTACGCAGAGCACGGTTTATCCACTGTACGATAGTGTGCGGTCCGAAACAGGACTTCTCTCTGTTGGTTTTTTGAAGAATGTGAACTTTAGTCAGTTTTATTGGCAGCCGAGCTTCCCGTTTGGAAATTCCGAAGCGCACACCCATGTGCATCGAAATAATATTAAAGCCGAACATGGGGGCTCCGTCTACACCGACCTCTCTTATTTGCTCAATGAATCACTCTTTGATCGGTTTTTTGTGTCAACGATCCCTCAAGGTGGTGCCTTCACTCCAAGGTCTGACTTTGTTTTGCCGAATACGCGTAACCGATTGACCGCACGTATCGATGGGTCTTTCCCCAGTGACTCCTCGATGCGGTCGTCTGTTACGGGTTTTCAGGAAGCGGCGGCGAATCTCACGGTCGATGGTGGCTTCAATGTGAATTCCACATCAGTTGATGCGTGGCGCATGTTGCTCGCTTCTTTCATTGGAGAGAGCGTCACTGCGGGGGATGGAGCTCCCAGCAATCTTGTTGTCAATTCACCAGTCACCTCCAAGCTGTATCCACTACTTTCGGAGGGAACGGTGGATCCGTCCAGTGCGCGTGCTTGGTCGGCTCTGCGCTCGTTAACGCCTTCCGAAATTAATTTATTGGCTGAGGCGATAGTCGAAGAAGTGAAACGGCGGGGTCCTTTTCTTAGTCTCAGTGATTTTGTGAACCGCCGTTTAATTCCGGATGCCACCAATGCCGAAGTCGATTTCTTAGGTCTTAAAGGCACCCTGCAAGCAGCCTTGGACAAGGTTTCGACTTCGGGGGCGAGTGTTTTGAATGAGCCTTTCTATGAAGGTAGTCTGCGTGCCAGTCCTGCGGATGTTCCGCTCAATGCAAGTTACCCCGAGCACGAGTCAGGCATGCCATCAGGCCTTTCGGGCTCTCGGATGTTTGGGGTTCCAGGCTTTCTGACGCAGGCAGATTTACTCGCAGCCTTGTCTCCCTTGATGACTGTTCGCGGTGATACTTTTACGATTCGTGCTTATGGCGAATCCAGCGACCAAGTTACCAATTCAATTCAGGCCAGAGCTTGGTGTGAGGTGGTTGTTCAGCGTGTCGCTGAGCCTGTTGATGTAAGCGATAGCATCATTCAGCCCGCCGGTGATTTTGGTCGTTTATATCGTGTTCTTTCGATCCGTTGGTTAAGCGAAGATGAGGTTATTTAACATGCGTATTATATTAGTATACCCCTTAATCATGCTGCTAAGCATGTCTACGACCTCGGCGCAAGTCAGCGAAGAGATGCAAGCGGCAGATATGACATCTGCTGATTTCTCGGACTTCCCCGAGCTCGTTTCCATCGATGACCTCGCCTTTAAGATTTTGGCGCCTTTCGTTTTGGACGAAGCCCTTTACATTACGCATGCCGATGGTGGCTATCGCCGTCTTCAACCTGTGGTGGAAGGCCTGAGCTCGACTCACTACTATTCGGGGAAGAGTCCTCTGACGTTTTTTCGTAAAGGAGTCGACGAAGAGGGTGAAGAGATCTTTTTGCCAGTCGGCGCGTGTGCTTTCCCCATAAACTCACGCGATATTGTTGTTTGTTTACAACAACGGGATGGCAGTTATGGGGCTTTCCCCATAGATCTCAGCGTCAATGCGCAGCCTTTGGGCTCTGTCAGGTTTGTAAATTTCACTCCTGCCAATTTAGTGGTGCTGCTCGGAGAGGAACGTGCCGCCATCGATCCGGGTAAAGACGTTGTGACGAAATTCGATACGAGTAAGAAAACGTATTTCAATTTCAAAGTAGGGGCCATGTACGAGCAAGAAGCTAAAATGGTGTTTTCAAATCGCTACCCTTTCCGAGGCGAAATGCGCATACTTTTTATTGGCTATGCGACTCGAATTTCTGATGGGACACAAAGCCCATTCAGAGTTGTTACACATTATGATCGTGGTCCCGAGACTCGGCCTTTTATCGCAGAGTAGTTTTCTTGTTAGTTGAGTTTTTTTCTATGTTGTCACTATCTGAATCAGCCGTTTGGCTCTCTTCCGCTGCATCCGAGGTGTCCTCGCTTCAGGCGGCGCACTATTTTCGATTCAAGTTTAGCTTGAAGTCACCCATCGCGAAGGCGGTGCTTCGCTATTCTGCGCTCGGAGTCGTAGAGCCTTGGGTCAATGGCTTGCGGGTGAGTGATGATTTCTTCACTCCTGGCTGGAGTGATTACCGTAAGCGCGCCTACGTCTGTAGCTACGAAGTGGGTGAGCGCTTGCAAATCGGCGATAACTGCCTCGGCGTGGTTCTAGCGGATGGTTGGGCCGGTGCGCCGTTCGGCCCCAAGGGGCACGCTGTAGCCTTTGCCCCCCGCGCCATGTTTGTGGCTGAGCTCGAAGTTATCTACGTGGACGGTTCGCGGGAAGTGATTTCGACGACCAAAGACTGGCACTGGCGTAAGGGGGCGATTTTAAAAAACTCTATTTATAACGGGGAGACCTATGATGCTCGTAAAGCAATTCCAGATTGGGCTTCAGAAGTTAGTTCGGCTCGCGGTTGGAAAGCCGTCGAGGTCGTTCCGGCGCCAAGTATTGAGCTCACCGATAAAAAATGTCCCCCTGTACGTATTACAGAGAAGCGAGAGCCGATTGATCTTCGTCTTTACAAGAAACTGTGGATTGCTGATTTTGGGCAAAACCTAGTCGGCGTCATGTGTATTCAGTTACGCAATACAAAGCCGGGGCAAAAGATCGTTCTTAAGTTCGCCGAAATGTTGCAATCGGACGGATCGCTCTACACGGAGAATCTTCGCGATGCACAAGCCACGGATGTTTATTATTGCAAGGGCGGCGATGAGGAAAGCTACATGCCGCGCTTTACCTTCCATGGCTTTCGCTATGCTCAGGTCGAGGGTTATGCTGGCTTGGAGGCGCAAGATCTGACTGCTTGTGTGTTGCATAACGACCTGAAGCGGACTGGTCAGTTCAAATGCTCGAATCCTTTGATCAATCAGTTGCAGAGCTGTGTCGTTTGGGGGCAGCGGGGGAACTTCCTTGAAGCGCCGACGGATTGCCCGCAGCGCGATGAGCGACTCGGTTGGTCGGGCGATGTGCAGGTCTTTGTCAACACTGCCTGCTATAACTACGACTGTGAGGGCTTCTATCGGCAGTGGATGGATGCCATGCGCGATGGCCAGCGCGTGGATGGCGCCTTTCCTGATGTTGCGCCTGATATCCTGGGTTGGCATGGTAATGCCGGTTGGGGGGATGCGGGTGTGATCGTGCCGCACGCGGTCTGGCAGCACTATGGAGATCTTCAAATCGTCGAAGAGAATTGGGCCGCGATGGTGCGCTACATGGATTTTCTGAAAAAACGTGCGCTTGGCTATATACAGCCAGATACTGTTTATGGTGATTGGTTGGCTGTGGATGCCACCCGTCCTGAATGGTCTCCGACTCCGAAGGATTTGATCGGCACTGCATATTTCGCACGCTGCGCACAGCTGATGTCGGCGATGGCCTATGCTTTGGGGCAGTCGATTGAAGGGGAGGCTTACAGTAAACTATTTGATGTAATTAAGGCGGCCTTCCAAGCTCGTTTCATTACCTCTGCTGGGCTCGTCTTGGGGGATACTCAGACCAGCTACCTTTTGGCATTGGCCTTCGACTTGGTGCCAGATCCCCTTTTTGAGCCAGCGGGGCAGCGTTTAGTCGAACGTATCGAGGCGCGTAATTGGCACTTGTCGACTGGCTTCTTGGGCACTCCGCTACTGAACCCAGTCTTGACTAAAATCGGCCGCTGTGAGGTGGCCTATAGACTTTTGATGCAAGATACCTATCCTAGTTGGCTCTATCCGATCAAGAACGGAGCCACGACCATGTGGGAACGCTGGAATAGTTGGACGCGCGAGACTGGCTTCGGCCCCGTTGAGATGAACTCTTTCAACCACTATGCCTACGGCGCGATCGGGGAGTGGCTTTATCAGCGTATCTGTGGTATTGCGCCGCACCCAGATTACCCCGGCTATAAACGGGCTGTTCTTGCGCCTCTGCCTGGAGGTGGGATGGCGTATGGTGGCGGTAGTTTAGAGACGAGAGTCGGCACTTTCGTTTCTAAGTGGGAAGTAAAAGAGTCCATCTTTCATTTTCATTTCACGATTCCTGAAGGAGCGGATGCAGTGCTCCGTTTACCCGCCCCGAAGTGGAGCCAAATACGTTTGGACGGCAAGCTTGTGCCTGCGAGCATGAAGCAAAAGTCCTCATCACGTTTCGGAAAATGTGAGATGCTGGTTCCAGCCGGAGAGTATCACATCGATATCGATACTTACTTTAAGGAGCACTAAGTATGTGCACGTTCTATAAAGTATCGTTAGCTCTTTGGCTATGTGCACTTACGCTTCAGGTCTTGGTCGCTAAGCAGCCGAATATTATCGTGGTTTTTACTGATGACCATGGTTGGGCCGACCTCGGTGTGCATGGAGTAGTCGACGATATTAGCACGCCACATCTCGACGAAATGGCTCGCAGCGGAATACGTTTCAACTCCGGCTACATCACCGCGCCGCAGTGCATTCCTTCGCGTGCAGGGATTATCTCCGGCGCGTATCAACAGAGCTTCGGGGTCGATGATAATCGCTACTCGCCGATGCCTATTGACGTGCTCACTGTCCCCGAACGATTACAACGAGCGGGCTACACCACTGGTATGGTGGGTAAGTGGCACTTGGATCCGAATGTCGCTTCCGAAGAATGGCTTCTCGCAAATACCTATGACGGGTTTGACATGCCCCTGCAAAATGAACGCAGAATTCCGCTCAAAGACTTAATTCCGTTTCGCCCCGGAAACCAAGGTTTCACAGATTTTTTTGATGGCTACATTTACGATTACTGGGCGAACTACGACCTTGATGGGCAGCGCCTAAACCCTAAAGGCGAGCGTGTTAAAACCGAAGCGCGTGACCGCCTCGACATTCAGAGCGACGCAGCCTTGGCTTTTATTGAGCACAATAAAGAGGCACCTTTCTTTCTCTACCTCGCTTATTTTGCACCGCACGTCCCGCTTGAGTCCTCTGAGAAGTATTTGAGTCGTTTTCCCGGAGAGATGCCCGAGCGGCGCCGCTATGCGCTCGCCATGATCTCGGCAGTGGATGAAGGCGTCGGCCGCATCCGTGCGCAATTGCGCGAGGAGGGTCTGCTCGACGACACGCTCATCTTCTTTATCGGGGATAACGGTGCGCCGCTGAAAATAACGATGGAAGACATTCCACTTAGTTTCAAGGGCGGCGCATGGGACGGCTCTATGAACACGCCACTCAACGGCGAAAAGGGGATGCTCAGTGAGGGTGGGGTGCGCGTGCCGTTTCTCATGTCCTGGCCTGCGCAGATCGCGCCTAAGCAAGTATCGGATGTGCCGGTGAGCTCCCTTGATGTTGGTGTGACGGCTGTCGAGCTCGCGGGCCTAGAGCGGGACGATGCGCTGGATGGTGAGAATATACTCAAACTACTACAAGATGATCGCTTGGCGTCCGAGCGCCCGCTCTATTGGCGTTTTTGGAATCAGGCCGCCATCCGTGTTGGGGATTGGAAATATCTACGAGCGGGCACGCACGAGTTCCTCTTCGATCTCAAATCGGATAAAGAAGAAGCGCACAACTTAATGACTCAGCAACCCGAGCGCGCTGCTGAACTCAAGTCACTCTGGGAAGATTGGAATGCAGAGTTAGTTCGCCCCTTCGAAGGCGCAAACGGCCGCATGAATGATCAAGAGCAGAAGTGGTATGCCCATTATTTTAATGCGCTCACCCCATCCGTAAAACGCCAAACACCTTAAACCATTATGAAAATTATGAATCGAATGATCCGACTATCTCTGCTCGCACTTTGTGGGCCACTGCTCGCCTGCGCGGCGGAAAAACGCCCCAATATCGTGATGATCATTGTCGATGATCTGGGTTGGCGCGATGTGGGGAGCTATGGCAGCGAGCTTTACCAAACACCAGCGGTCGATGCACTCGCGGCGGAGGGGCTGAGCTATTCCAATGCCTACGCGTCCAGCCCGCTCTGCACGCCGACTCGTGCCAGTATCTTGACCGGGCAGACTGTCGGGCGGCTCAGAATAACCACTCCAGAAGGCCATTTGACTGAGGTGAAGCTGAACCCGCAAGAGCGCGAAGTCGGCGAGCCAGGCTACCCGATGACGAACCCTGAGACTGGAAATCGCCTGCCGCTGGATGCGATCACGATTTCTAAACTCCTAAAAGAGAGCGGCTATGCCACCTCCTTCATGGGCAAATGGCACCTCGGCTACGATCCCTACATTCCCGAAAACTATGGCTTCGATCATGTCATCGGTGGCCGCGCCTTTCCGGGGCCGCCGCCTCCAGGATTCTTCGGGCCCTGGGATCCGGCAGTGACAAATATGCCCGTGGTCGAAGGCAGTCCCAATGCCGACGACGTGCTCGGCGACGAAGCGGTGCGCTTCATCGAATCCAAGCAGGACGAACCTTTCTTTTTGGCGCTGTGGTTTTTCAATGTGCATGCTCCCTTTCAAGGAAAGCCGGAACTGATCGAAAAATACGCTCCGCTCGCAGCCGACACCCAGTATCAGAAGTCGGCAATCATGGGCGCGATGGTCGAGACGATGGATCAAAATGTGGCTAAGGTGCGCGACGCACTGGCGCGCCTCGGGCTGGACGAGAACACCATCGTAATTTTTTCTTCTGACAATGGGGGTAACATGTATGACCGCCCCGAGGGAGTGAATCCGACTGACAATTTTCCCCTCAAAGCGGGGAAGGGCAACAACTACGAAGGCGGCTCACGTGTGCCGCTGATCGTGAAGTGGCCCGGTCGCGTGCCGGCGGGTGCTTGGACGGATACGATCGCCATCAGCTACGACTATTTCCCGTCCCTGCTCGAAGTGGCCGGTATCGAAGCGCCCGCCGATGCGGTGCTCGACGGCGTCAGCCTAGTGCCATCTTTTGATGGTGCTACCATGGAGCGCCCACCGATCACCAGCATGTTCGGGCACACCGTTCTCGCTACCGGTAATATCGCCAACGTCTGGGTGCGCGATGGCGATTGGAAACTGCTGCGCTTCTTCAATACTGGCCCAGAACAGGCCGATCACTACGAGCTTTACGATCTCTCGGTCGATCCCGGCGAGGCCAACAACTTGGCCGCCGTGCATCCCGAAACTGCGAGCGCGCTTAAGGCGTGGCTCAATCAACACCTCGAAGAAACGCAGACGCTGCTGCCACGCAAAAATCCGGATTACGACCCCGATCTGGTGCAAGCCGGCTTCACAATGCAGCAGGGCGGCTACTTCGCCGGTGGCGCGGATGCTGAAAAGGTGACAATGACCTCCAACGGTGACACCGTGACTCTTCGCTACACGCCCAAGGAGGGCGAAACGGGCGACCACCTCGAATTCAACATCATGACCAATTGCGCGGTCGGCGCGACCGCTTCAGTCGGCGGCAGCTACGGGAAGCCGGTCTCCATCACGCCCGATCTCACTCCCCGTACGGTGCGGGTGCCATTGGGGCGCGCGTCCGATGGAGAGCGAATCATCAATCTAGTAGTCGATATGTCACAACCCGGACGGACGCATTTGAGTCAAGTTCAGCTAGTCGACTGAGGCTCTAGGCAGCGCTGCATTCAACCTAGATTCGGCAGTCCAGCCACAATCTATTTCTTAAACCGTTAACGGTTCAACTCATCATTTTAGGTTCAAGCGCAGCATGCTCTTGTTCCTTTGTAGAGGCAGGGAATCTGTCACGGCGTATCAAAAAGAAGACGGACCCTTGTTTTGTCTTTTTTTTCTTCGTATATCTTTTTTCTATATGGGTTGACAAGAGGTATTAAGAAACCATTCTTATTGCATTATGCGCCCCCATCTATCGACCCCTCGCCGATCAGCATTTACCCTGATTGAATTGCTTACAGTGATCGCAGTGATTGCGATTCTCGCCGCGATATTGATTCCGGCCTTAGGTGCGGTTCGACACAGTGCGAATAGCTCGAAAAGCATTTCGAATCTGAGGCAGATCGGTAATGCCGTGGCGCTCTACACCAATCAAAATGGTGGAAACTTCCCACTATTGAATCGAAATCCCAATAATGTCGATAGTACCGAGTCGTATTTCTGGGCGCAGGCGCTTGAAACAGAAATTCTGGAGTGGGATCGTGCAAAATCGGGCACACATCCCATTTTTATCGATCCCACCGCAGAATTGAATCACCAAATCAGTGACTATGGCGGCAGCACATATATTTTCTTGGATGCGAATCCAAACAACCCAGCTCGTTCGACCTCGGGGCTGAATGTGAATTCTTTAGCGGAGCCTTCTAAGACATTGGTAGTGTGCACCGCGTATGCCAAAAACTCGGGTCGTGCCTCTTGGTACATTCAAGGTGATTTTGCGAAAGGTTCAGAACCAGTTAACATTCCAGAAGCTCGTCTTAATGACAACGAGATCGGAGTTGTTTTTGCGGACGGCCATACTGAGATGCTTTCACGTGAAAAAGTTTACGACTTAGAGTTCCGCAAAAAGCTATTTGATCCCACGGTCTTTTAGTCGCTGGCGACCTTTCCATTATGATTTTTTTTAAATATTCAATAGTACTCATTGCTTTGGTTTTAGCGTCGCATGCTTCGTTTGCCAAACAGCCCAACATTATCCTCATTGTCGCCGATGACCTCGGCTGGAAAGATAGTTCCGCCTATGGCAGTGAATTCTATCAAACCCCCGGTATTGATCGCCTTGCGCGGGAAGGCACCTTGTTCACAGATGCTTACTCGGCCAATCCACTTTGTTGTCCGACTCGCGCCAGTATCTTGACAGGGCAATATCCGAGTCGCCTTCATTTCACCGCGGCCAACGGGCACATTCCTCAAGTTA
>CAJQLP010000144.1 GCA_905479205.1 uncultured Luminiphilus sp.
CCAACGCACGCTTTGGCATCAATCGAAGTGCCAAAGGAGATCACCAAGCTATCGCCAATTATAAGGTGGCTGATTACCCCGACTTCAGTGATGTACTCCGACATTTGATGGAAGACGTGACGCGGCTAGGACTCGCCGACGGCGCACCGAGTAGCGCGTGCTTCGCGGTAGCTGGCCCGCCCCACATGGAAATGGTTAGCTTTACCAACAGTAGCTGGCGCTTCACCCGAGAGCTCATTCGCGAGCAAACCGGGGTAAAAGGCGTTCATATCATCAATGATTTCGCGGCGGTCGCACGCGCTCTACCTTTGCTCACGGATACCGATAGAGTGCAAATAGGCGCGGGTCAAAAGGATCGGCAAGGCCCTATGGTTGCGCTGGGCGCAGGCACAGGGCTGGGCGTGGGCGCACTCCTCCAGTGTGAGCACCAACAGCCGGTCGTTGTTACCGGCGAAGGTGGACACGTTGATTTTGCACCTGTCACCGATGTCGAAGCAGCAGTATTACAATACCTGCGCTCGCGTTATGGCCGCGTGTCAATCGAGCGCCTGTGCTGCGGTCACGGCATCGTAAACATTTATCAGGCACTAGCCGACTACCGGCAGAAAGAAGCGCGATTCACCACAGCGGCCGACATTGGCGCTGCAGCGCAGAGTGAAACTGATCCGCTAGCTCGCGAGGCAATGGCCATGTTTTTTGCGGTCCTCGGGGCTTCGGCGGGTAACTTTGCTCTGACCTTCGGTGCACTCGGTGGCGTCTACATTGCGGGCGGCGTAGTGCCGAGGTACGTTGATTTACTGCGACTGAGCGACTTCCGTGCGCGTTTTCTCGCTAAAGGCCGCTTTGCTGACTACCTATCGGCGATACCTACTTATATCATCACTCACCAAGCGACAGGTCTACTAGGCGCTGCGCTAACACTTCACGACTGAGGTCTCTCTTTTGCTGCCTGAAAACTACCAATTTGCAAGTGATGCACCCATCATTCCAGTGATGGTCATCGATCGTATAGACGATGCTATACCTATGGCACAGGCCCTTGTGGACGGGGGTCTGACCACGCTAGAAATCACTTTGCGGACAGACTGTGCACTCGACGCAATAAATACCATTGCGAAAAATGTTAAAGGTGCGCGCGTCGGTGCGGGCACGGTATGCACCAAAGATCAGTTTAAAGCCGTTGTTCAGGCGGGCGGGGAATTCGTTGTATCTCCCGGTCACTCTGATGAGCTTTTTGCTGCTAGCTACGAGTACGACATCCCACTGCTACCAGGCGCAGTCACTGCGACAGAAGTAATGGCTGTTCTTAACGCAGGCTTTCCAATCATCAAATTTTTCCCCGCGAGCACATCAGGCGGCGCTGCCGCGATCAAGGCGCTTTCTGGGCCTTTCGGTAACGCAAGCTTCGTACCTACGGGCGGTATTGGCCCTGCGAACCTCGGCGAGTATCTCGCGCTGTCTAATGTCATCGCTGTCGGTGGCTCATGGGTCACACCTACTAACGCGGTCAAACAAGGTGACTGGGATACAGTGTCACAGCTTGCCGCCGACGCGGTAGCCCTTGCTAAGTCACTTCGCGCCTCCTGAGGACAATACAATGCAACCAGTAGATCTGATTATTTTTGGCGCCTCAGGTGACTTGTCGGCGAGAAAGCTTTTCCCCGCGCTGTTTCAACTCGACCGCGCCGGACTTTTACCTTTAGATCTTCGTATCGCAGCCATCGCGCGCGACACGATTGATCTCGATCAGTTTCTCAGCGGCCTTCGCGAGCGGATGACGGGATACATGGGCGATAGCGCGCCCACTGACAAGGAGTGGGAAAAATACGCTCGCCTAATATCCTACATAAAAGCCGACTTTTCCGACCCAAAGGACTATCAAAAGATGAAAGACTGGCTCGATGATAATCGTGTCAGCCTCTTTTATCTCGCCACACCGCCAAGCTTATTTGCGCCGATTTGCGACTACCTCAGCCAAGAAAACTGCCTCACTGGCGACTGTCGAATCGTGCTGGAAAAACCCATTGGTGAAAGTCTTGAAACATCGAAAGTCGTCAACGGGACCTTAGCGAAATATTTTGACGAGGCGTCGATATATCGCATCGACCATTATCTTGGCAAAGAGACGGTGCAAAACCTTCTAGCCCTGCGCTTTGCGAATCGGTTCATCAACTCACAGTGGGATCAAAGCTGTATCGATCACGTACAAATAACGGTTGCAGAAGTGGTAGGCATTGAAGGTCGATGGTCCTATTACGACAAGGTGGGGCAGTTGCGCGATATGGTCCAAAATCATCTAATGCAGTTACTGTGCTTAGTCGCTATGGAACCACCCAACAGCCTTGAAGCGGAAAGCATTCGCGATGAGAAAGTGAAAATCGTGAAGGCGCTGCGCTGCATCGATGCAAGCAACGTCGATGAACATGTGGTGCGGGGGCAATACGCACAGGGCTGGTCCTTGGGTAACCCAGCGCCTGGCTATACCGAAGAGCCGGGCAGCGAGCGTGACACCAGTGACACAGAAACATTTGTCGCGATTAAAGCCCATGTTGATAACTGGCGCTGGTCGGGCGTACCTTTTTATCTTCGCACCGGCAAACGTATGGCAGAAAAAGTCACTGAAATCATCATTCAGTACAAAGAGTTACCCCACAATATTTTTGGCGGTGGCGCGAACCTCCCCAACAAGCTGATCATCCGCCTGCAGCCCAATGAAGGCATTGAAATGACGATGGTCTCCAAACGTCAAAGTCTCAAAGAAAAGCTGGCGCTTCAAACGCATACGTTGAATCTTGATTTTCGTGACGGCAGTGACGACGACCGCATTCCGGACGCTTACGAGCGCCTGTTCCTAGATGCCATAAACGGTGACCAGTCGCTCTTTGTAGGGCGAGAAGAGATTGAAGAATCTTGGCGCTGGTGTGATGGACTTTTACGCGCCTGCCAAGATCAAGGCGTAAGTGTAAAGCCCTATCATGCAGGCTCCTGGGGCCCCGCAAAAGCTGAAATCCTGATTGAAAAAGATGGGCGGAGCTGGCATGTCTGAGCATGTATTTTCCTCCGTAGACGCTCTCGACAACGCGCTCGCCACTGAGGCGATCGGCGTACTAAAGTCGGCTATCAATGAGCGCGGCAAAGCGACACTGGTTGTGTCTGGGGGCAGCACTCCACGCGGGCTTTTTGCTCATCTGGCGAACGCCGATATTGAGTGGTCACGGGTAACTATCACGCTCGCCGACGATCGCTGGGTAAACCACGATCACGATGATTCTAATGAGAAGCTACTGACACAAACCTTGCTGACAGGCCTCGCTTCTGCAGCCCAGTATCGCTCCCTCACACCATGCTATCCAAACGTTGACGCAAACCTAAAGGACGTTATCGCGACATTGGATGATTTCGATACCTATGACCTGGTTATCTTGGGCATGGGTGGTGACAAGCACACAGCTTCGCTCTTCCCTTGTTGCGAGGAGATCGATGAAGGCCTCGCGACGAACGCATCTGCACTGATGACCCACCCAACAACCGCGCCCCACGCACGGATCTCACAATCTTTAAAGCGACTAAAAAACAGTCGCAAGGGAATCATTCACATCGTTGGAGAAGATAAGCGGCTCGTTTTCGAAGAAGCCCTGTCGACTCAGCCCGCGAAAAAAGCACCCATCGCACAGTTTGCCGCACCCAATGGCAACTTCGAACTGTGGTACGCGCCTAAACACTAAGGGACAAGATCTCCGCACTCAGCGTCGATCGATTGCGTTTCTAAGCATGCTGGACTGCGTATTTATGAATGACAGCTGCCCTCTAAATACTTAAAAAAAGGGAGGCCATTGGCCTCCCCAAAAAAGCCCCACACTTTGGAGAGTGGGGCTTGCCCAAACTAAAACTTGCCCTAATTTAAAGCAGCGCCATAGCGCGCGCTGTGTCCAGCATCCGGTTTGAAAAACCCCACTCGTTGTCATACCAAGACAATACTTTTACCAAGTGTTTAGTGACGCGCGTGTGACTAAAGTCAAAATTGCTGGAGTACGCGTTGTGGTTGAAATCTACCGACACAAGCGGCTTGTCATTTCCGGCGAGTACGCCCAGCGTGTCCGCAGCGCAGGCCGCACGCATGATTCCATTGATCTCTTCAACCGATGTTTCGCGACTTGGCGCAAACGTAAGATCAACCAAAGACACATTGAGCGTCGGCACACGAACAGCGAGGCCATCTAAGCGGCCATCGAGTTCAGGCAGCACCAAGCCAATGGCCTTCGCAGCACCGGTTTTCGTAGGAATCAAGCTGTGTGCTGCAGCGCGCGCGCGGTACAGGTCTTCGTGGTAAACGTCA
>CAJQLP010000145.1 GCA_905479205.1 uncultured Luminiphilus sp.
GCATTAGAGGCGTTTTATCGTAAATCATTCACCGATACGTCCTTTGGTATGCATAACGGCCACCACCCCGAAATTACGGTGGATGGCGAAACGGCGACAGGTATTTGGTACTTACAAGATATCTTCGTCGAGCTTAATCATAAGCTGACCATCATGGGCAGCGCGCTTTATAACGATACCTATCGCAAGGTAGACGGTGAGTGGCGAGTTGCCTCCACTGGCTATCGGCGCTTGTGGGAGGAGTATCACACACGCGGCGACGATATTAAGTTGCGTCTTAAACCCTTTTCTAATGCTGATTAACGTTGGCAAAGCTTCTTCAGGAATAAATTTATGAGAGATGTAGTGATTGTAGATAGCGTACGTACTGGGCTTGCAAAATCTTTTCGGGGAAGCTTTAACCTAACGCGCTCAGATGATATGGCTGCCCACTTGATCGATGTTTTGCTCGAGAGAAACCCTGCGGTTAACGGTTCCGAAGTAGAGGACATTATCCTTGGTGCCGCGAACCAAGCGGGTGAGCAGAGTTTTAATCTCGCCCGCATGGCAAGCTTTCTTTCGAGCTTGCCTATAGAGGCAACGGGCACAACGGTGAACCGTTTTTGTGCTTCCGGCCTGCAGACTATTGCTATGGCAGCTAATCAAATAGCATCGGGTTATACCGATGTCATGATGGCCGGTGGAGCTGAGTCGATCTCGATGCGCTTGCGTCAAGACCCAGGTAGCTTCGAGCAAAACCCTCGACTGCTAGAAGAGAAGCCTGCTGTTTACATGGAAATGGGCAATACTGCAGAGGTGGTTGCGCGGCGTTATGCTGTGTCACGACAAGCGCAAGACGAGTATAGCTTGCAGAGCCAGCAGCGCTACGCGGCAGCATTAGATGCGGGCTATTTGAGCGACGAAATTGCACCAATGACGGTTACTATGAAAAAGGTCGACCGTGAGACAAAGGCAGAGACTCTCCATGAAGTCGTTGTCGATCGCGATGAGTGCAACCGCGGTGATACGACCTTAGAAGGCCTGTCGTCACTAAATCCTGTCTTTGCAGAAGACGGCTCGGTAACGGCGGGCAACAGTTCGCAGTTGAGCGATGGCGCCTCGATGACGCTGATGATGTCTTCGGAAAAAGCGTCGCAGCTAGGTTTGTCGCCGATGGGTTATTTTCGTGGTTTTGTAACGGCTGGCTGTGAGCCGGATGAAATGGGCATAGGCCCCGTTTTTGCTATACCTAAGTTGCTCGAGCGCGCGGGTCTCGGTATCTCTGATATCGATTTGTGGGAGCTTAATGAAGCATTTGCGTCGCAGTGTGTCTATTGTCGAGATGCTTTGGGTATCGATAATGACCGCTACAACGTAAACGGCGGAAGTATCGCAATTGGGCACCCTTTTGGTATGACGGGTTCTCGAATGGTTGGACACGTGTTGCGTGAGCTCAAGCGCCGGGGCGGGCGCTATGGGGTGATCACGATGTGTGTGGCCGGTGGGCAGGGTGCCGCAGGCTTAGTAGAGGCTTGCTAATTAGTTCTTTAAATACTTAGCGTGGAAGGCAATGTGGTCATGAATGAAGCTCGCTATAAAAAAATAGCTGTGGTCGTAACCCGCTTGCATCCGGTGTTGCAGTGGATATTGACTCTTGGCCGCCGCGTCAATAAGTAGTTCAGGCTTCAACTGTTCCTCAAGGAAATTATCCGCATCACCCTGATCGACTAGCAGCGGTAAGTGGTTGCTAGCGCTTTCGATAAGTAGGGCGCTGTCATGTCGCATCCAGCTCCTGGGGTCATTACCCAAATAGCCTCCCAATGCTTTCTTACCCCAAGGACAACGCGTAGGGGAGCTAATGGGTGCAAATGCCGATATAGAACGGTAGTTTTGCGGATTGTTCAGGCCGATTGTGATTGCGCCGTGACCACCCATTGAATGCCCGCTAATACTTGCGCGTTGCGTATCTATCACGGCCAATTCTTTGAGCAGTTCGGGCAGTTCGTCGCTGACATAGTCATACATGTGGTAGTGGCGCGACCAAGGCTCTTCAGTGGCATTCACATAAAAACCCGCGGCTAAACCGAAGTCATAGGCGGCTTCCGGATCGTCTGACACGCCATCGCCTCGAGGGCTGGTGTCAGGCATAACTAAAGCGATGCCGTGCTCCGCTGCGTAGCGCTGCGCACCTGCTTTGGTTACGAAATTCTCGTCCGTACAGGTGAGGCCCGACAACCAATAAAGCACAGGTACCTGCCCCGATTTAGCACCTGGTGGAAGATACACCGAAAAGTTCATCGCGCAGTTGAGTGTCTCAGAGTGATGCTTAAAACGCAGCTGTTCACCTTCAAAGCATCGATTATTACTGAGAGTTTCCAAAGGCATCAGTAAAGTACCACCGAGCGAATACTTTCTCCTGAATGCATCAGATCGAACGCCTTATTAATGTCATTGAGAGGCATGGTGTGGGTGATGAGGTCGTCAATGTTAATACGCCCCTCCATATACCAGTCTACAATCTTTGGCACGTCAGTACGGCCACGAGCTCCGCCAAAGGCCGTGCCATGCCACGAGCGCCCCGTTACTAATTGAAACGGGCGTGTCGCAATTTCCTTCCCAGCGCCCGCGACGCCGATAATGCAGCTCTGCCCCCAGCCTTTGTGTGTGCACTCAAGCGCGTCTCGCATGACGTTGACGTTGCCAAT
>CAJQLP010000146.1 GCA_905479205.1 uncultured Luminiphilus sp.
CGCCAGCAAAAGCGCTACGCCCTCATCACCATGTGCGCGGCAGGGGGTATGGCGCCGGCTATTATTATTGAGCGGGTTTGAGGGGTTAAAATTTCAGCTCAGCGCTTTTGACGCGGGGGTTGTCTAACCGCCGTCCGTTACGCTCTGGCCGCAGTGGAGGCGCTCAAAAAATTAGCGTAAGGTAATGCAACTTTATCAATAAACTAATAATCGCGTTCTAGGGGTCCTGCATACGAGTTACGCAGCCTCGGATCTTTCAAATAAAGAAAAAGATAAGGAGAGTTTTAGTGAGTCATTACAGATTTCCAAGTGATGGAGCAGCAGTCGTATTCGGTGGATCGGGCGGTTTGGGCTCTGGGGTTGTTGAACTAATGAGCCGCAGTGGGACCGACGTTGCGTTCACTTATTTCAAGAATAAAGATGCCGCTGATGCATTGATCGGAAAGGTCGAGGAAAACGGTCGCAAGGGTATGGCGGCCAGCGTTGATTTGATGGATATCGCTGCGGTTCAGTCCTTTGTCGACTCGGTGAAGGAGCGCTTTGGTAGAATCCATTCGGTTGTATTTGCAACGGGTCCGTTCCTGAATATTTTGCCCATTATGGATGCGGAGCCGGATGTTTTTTATGAAACCCTGGACACCGATGTAAAAGGCTTCTACCACGTATTACGCGCCGTCGTTCCCGCATTGAGAGAAAGTGGCGGATCGATCACGGCGCTCACCACCGCGGCCATTCACAAATACATCAGCACGGATGGACTCTCCTCCATCCCCAAAGCGGGTGTTCAACATTTGTGTACCGCGATTGCACGTGAGGAAGGGCATCATGGTATTCGAGCTAACTGTGTAGCCGTAGGCCTCATTGCCGTCGGTCTTTCTCAGGAAATAGAATCGCCCCCTGGCGGTATTCTTGATCAGTGGACGAAGCAGACGCCGTTAGGAAGGGCAGGTGCGCCGGCTGAGCTGTTTGACACAGTGGTGTTTCTTGCTTCGGAGAATGCGGGCTATATCAGTGGCCAATCGCTGCCGGTAGACGGCGGTTACTCCGCTTAAGCTCCTGCAACGGTCTTAGACAAAGGCTCCCAACGGGAGCCTTTGTTGTTTTTGCCTGAAAGAAAATCTTACCTCGACGAGATTAATCCCCTCTGCCTCGGAGCGGATGCACGCATTTGCCGTGCGGGCATTCAGTCGTCGTATAACTGCACGTAAGGTATAGGACAAATAAACGGCCTGTTGAGAGTAGATTTCCTCACTGATACTGCCGACTGAACGAGCAGGCGCAACACTCCCTGCCACGAGGTTCTCTAGCGTCCTTGCTCTAGCGTCCTTGCTGATTGAGTATTGTGATTTTAGATTCGCTTCCTGCGAAAAGAGGCAATGTCTCAGGTGGCGCTCTGGTTGGTGGCGCCAGGTGTGGCAAGGCGGGGGGGTTCTGTTCCTTGCTCTCAAGATGAGCCAGGATCCTGTCGATGATGTTCTGGTCCTCAATGCATGCGACGATCCTGACAGAACCACCGCAGCGTCCGCAAACGCCAATGTCGATATTGAATACGCGTTTGAGCCGTTGCGCCCAGGTCATTGCAGCATGACGCTCAGCCGGTGAGCGAACTTCCCTATCAGCGATAGGCTTCACATCTTTGCCACGTTTGGCCGGGGTGACCAGTCCCCGCCATCGATGGTTGGGGACTAAAACCCCGTGATATCGAGTAAGGTTCACTCGAGGTTTAGGCTCGAGCGCCGCCAGCCGAGCGATGAAATCGCGAATTCTCCGACTTTTTTCTACTCCATCTGCGCTCGCGTTAGGCGCCATTGGCTGGCACTCATTCCATGCCAGCGCTGGAATGCCTTGCGGAAATTTGCTTCATCGCCATAGCCACAGCGGTCCCCAATCTCGGCGGTGCCTAGCGCAGTGCTCTCCAGATACTCGCGAGCAAGAGAGGCCCGAGTCTGATCGAGCAACGCTTGAAAGCTGATGCCCTCGCTTTTCAATCGGCGAAACAGTGTGCGCTTGGCAAGCCCCACCGCACCTGCGGCATCCTCTGCGGTAGTTCTGCGTCCCGTATTGCCGAGAATGAAGGCCCTCAGGTCGCGCTGCAGCGGCGAGCTGCCACCCGCCTTCTCAATCATTGACTCACAGAATTCCTTACAAATGGTCGCCGTGATAGTGCTCGCGCTGGCGCAGGGCTCCCGCAGAATACTGGCGTCGAAGTGCCACTCCATATTTGGGCTATCAAATTCTATGGGGCAGTGGAGTCGTGATCGATACGTCTCGGCATAGGCGGGCGCCGGATAGGGAAAGCGCATGAGAACCGATGGAAACGGCTTACCTAGCACTTCGCTGAGTAGAGTCGTCATCGAGCTCCGCCAGAACTCCGCCGCAAAAGGCAGCAGGTTGCCGAGTGTGGCTGGGTTTTCACTTCGAAGTATGCCCACGCGGTTATCCGTATGGAATGAGATCTGGAGTACCGCACCCGCAAGCTCGAGATGCTGGCGACCGAACATAAAAGCATCATAAAACGTGGGGCTGGTCGCTAGGGCGAACCCATACACGCCAAAGTGATGAACGCGTTGTCTTTGACCTGCCTCCAGCGCGGTCAGTCTATGGGTGGCGTGCTCCTTAGCAGCGCGCAAAATGGCCAGTCGCTGCGCCTGGGATAGCGTCCCTGTCAGCGTACGCACGCCCGCGCTTCTAAGCACGTCTCGCTGACTGACACCCTGCGCTGTCAGCTCATCGAATAAGCCTTTCAGGCCGTAGCCGCTCGGTTGCGGTTGCCCGGGAATGGTTGGCATCATTTCACCTCCTTGGTGGCACTATATCACCTGAATCTTCCGAGCGGAGTTGGTTAGGTTGGTGTCTCGTGAAAAGCGGCCCGCCGGGCCAAGGAGAAGGTGCTATGACTAATGACCAATGTGTCACCGTAACGAGAGAGGGGCCGGTGGCGATCCTGACGATGGCTTATGCCCCGCATAATCTGCTGGGGCTCGATCTGATGTCTGGCATGCGGCGAGCATTGCTTGAGGCTCAGACGGGGGGCGCGCGCGCTGTGTTATTAAAGAGTGGTCTGCGCCACTTTTCAGCGGGTGCAGATACCTCGCTGTTCGTCGATGCGATTGGCCCTGAAGGCAAGCTATCCGTATCGCCGCTGGCGTTTCTCCGCGAATTGGAAAGCTTTCCTCTGCCGATTGTGGCAGCCATTCAAGGCGTGTGTGTGGGCGGTGGCTTCGAGTTGGCGCTTGCGTGTGACTTCGTGATTGCAGCGCGCTCGGCAAAAATAGGCTCGGTGGAGGCGACCATCGGCATCAACCCGCTAATGGGTGCGGTTCAGCGTCAAGTCCAGCGGGCGGGCGTCGCGCGGGCAAAAGAGATATCGATGCTGGGGCGCCGCTACGACGCAGAGACCTTTGAGAGATGGAATATCATCAATCGCGTGGTCGACGACGAAAAGCTCGATGAAGCGGCCATGGTCATTGCACTGGAGCTGGGTAACGGCCCCACACTGGCACACACTATTACTAAACAGCTTGCTAACCTCGCTGCCGCGCACGGCGTCGAGGCGGCCGACGAGGCGATGGAGCAAATGCAGTTGCCTCTGTGGGCTTCTGAAGATCTAAAAATAGGGCTTGAAAGCCTGATGACAAGGGGTCCGGGCCTCGCTGAATTCAAGGGGAAATGAGCCATGACCTCACCGCTTGAAGGTATCAAAGTTGTTGACTTTTCTCGAGTCCTCGCCGGTCCGTTGTGTGGCAAGACGCTGCAGGATCTCGGTGCCGACGTCACCAAGATTGAACCGCCCCGAGGCGATGTGTCTCGCCTTGCGGCCCCCATCAATCCGAACGGCGTCACGGGTTATTACGCCCAGCAGAATGCGGGTAAACGAAATATTTCTATTGATCTCAACAAGTCAGACGCAAAGGAGATCGCCTATCGTCTGATAGACCAGGCCGATATTCTGGTCGAGAACTTTCGGCCCGGCACGCTCGCGTCGTTTGGCTTTGATTACGACAGTCTCAAGGCGCGTAATCCGCGACTGATCTATGTGTCCATTTCGGGGTACGGTCAGGGTGGGCCATGGCGCGGTCGTATGGCCTATGCGCCGACCGTTCAAGCCGAGGCTGGGTTTACCCACCACAGTTTTCGCCACTTTGGCGATAACCTCAAAAATCCGCAAACAGATGCACTTAGCCATGCCGATGTTTATGCAGGGCTTCAGGCCACTATAGCTGTGCTTGCAGCGCTCCAGCAGCGAGAACGTACCGGTAAGGGGCAGCACATAGATGTGTCGATGGCCGCCACTCTGATGGCGATTAACGAACACGCACACATGGATCTCAATGGACTTGATCCGGGTGATGATCCGGCTATTTTGGGTGCCACCGACGGCTCGTTCTTCACCGGTCCTAACGGCGAGCAGTTCATGAGCGCCATAAGCCTAGTGAACGCCATCACCTTTAGTTGGTTTGTGGCTGCCATGCGCCGTCCAGACTTGATGAGCGATGCGCGCTTTCGAAGTTCTGCATTGAGGCGGACGAACATCCAAGAGCTTCAGGACGTCGTGCAGCGTTGGATTTGGACGTTTCCCGATATGGCCACTTTGGATGCTCAGTTTGACGAAGCGAAGATTGCTATTGGTGAAGTTCGCACGATGGAGCATCTTGCTGACAGTGAATGGGCAGAGTACTGGGGCGCCACTTGCCGAGTGCCAGATCGTCAGGGGGGCGAGTATCGACTTCCCGGTCCACCCTGGAAGTTTTCGGAAGCGGAACTCCCTGCGGTCGGAGCGCCCTCAGAGCAGGGCGAGCAGAACGAATCGATCTGTCAGGAGTTGGGATTCAGCGAGGCGGAAATAACTGCTCTGACCGCTGGTGGCAGTCTCGTTGGCAACTTCACGGCCCAGATGATTGCGATGGTTTCTGCACAGTTGGCCGCTAAAGAGCGCCAGTTTTCAACAGAGATTGACGAGGAGGGCGCGCATGAGTCGCTTGACTGATATTTTGGCGCTGCAAAAACGCGCGGCCCGGTCTGCACCGAGCACTGCTGCTGCGAGGATTGGCAAACTGCGCGCTCTGCGCACACAGCTGGAGCGCTATCAGGATGTTTTCGCTGACGCCGTGAGCGCAGATTTCGGCGGAAGACCTCATTTCGAAAGCCGCTTGATTGAAGTCATTGGCACCCTTTGGGTCCTCGATCACGCTCGCCGCAACGTCCGGCAATGGATGAAGCCAGAGCGTCGTAGTCCGCAGGCACTCTTTGCTGGACCGAATTCCTTGAAAGTGACCTACCAGCCGAAGGGAGTCGTCGGGATTGTGGCGCCCTGGAACATGCCGCTGTATCTGTCAATCGGACCTCTGGTGACCGCCCTGGCCGCCGGTAACAAAGCTATGATCAAGCTGCCGGAGGACACACCTCGGGCAAACGCGGTGATCAAGCAGTTGTTGTCCGAGAGCTTTCCGGAGGATGAGGTCGCAGTTTTTGGAGAAGAGCTGCTGGATCCTTCGGAATTCACTGCGTTGCCTTTCGATCACATGATCTTTACGGGTAGTCCGCGAGTGGGTCGAATAGTGATGGCTGACGCAGCAAAAAACCTGGTCCCAGTGACTCTGGAGCTAGGAGGAAAGTCTCCAGCAATCGTTGCACCAGACTACGATGTGGATGACGCGGCGCTGCGGATCACCCATGGCAAGGCTGCAATGTCCGGCCAGATCTGTGTTGCACCCGACTATGCCTTGGTACCTGAGGCGAAGGTCCCTCAGTTTGTAGCGCAGGTGCAGGCCTCGTTCCAACGGTTCTTTCCCGACGGAACTGAGGGTCGAGAGGAATACTGCAGTCTGATCAACGACCGTCACACCGATCGCATTCGGGCGATGCTCGAAGATGCCAGGGTAAAAGGGGGCACTGTCACCCCTTGCGCGCCTTGGGAATCGGGTAACCGGGTGCCACTGCACATTGTTACCGGTGTAACCCCCGACATGCAGGTGGCGCGCGAAGAGGTTTTTGGTCCCATACTGCCGGTAGTGAGTTACCAAAATTTTGATGAGGCTGTTGCCTTTGTAGCGGATCAACCAAGTCCGCTCGCGCTCTACCTGTTCAGTACCGACTCAGCATCGCGCGATCGTGTGCTGGCAGAGACCCGTTCTGGTGGTGTAACTATCAACGACTGGGGATGGCATGTGGTCAATGCGGCGGTGCCTTTTGGTGGCGTTGGCAATTCCGGCTTCGGTTCGTATCACGGTGTTGAGGGTTTTCGCGAGCTATCAAATCCGAGGCCTATTTTCACGAGAGCGACCATTTTTCCCACACAAATGATGTATCCGCCGCTAAACAAGGGTCCTCGCGGACTGTTTCAGCGATTTTGGTTGAACCGCTATTCAAAG
The DNA here is from genome assembly GCA_905479205.1 of uncultured Luminiphilus sp. Classification (GTDB taxonomy): domain Bacteria; phylum Pseudomonadota; class Gammaproteobacteria; order Pseudomonadales; family Halieaceae; genus Luminiphilus. The sequence goes on from CAJQLP010000146.1 coordinate 6,372, forward strand.
CAGCCGGATGCAAGACTCGGAGGCACTCGATATGGAGAGCCATTGGAGCGATCCGATGATTGAGATCGACCAGACCCATGCCATTGATTTAAAGAGTTGGTTTGAGCCTGCCAACCGAGCCACCACCGACTTCCCGATTCAGAATCTCCCGTTCGGGATGTACCGCATGGTGGGCAGCAACGATTCTTTCCGAGCATGTACGGCTATTGGTGATCACGTGCTGGACCTTGCCGCCGTTGATGCTGAGTACAAGGATAATTTAAACAAGCTCGCTGGAGCGGGCCGTACGACGTGGCGACAGTTGCGGGTTGCTCTCAGTCAGGCTTTGTCGGCTGTTGAAATGCGCTCGCGAATCGAACGATTTCTTGTGCCTATGGCGAAGGTAGAACTCGGGCTGCCTGTGCTATCGCGCGATTTCACAGATTTCTTCACGTCGTATTTTCATGCCTACAACGCCGGGAAATTGTTTCGCCCCGATGATCCCCTGACACCCAACTTCAAGTGGATGCCAATCGCGTACCACGGCCGAGCGTCGTCAATCATCGTATCGGGAACTGAAGTGCGACGCCCGTGGGGTCAGATAATAACGCCTGACAGTGCGAACCCTATTTTTGCGCCTTCGCGCTTTTTGGACTTTGAAACAGAGCTAGGGTTTGTTGTCGGGCCGAGTACCGAGCTGGGTCTATCGGTCAATATAGATCAAGCCGAGGATCACTTGTTTGGCGTAGTTTTGCTCAATGATTGGTCAGCCAGGGATATTCAGGCTTGGGAATATCAGCCCCTTGGTCCGTTCCTCGCAAAAAGTTTCGCCAGCACTATATCGCCGTGGATAGTGACCCTAGAAGCTTTGGCGCCATTTCGTGCGCCGGCGTTTAAGCGATTTGAGGGTGATCCCGCTCCTTTGGCTTATCTCACTTCATCGAAGAATAATCGATCAGGACATTTCAGCATCAATCTTGCTGCTCATCTGAAGCCGCGGGGGGGCAGTCTGCAGTGCTTGTCAAAAGCAAATTACGATACCTCATATTGGAATCCTGCCCAGCTTGTTGCACATCAGACCTCCAATGGGTGCCCACTGAATGCGGGAGATTTACTGGGTACGGGCACGATCAGTGGTCCAGCCGCGTCTGAGGCAGGTGCGCTGCTAGAATTAGGCAAGATGGGGCAGACGCCGGTCACCCTGGAGAACGGCTCAACCAGAATCGCGTTGGAAGATGGTGATCAGTTGATTCTAAAGGGGGGATGTATGCGAGAGGGTTATCGTTCAATCGGCTTTGGTGAGGCGGCCGGAATTGTGACTCCTGCACAGCAATTATGAAGCGACTCGCAGACCTTGCAGACGTCACCCACGATCACTCAGGGCTCAATCCGCTATTACCTTGCGACCTACCCTAACGTGAGTCCCGCGTTCTCGAACAAACCAAGGTATGCAAAACACACAATTACAGGGGGATTAGCCAATTCGCTTTGGAGGAGACACCCGTGAGCTCTAATGACTCGCCACTCATCGCGTCGGCAAGAAGTCGCCCGCTACCCGCAGACATTGACCAACCCAGTTGGCCATGCCCGGCATTTATCCATAGGTTACTGACTGCCGCTACTCGGCCAATGTAGGGTGAGGTTGCGGGGGTTGCGGGTCTCAAGCCCGCCCATTGCTCCACATTTGCATAATCTAGCGCATCACCACACATCCGATGTGCGAAATCAGTAATGACTTTTAAACGCCCACTCACAAGAGATTCGTCATCACCCGCAAATTCGGCGACCGATGTTATCCGAAGCCGATTCCCGTAGCGGGCGTAGGAAACTAAATGATCCTCATCAATACCCGGATACTTGGGGACCTGATTTCCATTGAGTATGGGGAATGTCATGGAATAGCCTTTAACCGGATAAATGGGTAAGTAGATACCCAGAGGTTCCATCAGTGTGGTTGAAGCAAAGCCCGCGGTGA
>CAJQLP010000147.1 GCA_905479205.1 uncultured Luminiphilus sp.
TGCTACCACTGTAAGGGCACTGTGCGCCAACGCATCAACCACGCTTGATACACCTTATCACTATATCGACGACTGCCAAGAGAGCCGTTGTAGGCGGCTAAAGCCCGACGCAAGTCACCGCGTTCACGTTCCAGATAAAATTGTAGAATCCGACAGCCATAGCGTAAGTTGGTGACTGGGTCCGTTAAGTTATCTTCAGAGCGACCAATTTCCTCTTTCCAGAAGGGCATGACTTGCATATATCCTTGTGCGCCTGCGCGGGATACAGCGAAGCGATCAAATGTGCTTTCAACTTCGATGAGCGCGAGTACCAATTCGGGTGTTATGCCGCTCGAGGTGGCCGCTTGATGCACCTGTCTGAGTAATTGCAGCCGCTGATTGGGGCTCTCGATAAATGCGGCAAGTCGAGCTTGCATATCGACGAGCCAAACCTCGGCATCGAAGCGATCGTCGAAGCTCGCGGTCGATGCGATGGTGTGTTCTAGAAATTGACGAAGCGCCGCTCTATCCTCATCAGTTGCGCTAAACGTTCGTGCGCTGAGTAATAGCAACGAGGCCGCTATTGCGACCCTGAGCATTGGCAGCGGCTTAATAATCCGCGAGCAGCGACTGAATTGCGTCAAATACTGCATCAACTGACACCGTTTCTGCCTTACCCGCTCTTCTAGTTTGTATTTCAAGATTACCTTCACTCAGTGAACGATCGCCAATCGTCACTCGAACGGGGATGCCCAAAAGTTCCATTTCAGCAAATTTCACTCCAGGGCGCTCTTTCCGGTCATCCAAAAATACGTCAACCCCCGCCGTTAATAGCTGTTGGTAGAGCGTTTCTGTGGCCGCGGCTACCGCTTCTGATTTATCCATATTTAAAGGCACCAAAGCGACAGAGAAGGGCGCCATAGAGGCGGGCCAAATAATCCCAGACGCATCGTAGTTTTGCTCGATCGCCGCGGCTACGATTCGAGTAACGCCAATGCCATAGCAACCCATGGACATGGGGACACTTTTGCCTGTTTCGTCCAGCACAACTGCATTCATTGCTTCGCTGTATTTAGTACCAAGTTGGAAGATGTGACCAACCTCTATGCCGCGTCGAATCTCAAGATGGCCGTGACCGCAGGGGCTGGGATCTCCGGCAACAACTTCGCGTAAATCAGCTACCTCAAAGCTGGGAACATCTCTTTCCCAATTGGCGCCGCGATAATGATGATCTGTTTCATTGGCGCCGCATATGAAGTCTGAAAGATGGGCCGCGCTACGATCGACAATGATTCGCAGGTTCAAGCCAATGGGACCTAGCGATCCAAATCCTGCGCCCACCTGTGCGAGCACCTTCTGCTCGTCAGCCATTTGTAAGGGGCTGGTCAGTCCTTCTATTTTTTCGGCTTTTATTTCATTGAGCCTATGGTCTCCACGTAACACCAGTGCCACCAAATCTCCTTCTGAACTTTCCACAAAGAGCGTCTTTATCGTTTGATCGATAGTGATGCTGGCGCTTTTTACGAGGTCATCAATAGTTTTGACATTAGGCGTAGGGAATTTTTCAAGGTCCTCTGAGGGCGGCCGCCGCTCACCTGCAGGTGCAAGCGCTTCCGCTAGCTCTACATTCGCCGCAAAGTCGCTGCTTGTTGAAAATGCAATATCGTCCTCTCCTGACTCGGCAAGCACATGAAACTCATGGCTGTGGCTGCCGCCTATAGAGCCGGTATCGGCGACAACGGGTCGGAAGTCGAGGCCTAGCCGGCTGAATACAGCAGTGTATGCCTCGTGCATGCGCCAGTAAGTGTCCTCCAGAGAGTCATGGCTTGCGTGAAATGAATAAGCATCTTTCATGATGAACTCTCGTGAGCGCATAACACCAAAGCGGGGCCTAATTTCATCTCGGAATTTCGTTTGAATTTGATAAAAGTTAACAGGTAGTTGCTTGTAGCTCTTGACTTCACTTCGACCGATAAAAGTAATGACTTCCTCGTGCGTCGGTCCCAGGCAAAAATCTCGATCATGGCGGTCCTTCAAGCGCGCCAGTTCGGGCCCGTATTGCTCCCAGCGACCGGATTCATGCCATAGCTCTGCAGGCTGAACAACTGGCATAGAGAGTTCCAGCGCTCCAGCTCGATTCATTTCTTCGCGCACTATTTGCTCGACTTTTCTGAGTACACGCAGTCCCAGTGGCATCCACGTGTAAATGCCCGCCGCGATTCGGCGGATTAAGCCTGCTCGGAGCATGAGTTGGTGGCTGATAACCTCTGCGTCTGAAGGCGTTTCTTTCAGGGTCGAAAGTAAAAATTGGCTGGCGCGCATGATGAGAATATTCCGAATAAGAAGGCCACACATTCTACGTAGCTACGGGTCTGTCGGGAAGGGTAGCGAACAGGCGAAAAAAAGACGGTTAAAAACGCAAATTTAAGAGCGTTTATTGTGTAAAAGCCTTGTTTTGTAACGTTTAATGATGTTGAATTCATTGGATCGAGCATAAAACACTGTAAATAAAGGTGTTTATGCCGATTATTTAGTCTCCCGTCTCTTACGTAAAAAAGGTGAATAGACTCATGGCAACTAAAAAAGCAGCAAAAAAAGCTCCCGCAAAAAAAGCGGCAGCGAAGAAAGCACCCGCTAAGAAAAAAGTAGTAGCAAAAAAAGCAGCCGCTCCAGCCAAAGCTCCCGCTAAGGTGAAGGCGATTTCAGAAAAGCTAACCAAAACTCAAATCATTGGCTCCATCGCTGACACTTTGTTTTTCTATTTCAATTTCTTCGGCTGTTTTTTT
>CAJQLP010000148.1 GCA_905479205.1 uncultured Luminiphilus sp.
CACAAACTCGACGCTCGGGATACTGAGCTAGTCGTATGGCTCGTCAAAAACCACTTAGTAATGAGCTCTATCTCACAGAGGAAAGACATTTCCGATCCTGAGGAAATTCTTCGATTTGCTTCCCATGTGGCCACTGAAGAACGCCTTGATTATCTTTACACCCTAACGGTTGCCGATATCCACGGCACAAATCCGGAACTCTGGAATGCATGGAGGAGCTCATTACTTCGCCAGCTTTATACCGAAACTCGTCGCGCCTTACGGCGAGGCCTGGAGAATCCACTAGGCCGCAAAGATGTTGTCAAAGCCACTCGTGATGCGGCTGCCAAGCTTTTGGAATATCGCGGCTTTTTCGAGGAAGACTTAGAAGCCATTTGGGCTGCACGGGGCACAGATTACTTTTTACGTGAACGACCCGAAGACATAACCTGGCACACTGAAGCGATTTCTGATCACGATCATAGGAAGAGTCCTTTGGTGCTGGTTCGGCAGCCCCATGACTCTCCCATCGGCAACGCCACGCAAATTTTCGTGCATGCGCTGGATGAGCCCGACCTGTTCGCGCGCATTTGCGCCGAGCTAGAAATGCTAGATTTAAGTATCAACGATGCGCGCATCTATTCAGGTACCGATGGAGCAACCTTAGATACCTTTTTTGTCCTGCAAGCAGATGGCAATCCAATCCCCGCTGATGACAACACACTTGAACACATCCGACACACATTACAACAAGCCCTAGAGCATGGGCATAAACGTGCAGTGTCTCGGCGAACATCACGACAGCTAAAAGCGTTTCTCATGCCGACCGAAACCCATGTGCACCAGGACATGGATCGTAACTGGACGGTGCTAGAGGTAGCGACACCCGATAGACCTGGCCTACTGGCCAGAATCGGGGAGATATTTAGCGAATTTAATATCGCGCTGCAGGCTGCAAAAATTCAAACTCTCGGCGAGCGCGTTGAGGACGTCTTTTTTATAGTCGACAACCAAGGTGGGCAAGTCACGGAGGAAGCGCGCTTGGCGGGACTGCAAGCCGCTATTCGCGGTGCACTTGATGAGGGCGTTAGGCAGAGCGCATGAACCCCGGTTTAGAAAAACTTAAGCCCTACCCGTTCGAACGATTGCGAGCGCTAACAGCATCGCTTGAACCCGCGAATGCGTCCCCCATTGCGCTGACCATTGGTGAGCCGCAGCACGAGTCCCCCCGTATTGTGATTGACGCATTGCATGACGCATTAAGTGGCACGAATAAGTACCCAGCAACAGCAGGATCAGACCCGTTACGGCAAAGTATAGCGAGCTGGTTAATCCGACGATTCAAGCTTGCGACTATCGATGCAAACAAGCAAATACTGCCCGTTAACGGTACTCGCGAGGCACTGTTCGCAATCGCTCAAACCCTGGTTACTCCGGGCTCGCCTCATCGAGTAATAAGCCCCAATCCCTTCTATCAGATCTACGAAGGTGCGGCGCTACTCGCCGGCACAAGCCCGCGTTTCATACCAGCCGATAAAACGACACGGTTCCTGCCAGATTTTAGCGCCCTCACCGATGCCGACTGGCAACAGTGCGAACTCTTATATATCTGCACACCCGGTAACCCATCGGGCGCGGTGATTCCAGAAGCAGACCTCCAAACACTGATTAGACTCGCGCAACAACACGACTTCGTAATAGCCAGTGACGAATGCTATAGCGAGATTTACCCCAACGAAGCACACCCGCCCACGGGTCTGTTACAAGCAGCCGCGGCGATGGGTAACGCCGATTTCAAACATTGTCTTGTGTTCCATAGCCTCTCCAAACGCTCAAACCTACCGGGCTTGCGATCTGGCTTTGTCGCGGGCGATGCCGATATTATTGGGCAGTTTTTGCGCTACCGAACCTATCATGGCTGTGCAATGCCACCGCACCATCAGGTAGCGAGTGCCGCCGCTTGGTCAGATGAGGAGCACGTTGTCGCAAATCGCGCCCGATACCGAGAAAAATTTGATGCGGTTGTACCTCTCTTAAGCGCAGTGCTACCCGTCTCTCAACCGGAAGCCGGATTTTATTTGTGGCCCGAAACGTTTATCGACGATGAACAATTTGCAATCGAGTTGGTGCGTCGCTGCAACGTGGCCGTCCTTCCGGGACGGTATTTGGGGCGAGAGGTCGACGGCTACAATCCTGCGAGCAATCATGTTCGTATGGCACTAGTGGCCGAGCTTGACCAGTGCGTCGAAGCTGCTGAGCGGATTGCCACCAGCTTAAAGAAGGGGTGGTAGTGAATACGCCATTGCGGAACATGAGTAAAAGTGAGCGTGTGGCCTATATCGATGCGACTCTCGAAAAGCTGTATCCCAATCCGCCAGTGCCGCTTGATCACAAAGATCCATTTACTTTATTAATTGCGGTTTTACTCAGTGCTCAATGCACGGATGAGCGGGTCAACCAAGTGACTCCCGCTTTGTTCAAAGAGGCCGACAACCCCCTCGCCATGTCGGCAATGGCGATAGATGATATTCGCACTATTATTCGACCCTGCGGTTTATCACCGCAAAAGTCGAAAGCGATAAAGCGATTGAGTGAGATCTTGCTCGATGAACATGACGGCGCTGTGCCACAGGACTTTGACGCTCTTGAAAGACTGCCCGGCGTCGGCCACAAAACCGCCAGCGTCGTTATGGCACAAGCCTATGGGGTGCCCAGTTTTCCTGTCGACACTCATATTCATAGACTGGCGCAGCGCTGGGGCCTATCCCCTGGGAAGAATGTCGTAGAGACTGAACGCAACCTCAAAAAAGTGTTTGATAAATCTCGCTGGAATGACCTTCATTTACAAATTATTTTCTATGGCCGTGAGTTTTGCTCGGCACGAGGCTGCGACGGCCGTGTATGTGAAATCTGCCGAACCTGCTACCCATTAAGAAAACACCCAAAAAAGGTTAATAAACCGTGATTCTACAAAGGCGCGACTGCCGATAACGGATCGTTTCTGCTAGGCTTGAGTGCTTCGCTAATAGGCTTGGAGTTTAGAGGATAAACCGATGCTGCCCATCATCTACGGCATATCGAACTGCGACACGGTCCGCAAAGCGCGAAAGTGGCTGGCCGATCAAGGCATCGAGTATCAATTTGTTGATGTACGTGACACACCACCGACTCGTGAACGCATTGGCGACTGGATCGCTTCCGCAGGTAAAGACGTCTTAGTGAACAAACGCAGTACAACGTGGAAAAATATGGATAACGCAGAGCGTGAAGAAGCTGAAAACGGAGACACTCTCGCAGTCTTGCTCAGTCACCCAACGCTAATAAAGCGGCCCGTTTTAGAACACAACGGTGCCATTGACGTCGGCTTCAATGCTGATAATTACGGTACTCGATTCAACGTTTAATTAGGAGCAACCCATGAGTTCAATACACGGCTTTGGCCTTGGTATCGCAGGCAAAAGTAGCGCAGGCGAAATACTCGATGTGTTTTATCCCGCCCCTCTCCATAATATTAGTGGTGATCTCGCAGAGGTTGTGGCGGGAATTTCAGGTGAACTAGACGCCAGTGGCCTAAATGACCTTGAAGCTGCGTTTCGCAAGGTAGGCGCAGAGCAGCAAGCATTAGTCGCGCAGCAACTGAAGGACAGCAGTCGGTCGGTGATCGCTTGCACGCTTGACACTAACACCGCGCCCCAAACCGTCGCGGATGCGTATCTGAAATTACACATGCTATCTCACCGCCTAGTGCGACCCCACGGCACTACCCTGGACGGCATCTTTTCACTGCTTCCAAATGTTGCGTGGACTGATGAGGGCGCGATTAGCTTAGATGAGCTACCCGAGCGCCAGCTAAGTGCTCGCCTGCGCGGCAAGGTTCTGGAAGTATCAAGTGTCGATAAATTTCCAAAGATGACGAATTACGTTGTTCCCAGTGGCGTTCGAATCGCCCATACAGCGCGAGTGCGTTTAGGCGCTTATCTTGGCGAGGGAACCACTGTTATGCATGAAGGCTTCATCAACTTCAATGCGGGCACTGAAGGTCCTGGCATGGTCGAAGGTAGAATCTCTGCAGGTGTTTGGGTAGGAGCCGGTTCTGATTTGGGTGGAGGCTGCTCTACAATGGGGACGTTATCCGGTGGCGGTAACATTATCATTTCAGTGGGCAAAGAGTGTCTCATCGGCGCCAATGCAGGGGTTGGTATTCCTCTGGGTGACCGCTGCACCGTTGAAGCAGGTCTGTTCATTACAGCGGGCACTAAAGTTACGGTTCTCGACGGCGCCCGCAAACCTGTAGAAACGGTTTCGGCGCGCAACTTGGCGGATCGTTCCGATTTGTTATTCCGCCGTAACAGTACTTCAGGCGTGGTTGAATGCCTCACTAATCGCTCGGCGATTGAACTCAATGAGACACTCCATGCCAACAACTGAGTACGGTAAATCAGCTATTGATCTGACTCGTGCGCTTATTGAACGAGCGTCGGTGACTCCCACAGATGCTGGGTGCCAAGCGCTCATGATGGAGCGCTTAGAGGCGCTTGGTTTTCGCTGTGAGCCCATGCGCTTCGGCGATGTCGACAACTTTTGGGCCGTTATTGGTGACCAAGGGCCAACATTGGTATTTGCCGGACACACCGACGTGGTGCCAACAGGGCCGGAAGATCGGTGGAAAAGCGCTCCGTTTGAACCCAGCGAGCGAGATGGTCAATTGTATGGCCGTGGCGCAGCGGACATGAAGGCGAGCTTAGCGGCCATGGTCGTTGCAGCTGAAGCATTATTGGCTGACAAACCAACATTGAATGGACGGTTAGCCTTTTTAATAACGTCCGACGAGGAAGGTCCCGCCGTCAACGGCACTGTTAGAGTCGTGGAGTCCCTCGTAGAGCGTGGCGACACCATCGACTGGTGCGTTGTTGGAGAGCCATCAAGTTCTAAAAGTCTCGGCGACATCATCAAGAATGGCCGCCGCGGCTCTCTCGGAGCTACAGTGACCGTTCGAGGTGTCCAAGGGCATATTGCCTATCCTCACCTTGCGGACAACCCCATTCACCGAGCCTTTGCGGCCTTTGACGCGCTGATCAACGAGCATTGGGATGACGGGAATGATTTCTTTGCACCCACGTCCCTTCAGTTCTCTAATATCAACGCGGGTACGGGCGCTACAAATGTTATACCTGGCGAGTTAGTTGCGCGCTTTAACATACGCTTTTGTACAGAGGTAACCGATATTGAAGTGCGGCATCGCTGTGAGGAGATTCTTAGCGCACACGGCCTTAGCTTTGACATTGAATGGGCACTCAGCGGACAACCCTTCCTCACTGAGCCTGGCGCATTAGTCGACGCTGCACGACTGAGTATTAATGAGGTAACCGGTTTAGACACCGAGCTCTCGACGGGCGGCGGCACGTCTGACGGCCGCTTCATTGCCCAAATGGGTTGTCAGCTGGTAGAGCTGGGGCCGATTAACGCAAGCATCCACCAAATAGATGAACACGTAGCCGTCGATGACATTCCTCGGCTAACGAAAATTTATCATGGCATTATGCGCCGGCTGCTCATAGCTTAAGCGCGTCGATCGTCACTTTAATATCGGCCTCAAGATACTCTGAGACCGAATCTACCCAAGTGCGCACAAACGCCTCGCAACCTTTAACGACTGGATCGCCGGTCACCTGGGTTGCGGAGGTGGGCACAATAATACGTAGCTCGCCAAACCCTCGGGATCTCATCAAGCCCAGCGCGGTTTGTGCCACATCGACAAACCCCACTACCCATACCTGCACGTACTGGCATTGGCGCTCAACAAGACTTTCCTCACCGGCATTATGTATGTCGGGAAGAAATATAACGACTGCTTCAGGTTCGCGTTGACGCAAGGTATCCATGATTCGCCCGCGGCTGCAGAGCGTCGATAAACTGGCAGGGATAGCAATCGTCACGAACGACGCTTCATTAATCGACTGATCAAACGGCCGGCTATCTTCATAGAACCATATAAGCGTTGTTTCCTCAGTCAGTGCACTAGCGGCCACATGTGTCGGCTGCGGGTTACCGACCCATAGAACCGTCTTCATGGTAGATCTCCCAATACATAGACATCGAACCGAACCGCCTTACCCGATACCGCATGAGAGGGTTTCTTTCGGGCCAGAGCAGGTGCTTTTAAAGGCCTTTTCACAACGATACGTGGTGTCGGCTGCTCAAGCGCCCACAAAAATAACTGCTCATTGCTGTGCTCGTTCAGTTCATTGCATGTGTTGTCGCTACCGTGCAGCGCCTGTAACACCGCGAGATCTTTTTTCACTGCGGCATTATTGCGACGCTCAGGGAACATCGGGTCTAAATAGATAACGGCGCCATCGGATACGCTAGACAATCGACTGTCACCAGACTCCACTTGCATCCGTTTTGCCGCCTGACGAACATGCTCGGAGGCACTGATACCTGCGGCATCAAGCGCCCGCCCTAACAACCAAGCAAGCACAGGTGAGCGCTCTTTCATCAGCACGCGACAGCCTAAATCAGCGAGTACAAATGCGTCTCGACCCAACCCCGCTGTAGCATCAAATACACTCAAAGCCCTACCTTGGCGCACGCCTACAGCGCGACCGAGTAATTCGTTTTGCCCCCCTTTGCGACGGTATTCCATCGCGGGATTAGCGAAGTCAATAGTTACTGGGCCCGGGGGTTTATCTCCAAGAAGCTGCAGCGCAGCAGACTCTACATCGATAACAAGCGCAACCAAGGCGGGTGCCGTACGCCAGTCTTTTACGACGGGTAGCCCCAACTCACCGGCCACCTGCTTCGCGCGGCGATGCGCTGCGCCATTGGCTGATGCAACGACAATGCTAGAACCATCGACAGCGGTCACTGCGTCGGAACACCGAGAAGCAAGGTCTCATCGCCATTTCGTACAGAAAATTCGAGGTTAGTGGCTGTCTGCTCCAGACCATGTTTATCGACAATTCGTTGAGCTCTTGGCGCAGATGATCCACAGCTACCAGACCGTAACTCAAACCCCTGTAGAGGACTTCCGGCAATGTTTAACTTGGGCAACTCCTTTAGCTCATCTATAGCCGCACGTACAAACCCATTGGCGTCGGACAGACCTGGTCGATCGGGTAACGCGGCATTAAAGTCGCCGATGAGCACTTGCCCCGCCTCAGCCTGTGCAAGCATTCGCGCGAGCTTAATCGTCACATCTCCAACGATATAGCTGAACACAGTGGGGTTAACACCCTCGGCCTGGAACAACTCATAGTGGCTGCCAATGTGATACGCAGAACGAATAACGGGCACCGTGTGTCCTGAGGCCTCCCTTCGAGCTGCCGCATTATCGATCAACACTAACAGTAAGAAAGACAGCAAATCGAGATCAGGAAAAGGCCCGACGTCTCTATTCCACACATAGTAGCCATCACCCGTTGTGGTGCGAGCAAAATTCACATCGACACCCTCTCTATGTAATTTGTTGTACGCCGAGTTCATCGAGTAGGACAAGCTGTTTAGTTGACTGGCTTGCTCAAACGGCGAGTACAGAGAGAATTCGGCAATATCGAAAAGCACCACGGCGCGCGACTCAACATAGCCGATGCCGTAACTCGAAATAACAGCATCTGCAGCCCTAAGTAATGCAGCGTCATCCCCAAGCGGTTCATCAAGCTTGATAAAGCTTGTTGAGACCCCCAATCGCTTAGCTATGCTGAAGATCTGTTCATTAGTTTTTAAACGTGAGCCACCAATAACGTCTCGAATAAAACGTTCGTTGTCTAGAAGATGTTCAGAAGCACTGTCTAGCGCCGTGAAGTTACCGAGAAAATAATGCGGTACCACAAGCGTTAAGAGGCCATTAGGATCCGGCGCCCAACACAGGATCATATTCTGCCCCAATCGCCAATGCTTGCGCAGCGCCTGCTCCATCTGATGGAGCTGATGGGAGGCTTCTTTGGGCAAACCGTGTGCGGCGGACAAATCGATTGTAGAATTAGGTGGCATCAAAGTGTCTCTTCGTTCAATAACTTGGCATTATAAGGCCCTCTGCAATGGGAGTCCTCGTGGGAAACATTTTTAGTCATCTAACAGGCATGATTTTACTCGCGTTAGTGAGCTTACAGGGCTGTGGTAATTACTACATAACCCTAAATGAGCAATTGGTTTATGAACCCGCGAAGCTGTTTCGAGATTATGACATCGCGGATGCTGCGCTGAGCGCATGTATTGAGCAACGCATTGCCGATGAATTTATCACTCAAGCATCCGACCTCACACAGTTGAATTGTTCAAATGCGGGCATTGAAAAACTTGATGGCCTTGCGCTATTTACCGACCTCCAAGAATTAAAGCTTTCTGAAAACAGCATACGCAATTTAGTCGAACTAGGGCAGCT
>CAJQLP010000149.1 GCA_905479205.1 uncultured Luminiphilus sp.
CCAATGGACTCTGTGACAGCCTTTCGTTGGCGGTGGCCAATCGGCCAGCAGCATTGACGCGAGGTCGTACAGTTGGGGAACCTGCTCTAAAGCCTGCTCGAGCATCGATTTACGCAAAGGATGGTCCTCGATGCCAATATAGTGAAGACGGGTGTGGGGGGGACGATGAGTAAGCCACTCTTGTAGCGTCAGCAAGAAATTGACCCCTGCCCCAAAACCGATCTCAGCCAGAGTAAGGGTGCCGCCTGACGGCAACGTATTGAGCCTCTCGTTAAGCTCGATACCCTGTAAAAATACGGATCTGCGCTCCGCTAGACTCTCGTTCAATAAAAAGTGGTCTGTTCCAGGGGCGTCGATGTCCGCAGTCCCCAAACCGAGATTCATTGAGGGGGAGGGCGCGAGTTGCCATGCTTGGTTGTGCCTTTTGATCACACCGAGTCCAACGTTAAAAGAGCGTAAAGTCGCGTGATATTAACAGAGCTGCGAACAAGGCTGGAGTCTACAAAGCAAGGGGCGGTACACTAGGCCTTTTTTGGACGAACCCACCATGCAGAGTAAAAAAGATATCAACCCAGTGCAGTTTGCGACAATAGCCGCCAATCTGCTCAATCAGGGCTTATTAGAGTCAGGGCGTACCACTGCAAAGCGTATGTTCCGAGAGCTGGAAGCAGGAAGAACGGTGACCTTGACCAAGCTTAGAATGGAAGACGACGGTCTCACTCGGATCGACTTGCGTCTCGATAAGGATGCATTTCAGGGGACGATGAACTACTCGGCATTCCGTGATGGCGTTTTGTCGCTTATTGCGAGCTTATCGGATACTTTGCGAGAGAAGAGTAGCATCGGCGTGTTGTACCCTATCGTAGACGGTCAGTCGGTAACTGATGATTACGACAATCTTAAAATGTTTGACGTTGGGGGTCTCACCGTTCACGGCGAAACGCCGAACGTGCTCATGCTAGGCGTACTGACCAGCGCTGATCAGCCCCTAGTAACGCTCAACCTAATGTATGTTGATCCAGAGCAATTCAAGAAGGATCAGTCAACCAGCTGAATGCTAGGTGGTGGCACAATCGTGACCGTTTCTTTTACTGTCGGCGCCATCACCGACGCTTCACCCGTCGCAACTTTTTTGCCGTTCTGGTTTTTGACAATGCAGCCGATGGTGAGCCACGGCTTTGAGTCGTGCTTGCCTACGACTTCAAGATCTACGCTGAGCGTATCACCCAATAAAACGGGTGCACGAAAACTCAACTGCTGTCCTAGATAGATGGTGCCCGGCCCCGGTAGCTCCATAGCAATTGCTGCCGATATAAACGCTCCAGTAAGCATGCCGTGAGCAATGCACTCACCGAATTGAGTGGTAGCCGCGTACTCTGGATCTAAATGAACAGGGTTGTGATCGCCCGATACCGCAGCAAAAAGTTGTATTTCTCGCTCAGTGACCAAACGAGTATAGGTGGCGGTATCACCGATAGTGATTTCATCAAATGTTTTGTTGGTTATCTGAAGAAGAGGGTTCACGGGGTAATGGCTCCTTTTTTGAGTGTCAACGGGATGTATTAAGTACTGCAATTGTGAGTCAGCACTTGACCCCGTTGCCGGCGATTCAACATGATAGCGGTAATTTAAAAAGAAAGGTGAAAAGCTAAGATGCAGCAGTCTCAAATCAACGAAACAATCGAAGCCACCCTCGCGCGGTTGGGTCTAGCGACGCGTATTGATACTGACCGTTTTCAAAGTATTGTCGAGCTTTTCGAGGACGCACTGAAGCGCCACGACACTGCGATCGCCTGTTCAAGCCTAGGCCACGATTTGCGTTATGCGGAGCTTGATAAGTTATCGGGAGACTTTGCCAGCTGGTTACAAAACGAGTCGGGTCTGATCGCGGGTGATCGCGTCGCCATACAAATGCCTAATCTCATTCAATATTTGGTGGTCGTTCTTGGCGTGTTGAGAGCGGGATTTGTCGTGGTAAATACCAATCCGTTGTACACCGAGAGAGAGTTGGAGCATCAGTTTAACGACGCGCAAGTGAAGCTATTAGTTGTTCAAGCCAATGTTGCACAGACCGCCGCTGCGGTACTACCTCGTACGGGTGTAGAGAAAGTAGTGGTCACAGAACTTGCCGATCTGCACCCCCAGCCGAAACGTTCCTTGATCAATTTCATCGCGAAGCATGTAAAGAAAATAGTGCCGCCATTTGATATCCCTGGCGCACTGTCGTTGCGTGCAGTTTTAGCTGTCGGCGCGAAACAAAATCGGCAGCCGGTCAGCCCGCAGCCTCATGATCTAGCTATGTTGCAGTACACAGGCGGTACTACTGGAGTCGCTAAGGGGGCAATGTTGTCCCACAGAAATTTAGTGGCAAATGTCATGCAGAGTGATGCGATGTTTGCCTCGCATAAGCTAGAGGGTGCAGGTGATGTTTTCATGCAGCCGCTACCCGTCTACCACATCTACGCTTTTACAGCGTCCATGTACGCGCTTTATGGCGGAGCGCAGACTGTTTTTATTCCTAATCCACGCGATCTAGGTTCGGTTGTTGATGCTTTCGATCGTTACCGTCCAAAATTATTTTGTGGTTTAAATACTTTATTTGTAGCGTTAAGTAACGACGAGCGTTTTAGGAAGCTCGATTTCAGTAATTTGAAAGTAACTTTGTCGGGTGGCATGGCATTAACCGAAGCCGCGGCCAATGAATGGCAGACCATTACAGGATGTACAGTTTCAGAAGGGTATGGTTTGACCGAAACTTCACCGGTTGCCACCAGTAATCCGGGTTACGCGCAGCAGATTGGCACTATTGGTGTGCCTGTCCCCCAAACTAATGTTCGAGTATTAAACGATGCCGGTGAGCTCCTCGGCTTCGATGAGCCCGGGGAGCTGGGCATTCAGGGGCCGCAAGTGATGCAGGGTTATTGGCAGCGACCCGAGGCAACGGCGGAAGTGATTGATGCAGAAGGGTGGTTTGCCACGGGCGATGTTGCAGTAATACAGCCAGACGGCTATTTGCGCATTGTTGATCGTAAGAAAGACATGATTGTGGTGTCAGGGTTTAATGTGTACCCCAATGAACTTGAAGATGTGCTCGCGGCCCATCCTGATGTGTTGGAGTGTGCTGCGGTGGGAATTCCCGACAGCAGCTCAGGCGAAGTGGTCAAAATGTTTGTAGTGCGGAAAGATGTCCGGCTTACCGAGCAAGAAGTCAAAGACTTCTGTCGCCAGCATTTGACTGCCTACAAGATCCCGAAACAGGTAGAATTCCGCGACGAGTTACCCAAGACGAACGTTGGTAAGATTCTTCGGCGTGAGTTACGGGATAGCTAAATTCATCGCCGGATGTAATCCGGCATCGCGTAGACTTATTAGACCCTCATGACCGATCTACCGTCTGGACGTGTTCCACGCCCCATTCCTTCTGCTATCAGTTATCCCGAGCAATTGCCGGTATCTGAGCGGAGAGAGGATATAAAGCGCGCACTCAACAAGCATCAAGTGCTTGTGGTCGCCGGCGAGACCGGGTCAGGAAAAACCACTCAGTTACCCAAGATCTGCTTAGAAATGGGGCGCGGTACGCTGGGCAGAATAGGGCACACTCAGCCAAGGCGTCTAGCGGCGAGAACGGTCGCACAGCGCATCGCTAGCGAGCTGAACACCGAGCTCGGCAGTGTTGTGGGCTATCAGGTTCGCTTTACCGATCAGGTCTCAGATGCATCGGCTATCAAGCTTATGACTGACGGCATATTGCTAAGCGAGCTGCAGCACGACAAAAATCTTTCACAATATGACACGCTAATCATTGATGAGGCTCACGAGCGCAGCCTCAATATTGACTTCATTTTGGGCTATCTGAAGCAGCTTTTACCCAGACGCCCAGATCTCAAGGTGATCATCACGTCTGCCACTATCGACGTAGAGCGGTTTTCGCAGCACTTTGATAATGCGCCTGTTATCGAGGTGTCAGGACGAACCTTTCCTGTGGATGTTCATTACTTCGGCGACATCGAAGATCGCGATCAAGGCGTGACTGAACAAATTGCCAGCTTGGTGGATGATATCGAGTCTCAGCGCTTCGGACCTCGAGGTGATGTATTGGTATTTCTTCCTGGCGAGCGCGAAATTAGAGACTTATCGAAACGTTTGAAGGCTACCGAACACCGTCAAATTTTGCCCCTTTATGCGCGCTTGTCGGCCGCTGAGCAGAATAAGGTGTTCAACCCCAGTGGCCGAGGAATGCGCGTTATCCTCGCAACTAATGTCGCTGAGACTTCGCTTACAGTGCCGGGGATTCGATACGTCATCGATCCCGGCGATGCACGTATAAGCCGTTACAGTCATCGTACGCGCCTACAGCGACTGCCTATCGAATCAATCTCACAGGCTAGCGCCAATCAGCGTAAGGGGCGTTGTGGACGGGTAGCTGAGGGCGTCTGTTTGCGTTTGTATAGCGAGGAAGATTTCAACTCGCGCCCTGAATTTACCGACCCGGAAATATTCAGAACCAATCTGGCCGCGGTCATACTACGCATGTTGCAGCTAGGCATCGGGGAGCCCGGAGACTTTCCTTTTGTGGATCCACCTGAACCTAAGATGGTCCGCGACGGTTTCAAGCTACTCGAAGAGTTAGGTGCTGTGTCAAAGCGCGGCAAGCTCACATCAACGGGCCATAAGATGGCCCGCCTTCCGGTCGATCCTAAGCTCGCCCGCATGCTGCTTGCGGCGGTTAATAGCCAATGTATCGCTGAGCTCTTGGTGATTGTCAGCGCCATGGCAGTTCAGGATCCGCGTGAACGACCTGCAGAAAAAAAAGCACAGTCAGATCAGGCGCACGCCCGCTTCAATCACACCAAATCTGATTTTATGGCTTGGATTAACTTGTGGCGTTACTACGAAGAGCAGCGTCAATCTCTCAGCCAGAGCCAGCTTCGTAAGCTCTGTAAAAAGGAGTTTCTCTCGTATCTCCGAATGCGAGAATGGCGGGATCTTCATGCCCAGCTAACGATTGCCTGTCGTCAAATAGGGTTTAAAGTATCCAGTGCCCTCGCAGAGGATGAGAATTACGAAGGTATTCATAAAGCGCTGTTGGCCGGGCTGCTAGGACAGATCGCTCAGCAAGATGAAGGCCGTCTGTTTAATGTCGCGCGCAACCGGAAGGCTCAGATCTTTCCTGGTTCAAGCCAATACCGTAAGCCCCCTCGATGGTTGGTTTCCGGTGAGATCGTTGAAACCTCGCAGGTTTTTGCTCGGCAATGTGCTGCTATTGAGCCCGATTGGCTGCTCAACGTGAATCCGTATTTGTTGAAATACCACCACTATGAGCCCAGCTGGCAGTTGCGCTCAGGTAGGGTCATGGCCCTCGAACGCATCACTTTGTTTGGTTTAACTATAAGTGACGGAAAGCGCGTTCATTTCGGCACTATTGATCCTAAAGTAGCGCGAGAAATTATGATTCGCGACGCTTTAGTTCCCGGGAATTTTAAATCGCCACCGGCATTCTTGAAGCACAATTTGCGGATGATTCGAGAAGTTCAAGATATGGAGTCTCGAGTTCGGCGGCGAGATCTATTAGTCGATGAGGAGGCCTTGTTTGCTTTCTATGACGAGCGCTTGCCCAGCCATGTGGTCAGCGGTTCAAGTCTTGAAAAGGCGCTTACTAAAACCGCAGACTTAGCATCGACTTTGCAGCTCAAGCGAGATCAAGTATTAACTCGTGATCCTGATGCTGAGCTTACGGAGCAGTTTCCATCGACGCTCACTTGGGCCAGCGTAGATTATAAGCTCAGCTATCAATTTGAGCCCGGCAAAGCAAACGATGGCGTGTCGGTCACAGTCCCACTGCCGCTGCTCAATCGCGCGCCAAGATACCGTTTTGATTGGCTGATACCTGGGTTATTGCGAGAAAAATGTATTGCCTTGATCAAGGGATTACCCAAACCCCTTCGGAAGCAATTAGTTCCTGTTCCCGATGTTGTCGACACATTGTTAGAGCACATAACGCCAGATGATCGCGACCTGTGTGCCGCATTAAGTGATGTTCTAAAGCGCCAGCGTAATATAACGGTGCCGGTTGGTGAGTGGGGTGAGGAGCGTCTCGAAGACTTTTACCGAATGAATATTAGAGTGGTCGATGAGCGCGGCAAATTACTAGCGCAAGATCGAAACATGGCGCACCTTGTTGAGCAGTTCCGTGATGACAACCAGAGCGCGCAAGCGAGTAAGAGCGGCATGGGCTTCGAGCAGCGTCCCGTTAGCGACTGGGATTTTGGTGTGCTACCTCGAGAATGGAAAAGCCGAGCCGCTGGCATGGAGGTACTTGCTTATCCGGCGTTGGTTGTCGACAAAGACCAAGTTTCACTGACGTTGCTCGACTACTCTGGCGATGCTGAGCTTGCGCATCGAAAGGGCTTTGCGACGCTTGCACTGAAACGCAGCTCGCAGACCAGCAAGTATCTCAAGAAGCAGTTGCTATCGACCAACGAAGCGGCCCTTGCTCTGGCGGGCTGCGGTGTCGACCGCAGCGCGTTGGTTCACGAGATGATAATGACCGCCTTCATATTGACCCTGGAGGATGCACCGGCTCCGCGCTCAGATGAAGAATTTGAAAAGTGCTTGGCAAATGCCCGCACGACTTGGGTACCACAGGCGCTAGAATTGGAGCGTGCCCTAGTCAATTTTCTATTGCCCGTAGCGCAAGCTTTGAACAAGCTGAAGGCTTATCCGAAAGCGCAGTTTCAGGACAGCAGGACCGATATACAGCAGCAGGTACAGGCCCTTCTCAATGCTGAGCGCTTGTTCCATACCCCGGGGCGTTGGTTGGAATACTATCCTCGCTATGGGAAAGCGCTGCTGCACAGAGTCGAGCGTTTGAGCGGGCAATACGCTAAAGATCAAAAAGGGATGGCAATGCTTGCTCCGTTTGCCGCTCAATTAAAAGAGGCTCGGGAGCAGCGCGTGGGTTTAGAGGCGCTCTGTTCGGAAGCGCAAGAGCTGTTTTGGATGCTTGAAGAGTTTCGGATTTCGTTATTCGCGCAGCAATTGGGCACCAAAATTCCCGTATCCAGTAAGCGGTTGGAGCAACAATGGTCGAAAGTAGCTGCATGGATGCAGGAAAATCCGCGATAATCGGGCAGAATATGCGGCAGTAGTGAGCAGAAAAAATATCGGAAATCGGTCATCGAGAGTGGGCCCGATAGCGTACAAGTCGGTAAAGAAAAGGAGAGCTCGTCATGGTGTGTTTCGAGCAGTTACATAGATCATTGTCTCATTGTCTGGCGCTATGCTGCCTGGCATTGGTAGTTAGTGGCGCGCAGTCTTCAGTGGCATCGGAAGATGATCCTCTGGAATCGATTAATCGAGCTACATTTGAGTTCAACATCCAAGCAGATAACTACGTACTAAGGCCGCTGGCGCAAGGCTATGATGCGGCCACTCCTACCGTAGTGCGTCGCGGGGTTAATAATTTCTTCGGCAATTTTCTTGACGCCAATGCCGCGCTTAATGCGTATTTGCAAGGTCGAGTAGGCTTTGGATGGGACAATACGCTGCGTGTGCTCGCGAATACAACACTCGGTATCTTCGGCCTTTTCGATGTGGCAACGGACATGGGTATTCCTCGCTATCAGACTGATTTCGGGCACACGCTCGCTGTATGGGGTGTCCCGGCAGGTGATTATATTGTGTTACCGTTTTTAGGCCCTCGGACCTATCGATCGGGAATCGGTACATTTGTCGATGCCTATGCATCGCCGGCGGGTCAAGTCGACGGGCGGGAAGCACAGTGGGGATTGCGAGGGGTTGAGTTGATTGACTTTCGAGCGGGGCTTCTCGGTACTGACCGGCTTACTTCCGGCGATCAATATATCTTTTTCAGAGATGCTTACCTGCAGCGTCGCGCCAGTCTGGTATCTGATGGCCAAGGAGTAGATTCATTTTCTGAGTTCGATGACGGTTGGGAGGAAGACGATCTGTGATAACCAATGGGCGTATTAACAGCTAATGCTTGATGAATGTGCAGACGGCCGCTTGCTGTTAATTGATGATCAGGGCGAGCGAGCTCGATCTCTAATCGATAATTTTGGCGATTGTTACTGGCAGATTGATGTCCGATCCGAGGTCTCGGATATTGAAAGCGTTCTTGGGCCTAAGAGTCCTTATGATTGTGTTTTGTGCAACATGGATCTTGCCGACGTTTCATGGAGCTCTGTCCGCAGAGCGATGCGTAACTTCGACGTGCAAGTGCCGGTGATTGCACTCGCAGACGATCGTAGTAGCCACAGCATGAAGACCGCCCTGGGTCTTGGCGCGACCGATTTCTTTGTAAGACCCCAAGAGCGGGCAGGTTTGCTGTTGCGATCGGTTGAGCGGTGTATTCATCACCGTCACCTGCAGAGAGAGCTTAAGGCCAGTAAAGAACATCTGGAAAGCGCTAATCGTAAACTTCGCCATTCCCTGCGAATGCTCGAGCAAGATCAGCAAGCGGGGCGACAAGTACAAATGGCTTTGTTGCCTTCTGCGCCACTACAGGTAGAAGACTATTGGTTTAGTCATACGATCTACACGTCTTTATACCTCAGTGGTGATTTTGCGGACTACTTTCAGGTGGGTGATCACGAGATAGTCTTCTTTTTAGCTGATGTATCCGGCCACGGCAGCTCTTCAGCATTTGCTACCGTGTTACTGAAAAATCTTTTTGCGCGAAAACGCTCAGATTTTTTGAGACGCCAAGACGCTTCAATTACATCGCCGGTAAAAATGCTCAGTTTAGCTAACAGAGAGTTGCTTGAATTGGAAATTGATAAGTACGCGACTATGATCGTGGGCGTATTAAATTTCCGAGAGCACTCGCTCAGGTACAGCGTTGCAGGACATTTGCCTCAGCCCGCATTACTTATTGAAGATCATGCGGAGTATCTAGAAGGGGAGGGCTCGCCCGTTGGCTTAATGGCCGAGGTGGCGTTTCAGGAGCAAACTGTCGCACTGCCAGAGCGATTTTTACTGACCTTGATGTCCGATGGCATCCTTGAATTAATGGACAAAGATGATCTTGTCGAAAAGGAGCAAGAGTTGATCGACCGCCTGTCAGGACCACTGGTAAGACCCGCTAATTTGATTGAGCGCTTAGGTTTGGAAGACGTTGATCAAAATGCGCTGCCGGACGATGTGGCGGCGCTATTTATTAGCCGGGGTCTCGGGTGAGCGATTGCCGAATCGGTGGGGCCAGTAATGACGGCGCCTATTTGTTGCGTTTAGAGGGCGATGTACGCTTAACGATGTGCACAGCCTTAGATGAGTATTTTGATCGCATATTCAGTGATCCGACCTTTTCTTCGGTTGCTATTGATGTCACTGACGCCACTGGCTTGGATAGTACGGTGCTTGGCATGCTCGCAAAACTGGCGATACGCACTAAGGAAGGTCTTGGCGTTAAACCGCCACTTTATAGCTGTAATCAGGGGATTGATCGATTGCTTAACACGATGGGGTTTTCTCAGCTGTTTGAGCTGCGCTCTGGCGGATGTGAAGGTATTGATCAGACGTTAGATATACCGGTTGCCGCTGCGACCGAGGAAAAGGTTCGTGAAAAAATTATCGAAGCGCACCGAACGTTGATGTCAATGAGCAAAGAGAACAAAGCAGCTTTCGAAGATTTAGTGAAAACCCTCGAGTCAAACTAGAGCTTGGCGATTAGCGCCTCTAGACTCTCCTGGTCTACGGCAAACTTCCGAATGCCCTCCGCCAGCTTCTCCGTAGTCATAGCATCGGCGTTGATTCCGTAGCGGAATTGCGACTCCGAGAGTGTTGCCGGTCTTGCCTTCACATTGCCATCATAAGACAGCTTCCGCTCGAGAGGACGCTCATCAGCAGCCAGTTGATCCATTAGATCGGGGCTAATGGTCAATCGATCGCACCCAGCCAGTGCTTCTATCTCACCTATGTTACGAAAACTCGCACCCATGACCACTGTGTCGTAGCCGTGCTTTTTATAGTAGTGGTAGATTTGTCGTACCGATTGCACGCCGGGGTCGTCCTCCGCAGTGGCGATGGGTAGATTACTGTTGGCTTTGTACCAGTCTAGGATTCGCCCTACGAAAGGCGAGATGAGAAATGCACCAGCGTCTGCGCAAGCCTGCGCTTGTTCGAAGCCAAAAAGCAGCGTCAAATTACAGTTGATACCGTCGCGCTCGAGAATTTCTGCGGCGCGAATGCCTTCCCACGTGGCGGCGATTTTAATTAAGACGCGTGACGTGGGAATTCCAACGTCATCGTACAGATGAATGAGTTGTCGAGCTTTGGCGACCATCGCGTGGGTATCGAAAGATAGTCGAGCATCGACTTCGGTGCTGATACGCCCTGGAATTAGTTCAAGAATTTCCCGGCCAACCGCAACTGCAAACCAATCGCAGGCGTCCGCCTTGTCGCTGTTAAGCTGTGCGCTTTTGGCCAGCAATGGTCTAAACCGCGGAAGTTCCGCCGCTTTGAGCAGCAAAGAAGGGTTTGTTGTTGCATCGGTTGGGCGCAATCGCGCAATGGCCTCGACGTCGCCGGTATCGGCTACCACATCGGTTATTTTTCTCAGTTGCTCCAACTTGTTCATGCTGACTCCTGCTCGATATCTGTTGACAAAAAAGTCTCGCTAGGCCAATCAGACCCGTGCTTGTTAGTTCGCATATGATCGTGTCCATAGGATACTGTCCCTATGGCAGTGCGCATAGCAGCAAACCATTACGAGTTGACTGCGGGATTTAGACGGGTACTCTTGTCTCATTATAAAGCTAAAAATGAATCAAATTTGCAGCTCGCGAGACAATCATGTGGACTTTGCGAGGCGGTGATCTAAAACTAATAATAAGAGCGACAAGTTGAGAGTATAAGGCCATCAAACGCGGCGTTGAATCCTTTCTGTTAGATCCGGTTGATATTCCGGCAGATAAACATTTACAGCGGGTTGCCCCTCTGATGGGACGATCGGCGACGATACGTCCATTGGATGAATCGGTTCCTTTTACACTCGTTGATACTCTCTCGGTATTCAATACCGCCACTGGTCTTGTTAATATTCCGTTCGCCTAGCGGCGCACACATCGGCAGCATTTCGTAATAGATCGCTATTGGCGGT
>CAJQLP010000150.1 GCA_905479205.1 uncultured Luminiphilus sp.
CGGGTTGGATGCCAGCCACCATCAACGATGCAAACGCCACAATTGTCGTCGCCGCGGTGTACAAACAGGGCACTAGCATCAGGCGCGCAGCGTCGGCTGCACGAGTCAATCGATCAATATCGGGGGTCGTGTGCTCAAGCTCGCGATAACGAACGACCAAATGTACCGAAAGCGACAGGGTGACAATTAAGAGTACCGCGACGAAGTTGGACGAGATAACGGTCATCCGCCAATCAAGGAACGCCAGTAAACCGAGCATCATGATAGCGGTCAGAGCGCAGTTGAGTACGGGGGCAACCACCCAGCGCCAATCTCTAAAGATGGCCGCTAACACCACGATCATTATGCCAACGATGGCGAAACCGAAGGTGATCAAGTCCGACTCCACGAACGCGAGCATGTCAGCGGCAATCATCGGCACACCGCCAACAAAAATCTCTGCATACGGACGGAACCGCTGCGCTACTACACGAACATCGGCAACCAGCGAACGGCGCAATGCTGTTTCTTGCGCTAGCAGCTGATCGTAGCGCGCCTCTACCGTTGATAGCTGAATGGTCTGCTCTGGGCTTAGAGGTTCTAGAACTTTCGTAGCGCGCAGTGCTTCCCGCTCAGACAGCAATTGCTCCAGCTCTTGATTACGCTCAAGGCTGACCTGCACGGTGGTGACATCACCTGCCTCGCCGACTAATAAGTTTTTGTAAATGGGACTTTGAGTGAGTTCCCGCAAAGCGAGTCCCCGATCCACCGACGAATCGCGAAGCGTTGGCAACGCATCCGCTCGAGAAATATCAGTCAGTGACAAGGGCGGGCTCTCTAATAGCGGGACGTCAAGCACGCTCGTAACTGACGCGACGCCCACTACTCGGGTCAATTCATCGACCATCGCCGCAAGCGGCTCTAAGGAATCGGGGGACAGCAAAGGCATTTGCGGCCGCCATGTAAGCACCAAAAACTCACTGGTGTCGTAGTGACTGCTTACTTCTCGGTAAAAGGCTAAATCAGGGTCGCCTTGCAGTAACAAGGCATCTGAAGACGCGTCAAGCCGCAATTGCCCGACTTGGCTTAAGGCCAAAAAGGCCAGTGCGAGAACAAAGCCTGACGACAATATCGGGCGTCCAAGCACAACGCTACGAAAAAAGTGACTCATATTAGCAATCCGTTTTGTGCCGCCTAAACTACGCCTCAAGCATATCGAGCAATAGTTCGTGAAAACCACCAAATCCGCCATTACTCATAATCACTACCGAATCGCCTGCCGTGGCCTTGGCTGCGACCTTGAGGGCGAGTTCGTTGATGTCTGAGACAATCTCAGATGGGCTTTGACTCTGCGTAACTATACGCTCAAGCGAGCCATCTAGACCGGGGGGCTGATACCAAAAAACGTAGTCCGCCATGCGTGTGGCTGCAGGCAATTGGTCCGCATGCACACCGGCGCGCATAGAATTCGATCGCGGTTCAATGACAGCAATCACACTACCCGATCCTGCGCGTTTTGCCATCGTTTCAAGCGTACAAGCAATGGCAGTGGGATGGTGCGCAAAATCATCGTATACAGCAATACCTGAAGGCTCACCGCGCAGCTCTAGGCGACGCTTAACCCCTGCAAAAGTACGCAACCCCTCGCCAATCACTGCCAAAGGAACCCCAACATGATGTGCGGCGGCTGCAGCCGCACAAGCGTTCCATAAATTATGAGCGCCCAACATTCCCCAGTGCACCGTGCAGCTTTCTCCTCGAGGATTACGCAACTCAAAAGTCTCTCCCGCGGCTGAAAGCGCTCGAACGGACCACTCTGCGTCGTCCTCCAACTGCCCGAAGGTAGTAACAGGCGTCCAAACGCCACGAGACAAAACACGGTCAAAAGCCTCACTGACTTTAGGTCTAATCAGCAAACCGTTACTAGGTACGCACCGAATCAAATGGTGAAACTGGCGCTCAATGGCCTGAAGGTCCGGGAAGATATCGGCGTGATCAAATTCCAAATTACCGAGCACCAGCGTTCGTGGCCGATAGTGCAAAAATTTAGAGCGCTTATCAAAAAACGCCGTATCGTACTCGTCGGCCTCAATGACAAAAAAATCCGACTCGCCCAGTCTTGCCGAACGATCAAAATTTGACGGCACACCGCCCACCAGGAATCCTGGCTGCATGCCAGCATAATCCAACAACCACGCGAGCATACTGGTTGTTGTGGTCTTTCCATGCGTTCCTGACACCGCTAAAACCCACTTCCCTGCGAGCAGTTCCTCTCCTAGCCATTGCGGTCCCGATGAATAGGGAATCCCGCGCTCAAGCACAGCCTCGACCACCGGATTTCCACGACTCAACGCATTGCCAATCACTACCAGGTCAGGCAACGGATTAAGTTGTTCGAGAGAATATCCCTCCCAGAGATCAATGCCAGCAGCATTCAATTGTGTACTCATGGGTGGATATACATTGGTATCGGAACCCGTCACTCGGTAGCCCTGCGCTCGCGCGAGCTGTGCAAGACCACCCATAAAAGTGCCACAAATACCTAATATATGAATGTGTTTGGACAATGTCTGGACCCCTCAACTGGGTCGCAAGTTTACCACGGGGATTTGCGTAAAACTCGGCTTCAGTCTACCGTGTGCGCTACCCAGTCACGAAACAACGAATATTGTTATGCCAAAAGCGAATGCGTTTTACGCTCAGTCGGGCGGTGTCACGCCTGTTATCAATGCGTCAGCATGTGGGGTGATCGAAACAGCGAGCAAACACAAGCAACACATCGGAAAAGTATTCGCCGGTCGCAATGGCATTATTGGTGCGCTTAGGGAAGACCTTATCGACACCAGCAAAGAGAGCAAGAAGGCAATTCAAGGTCTGCTAACGACGCCTTCCGGCGCGTTTGGCTCTTGCCGCTATAAGCTGCGCAGTATCGAAGAGAATCGCGCCGAGTATGAACGGCTAATCGATGTATTCAAGGCCCACAACATTCGCTATTTCTTTTATAACGGCGGCGGAGACTCTGCAGATACCTGTCTTAAAGTTTCCCAGCTATCGAAAACGCTAGGTTACCCGCTGCAAGCTATTCATGTTCCTAAAACCATTGATAACGACCTGCCCTTTACTGACAATTGCCCAGGGTTCGGCTCAGTCGCCAAATATATTGCGGTGTCCACAAAAGAGGCTGCACTGGACATTAAATCCATGTGCGAAACGTCCACAAAAATCTTCATTCTTGAGGTTATGGGACGACATGCCGGCTGGATCGCTGGCGCGTCGGGGCTCGCCGCTGAGCAAGCAGGCGATGCGCCTCACGTTATTTTGTTCCCCGAAGTGGCATTTGACCGGGCAAAATTCTTGGCCAAAGTACAGCAAACTGTTACGCAACAGGGCTACTGCGTCATTGTCGCATCAGAGGGCGCGCAAACCGCTGATGGCCGATTCCTAAGCGACAGCGGTATTCTTGATGCCTTCGGTCACGCTCAACTTGGAGGCATCGCGCCGGTTCTCGCGGATCTCATTCACAGAGAGTTTGGCTATAAGTACCATTGGGCGGTAGCCGACTATTTGCAGCGCGCTGCGCGGCATATCGCAAGCCAAACCGATGTTGAGCAGGCCTATGCAGTGGGCAAGGCGGCCGTAGAAATGGCTGTTGCTGGTAAAAATGCCGTAATGCCTTGCATTATTCGCAGCAAAGGCAATCCATATCGCTGGACCATCGGGGAAGCGCCTCTATCTAAAGTAGCCAACCGGGAAAAGAAAATGCCAAGGAGTTTTATCAGCCGCGATGGCTTTGGGATTACCGCCAAGGCGAGACGCTACTTTGAGCCCCTTATCTACGGCGAAGCCTACCCTAGCTACAAAAAGGGCATGCCCGTGTACACGCTATTGAAAAATCACGCCGTACCTCGAAAATTGAGTACTCGCTTCGACGTCTAGCGACAAAACAATCGAAATGAACTCTCGGTGACCGGGATAGTCGCAGCAGACAGACTCGCGTAATATACGCGCACTTTTTAACTCTGCTAACACTCAGGAGCTCAACCATGTACGAAGACGGTCAATTTTCCGCCTACCGCCGCCACCCTTGGCACGGCCTCGACGCAATGCCTAAAGGCGCTGACGAAGGTATTGTTCAGGCTTACATTGAAATGCTGCCAAGCGATACCGTGAAGTACGAGCTAGACAAGGACACTGGGTTCCTTATGGTAGATCGCCCGCAACGAACGACGGCAACTCCTCCCGCCCTCTATGGCTTCATTCCTCGCACTTATTGTGCAGAGGAAGTTGCGAAGCGCTGCGAGCACGCCGAAGAAGCCGACGGTGATCCGTTGGATATCTGTATTTATTCAGAGCGTCTAATTGATCGCGCCGATATTTTGCTCCATGCGCGTGTTGTCGGCGGCATTCAGATGATCGATGACGGTGAAGCAGATGATAAAATTATTGCCGTGCTTGATGGCGATAATATTTGGGGCGGCGTTAACGATATTGCCGATCTCCCACCGATTAAAACAGAACGCCTGCAACATTATTTTTCGACGTATAAAATGGTGCCCGGTAAGAATATCGATATCCGTGTCGATACTGTTTACGGTCGCGAAGAAGCACTCAAAGTCATTGCTGCCGCGCAGAAAGACTACGAAAACCACTACGGCCATTTGCATACCTCAAATGCCTAAGCGTTAGTTATCGAATGTAAAGTAACAGCCTCTTTCGTGATGAAAGGGGCTTTTTATTGCAGTGTTGTTGTTGAGAGAAGTGTTGCCAGCCCCACTTTCTCTAAAGCTTAACCCCTGAAACGTGAAAAAGACTCGTAAGCTTGATAATCACGGTGACGTAACAAATTACGTCACGACGTAACGGGACAACAAACTGTCTATATGTGGTCGCACAATATGAATAAGCTCAAGGGGCTCCTCGATGACTGAATCCAATGGTTGAGCTAAGTCTGTAGCCCAAAGCGCATCCAAGACATCTGCTGTTTGCCTCTCTCTTAGTCCTATTGTTCCTGGCCGATAGCTTAAATGCCAGGGCTCAGGGGCAACCCCGCCACTATCCTCCAAATAAGGTAAATAAAACCCCTCTGCATCATCCTGGAGCGCTTTCTCCTGAAGCCACATTGCGAAATCATAAAAAGGCCCTGAATGACCATACTCAGCGACACTGAGCTGCAAAGCATAATCATTGGCCACTGCCGCCGAGTCCCAAACATCGAGATCAGTACCCCAATGGTGGCGCGATGTTCCCGGTAGCGCCGAAAAGCGGAGAATGGCATGCAAGTATTGCTCTTCACTTACGCGTGTTCGTTCAATGGGTCGATCGCGCTCATCGGTAACCAGACGCTGCCCACGAGCCTTAGCGTTAAAGATCGCCAGTTGGCGCGAGTAACTGCGAAAACTGGAAGCCACGGCCAAGCGGAAGCCTGCGCGTTTAGCCCGCGCTCGCAAAGAGACCAACGCCTGAGCAGCTTGAGGCGCTAATAAACCATCACCACCACAGTCGATAAGATCTCTACTCGTCAGTCCACAAGCCTTAAGCGTCAATTCATCGAGATTCATGCCGCAGCGTCCTCGACAGGTAGGATAGATACAGCCGTAATATGTTCGGCACCAAGACAAACTCCAAGACTAACTCCAAGCCCATAAACTTCTACTCCCGCGCGCTGTGCCTCAACGAGCGCCCTCGCATAACGCGGATCAATGGCTTGGGCGGGCGCTATACGGTCAATAGCCTCATGTAAGGCACAAAAAATCATTACACCTCGCTGTCCAGTTGCCACTACATCAATAAGCTCCTCAACATGACGACGCGCGCGATCGCTGACCGTATCGGGAAACAGACCCAGTCCGTCGCCGACATGCAAGGTCACTGCTTTAACCTCAACATACACTGCGGATGGTTCATTGCCGAGCTTGAAATCAGCGCGGCTTCGGTCGCCGTAACGCACCTCGGAACGAATCGGCGCGATTCCTGCAAGGGAAGGCAAAAAGTTAACCGCCAAGGCCTCTGCCACGACACGATTGGCGAGGGCAGAGTGAACGCAGATAAGACCTGCCGGAGACTCAACCAGCTCCAGCGTCCAAGCTAACTTTCGCTTAGGATTGTCGCTGTGAGACAACCAAACCTCCCAACCTGGCTCAGCGCAGCCTGTCATTGCGCCCGTGTTAGGACAGTGAGCAACCACCTCAGTCCCATCAGGCAGTGAGACGTCAGCCAGAAAGCGCTTATAACGCCTGATCAAGGTACCCCTTTGTAACGGTGGTAACTGCATAACCCCTCCCTTTAATAACGCAAGTGTAACAAGATGGCTTCGCCCAAGATTTATGCTGCCCAATACATGAAAGAAAACTGGCACAAAGGCGTATTATCTGGTAGCTTCCCGTCGCCCGAAAAAGGCCGCACTGGTTGTCAGTTCACACTGCAGTGTCCCAACGCACAAGGTTACAAGGGAATACACTATGCCTACCAAGAAGACGACGTCAAAAGCAGCAAAATCTAGCGCTAAGAAAAAAGAATCTGCTACCGCTAGCGCAAAGAAACCAATGGCTAAGAAAGCACCTGCTAAGAAAGCACCGGCCAAAAAAGCTCCTGCTAAGAAAGCTCCTGCTAAGAAAGCACCTGCTAAAAAGGCTCCCGCTAAGAAAGCACCTGCTAAAAAGGCTCCCGCTAAGAAAGCACCTGCTAAGAAAGCACCTGCTAAAAAGGCTCCCGCTAAAAAAGCTCCTGTCAAAAAGGCTCCTGCAAAAAAAGCACCGGCCAAAAAGGCTCCCGCTAAGAAAGCTCCGGCCAAAAAAGCTCCTGTCAAAAAAGCTCCGGCCAAAAAGGCTCCTGTCAAAAAAGCTCCGGCCAAAAAAGCTCCTGCTAAAAAAGCACCTGCTAAAACAAAAAGTAAGAAAGCAGTGGCTAACAACGTGGCAAGGGCCGTTGGCGCCGTTCAGCGCTTTGAGAATTTCAAG
>CAJQLP010000151.1 GCA_905479205.1 uncultured Luminiphilus sp.
AACGACTGAAGCATCGCCTAGGAGTCTGGCTCCAATACTGCCGGTGAAATCCGTGCCCAATAAAAAGTCGCGGTTGCCTCGCAGGATGGATAGGGAGGTGCCACTGGCGACTACTCGGTTTAAGAGCTGTTTTAGCCGCGCTACATAAGGCGCATCATCGTCGTCGCCAACCCATGCCTCGAAGAAATCGCCGAGAATCAATAAATGCGCAACACGATGTGGCTGATCAAAAATCTCGCGAGTGAGGAAGTCCGCAAACCCCGCTTCAATGGCAGGTGTAGTCTCGCTGAGATGGAGATCGCTTATGGCAAGGGTAGTTCCCAAAAGTATTAGTCTTCGAGGACAGAGACAGACTCGATAACGACAGATTCTAGGGGGACATCTTGATGGCCCGCGCTGTTACCTGTCGCAACGGATCGGATTTTATCCAGGACGGCTTCGCCCTCGACCACCTTACCGAATACACAGTAACCCCAGCCCTGCATATTTTTGCCGGTGTGGTTCAGGAAGTCGTTATCTTTAACGTTGATAAAAAACTGAGCAGTAGCGCTGTTGGGATCCATGGTACGCGCCATTGCTATGGTGCCGAAGTCGTTGGCTAAGCCATTATCAGCTTCGTTTTCAACAGGCTCCGCGGTGGGCTTCTGCTGCATATTGGTGTCAAAACCGCCGCCTTGCACCATGAAGTTGTTGATTACACGGTGGAATATGGTGCCGTTGTAGAACCCATCGTTGGCATAATTAACAAAATTAGCGACAGTTTTCGGCGCTTTTTCTTGGTCAAGTTCGAGTGTCATGGAGCCGAAAGTGGTGTTCATTTGGACACGGACTGTGGACATGCGTTGATCCTGTTGTTGGTGTTTGGGAGGGTGCGAATGCTACCTGTTTTGGAGGGCGTATGAAACTGGCTAGCAATATTCTGTAAGGGATTCACACAGATTGTACTTTGTTATCTGACATCACCGCCCCGTGCTTGATATATTAGCGGCCTTGTTTCCGAGGACACCCTAAATGTCAGCCACACCCCGCAGTAATTTTTTGCGCACACAAATTCAGGCCGATCTTGATTCAGGCAAGGTGAGTGCGGTTGTCACTCGCTTTCCGCCCGAGCCCAATGGCTATTTGCACATAGGGCATGCCAAGTCCATCACCGTTAATTTTGGCCTCGCGGAACAATTCGGCGGTCGATGTCACTTACGTTTTGATGATACAAACCCTGAAAAAGAGAGTCAGGAATACATCGACTCGATTCAAGAAGATGTGCGCTGGCTCGGCTATAGCTGGAGTGGGGAGGTTCGTTATGCGTCGAGCTATTTTCAGCAGTTCTATGAGTGGGCATTGCACTTAATTGATAACGGTCTCGCCTATGTTTGTGATTTAAGCGCCGATGAAGCGCGCGAGTATCGTGGCAGCCTCACCGAGCCAGGTAAGAACAGTCCGTATCGCGAGCGCTCGAGCGCAGAAAACCGCGATTTATTTGTGCGGATGCGCGCGGGTGAATTTGCCGATGGCCAGCGTGTTTTGCGCGCTAAAATCGACATGGCCTCACCCAATATCAATTTACGCGACCCAATCCTCTACCGTATTCGGCGCGCCCATCATCACCAGACGGGAGATGCCTGGCCTATTTATCCAACGTATGATTTCGCGCATGGCCAAGAAGATGCGATTGAAGGAATTACTCACTCTATTTGTACGCTGGAGTTCGAGGATCACCGCCCACTTTACGAATGGTTTATCGACAACTTGCCTGTACCCAGTGTGCCTCGGCAGATCGAATTCGCTCGCCTGAATACCAGTTATACGGTGACCAGCAAGCGCAAGCTAAAGCAGCTCGTGGATTCGGACACCGTGAACGGCTGGGATGACCCTCGTATGCCAACAATCGCAGGTTTGCGCCGCCGAGGGTATCCCGCGGCAGCACTGCGTCACTTTTGCGAGGAAGTGGGTACGTCACGATCAGACAGTACTGTTGATGTCGCTATGTTGGAAAGTGCAGTACGCCAGCAGCTCAATAACGAAGCGCCAAGAGCTCTGTGCGTCTTGCGGCCATTAAAAGTCGTGATAAGCAACGGTAGCGAGCAGGAATTGCTCTCGATGCCCAATCATCCCAATGATGAGACATTGGGTACTCGTCTGGTGCCTTTCGGTTCTGAGATATTTATTGATCAGGATGATTTTCGGGAAGAAGCCAATAAAAAGTACAAGCGATTAGTGGTTGGCAAGCGTGTGAGACTGCGTGGTGCTTACGTCATCGAAGCTGAGGGCTGCGAGAAGGACGCAGAGGGCAATGTGACCCTGGTTCGTGCTCGTCTAATCGACGGCACGCTCGGAGAGGATCCCGCTGACGGTATAAAGCCAAAAGGGGTCATTCACTGGGTATCGGCCGCAAAAGCGGTAACGGCCACGGTACGAATCTATGATCGCTTGTTCACCGAAGCCAATCCAGGCAAAGCAGACGATGTGTTGTCTGAAGTGAACCCTGATTCTTTAAGCGTGGTGAGTAACGCGTTAATTGAGCCCTCAATTGCCTCGGTGGCTCCAGAATCGGTTCTGCAATTTGAGCGGGAGGGCTATTTTGTGGCCGACCGTTATGATCACAGCGAAGCGACACCGGTGTTCAATATGACTATTGGTTT
>CAJQLP010000152.1 GCA_905479205.1 uncultured Luminiphilus sp.
TCGAGGTGCCCAATCACTTGCGCAATGCGCCAACACAGCTAATGGCCGACCAAGGTTATAGCAAAGGCTATCGATACGCCCACGATGAACCGGATGCTTACGCAGCAGGCGAGAATTATTGGCCCGAAGGTATGAGTCCGCAGCAATTCTATACGCCTGTCGATCGTGGTCTCGAAATTCGGATTCAGGACAAGCTGGCGCAACTGAAAGCGCTTGATGACGCCCATCTGCGTGAACACGATCCAACGAGGCTCTGATTAACATGTTGTGGCAGTTTTTTTTAGTCGCTCTTGGCGGCGCTATGGGTGCCAGCGGGCGGTACGGTTGCAGTATTATAATCCGCCAACAACTTACTGATAACTGGCCTGCGGCCACGCTGCTCGTCAATGTTTTTGGCTCGGTCGGTATCGGTATAGCGTTCGTTTTACTCGAGCGCGGGCTTGTGCATACAGACATGCGTGCATTGGTTGTGATCGGCTTTTTCGGCGCGTTTACTACGTTCTCTACTTTTTCTCTGGAACTGCTTCATATGCTCCAGCGTGGCGAATTTGGCCAGTCCTTACTTTATGCTTCGCTGAGTTTGATCAGTTGTGTCGCCGGAGCTGCATTGGGTCTGTTGGCGGCTCGTGCATTCACCTGATGGCATTCGAAAGCGGGTAAAAACCCGGCGGACGCGTTATTATGCGCGCCGCCTAAAGAACGATTATTGCTAAAACATGCCGAGGAGGCATCATGCTCGACATCAAAGCTGTTCGCCAAGACCCTGAAGCCGTCGCGAACGCGCTTGCGCGCAAGGGCTTCAATTTTCCTATCGCAGACTTCGAAGCGCTTGATGCACGCCGTAAATCTGCGGATGTGCGTGCTCAAAGCTTGCTCGCCGAGCGCAAAGCCGCGTCGAAGAAAATTGGAGAACTCGTTGGTCAAGGCATGAGCATTGACGAGGCGAAAGCCGAAGTTACTACCATTCTTGAGCGAATCGCTGCCGATATCGATGCCGCAACGCTAGAAGCTAAAGCGGTACAAGTTGAGCTCGACACTTTATTGCATGCTGTCCCTAATGTGCCCGACGATAAAGTGCCCCAAGGGAATACTGAAGATGACAATATCGAGGTGCTTAAATGGGGCACGCCAAAGCAGTTTGACTTCAGCCCCAAGGACCACGTCGATATTGGTGAAGCAATGGGCCAGCTCGATGGTGACAGCGCGGGCAAAATAACGGGGTCTCGTTTCACCGTTATGTCAGGTGCTTTAGCGCGCCTTCACCGCGTACTCGCTCAGTTTATGCTTTATGAGCACACAGTGAACCACGGTTACACGGAGCTCTACGTACCGTTTATCGTTAACAGCGAGTCTTTGTTTGGAACAGGTCAGTTGCCTAAGTTTGCCGAAGACTCCTTTAAACTCGAAGGGGATCAGGGCTACTACTTAATTCCAACCGCAGAGGTGCCCGTTACCAATATCGCCCGCGATCGTATTTTTGACGATAGTGAGCTTGGCGACGAAGGAATTAAATTCGTAGCACATACGCCGTGCTTTCGAAGCGAAGCGGGCAGCTATGGGCGAGACACCCGAGGCCTGATCAGACAGCATCAGTTTGAGAAGGTTGAACTTGTGCAATTGGTTCGACCCGAACAATCGGAATGGGCGCTCGAACAGTTAACTGGGCATGCTGAGCACATCTTGAAAAAATTAGACCTCCCTTATCGGAAAGTTATTCTCTGTGGCGGTGACCTCGGTTTTTCTGCTGCTCTAACCTACGACCTCGAAGTCTGGCTCCCCGGCCAACAAGCCTATCGTGAAATCTCTAGCTGCTCGAACTTCAAGGACTACCAAGCGCGCAGGATGCAAGCACGATGGCGTAATCCCGCGACAGGCAAGCCCGAACTACTGAATACGATAAACGGCTCAGGTCTTGCCGTGGGCAGAACACTGGTAGCAGTGCTAGAGAACTACCAACAAAGCGATGGCAGCGTGATAGTTCCTGATGCGTTGCGACCATACATGGGTGGCCTGGAAAGTATCCGTTAATGGATTACTTGCCTGTCTGTTTTCAGCTTAAAGAGCAGCCAGTTCTCTTGGTCGGCGGCGGTGTCATTGCGACTCGCAAAGCACGTTTGCTACATCGAGCTGGCGCTCAATTACATGTATTAGCGCCGTTGATCACTGATGAGCTGGTTAGTATGGCTGGGGGAGTTGGCAAACTGGAGTATGAAACCTGGGATGAACGCTCCCTCGCCGGGTTTCGCGCTGTCATAGCCGCAACGCCCGATAGGGCGGTCAACGCATCTGTATCCGCGAGAGCGCAGGCCCAAAATATACCCGTTAATGTCGTCGATGACCCGGCTTTATGTTCGTTCATTATCCCTGCCATAGTTGATCGAAACCCACTGCTGGTTGGAATATCTTCGAGTGGTGCGAGCCCCGTACTCGCGCGGCGCTTGCGCAGTGATATCGAGAGTCGCTATCCCAGTAGTTACGGCGATGTCGCGCGATTTATGGGCGAGCAAAGGGAACAGGTTGCCCTTATCCTTAGTGAAGAAGACCAGCGCCGACAATTCTGGGAGCGCTTGCTCGACGATACCGAAATTATAGCGACGTTACTTCGTGGCGAGCGGGAAAGTGCTGATGGAATTTTCCAAAGTACGCTTGATAGCGCGGCCAGCATTGCTGAAAAGGATCCGAGTCTACGTGGTGCTGTATACCTGATTGGCGCGGGCCCTGGCGATCCTGATTTGATGACGTTTAAGGCGCTTCGCTTGCTACAGCGCGCAGACGTAGTTCTTTATGATCGATTGGTTGGACCCGGCATTCTTGAAATGGCCCGCAGAGACGCTCAGCGAATCTATGTTGGTAAGCAACGCTCTGAGCATGCGATGCCGCAAGCTGACATTAATACAGCGTTACTGCGTTTAGCAAAAGAAGGAAAACGTGTTGCACGACTCAAGGGCGGCGATCCGTTTATCTTTGGTAGGGGCGGTGAGGAAATTGCAGAGCTGCTGGCTGAGGGCGTCGACTTTGAAGTCGTGCCGGGTATCACAGCAGCCTCAGGTGCTGCTTGCTATGCTGGCATACCACTTACTCATCGAGATTACGCTCAGTCGGTGCGCTTCATCACTGGCCACACCAAAGATCATCGCTTAGATCTCCCCTGGGACCAATTTCTTAACCCGACTGAAACCCTCGTGTTTTACATGGGCCTAGCGGGTCTTCACATTATCAGTCAGGCGTTAATCGACCACGGACGCTCCCCTGAAACACCTATCGCCGTTGTTGAGAAGGCAACCCTACCGAATCAGCGCGTAATAACCGCAACGTTAGCTTCTATCAATCAACGGGTGGCGGAGGAAAAACCCGAAGCGCCGACCTTACTAATTATTGGCGATGTGGTGCGCCTCCACTCGGAACTCAACTGGTACTCACCCTCAGCGTGAAGCAGTCTGAGGAGTGGATAGGGGTGTGCTTAGTCCCATAACGTCTGCAAGAATCCTACCGGCTTCAAGTAACAGCACATCAGTTTGCTCCTCGTCCTCATCAGAAGTCTCTTCAGTAGCAGGAGGGCTGGCGTCGAGCGCCGTGCCCTCTACAGAGCTCTCGCTAGGCGATGACTCGTCACTGGGGGTGTCAATAGAAACCCTATTCCGCTCGTCGGCCAAGCTATCCAGTAAGGGCTCCCCTTTAGATTCGCGGCGCTTGTTTTCAATGGCTAGCGCTTTGGATTCCTGCGATTCGCGCATGGCCTTACGCTCTTGTTCCGATAAGGGCAGTAACTCAAGGCCGCGCGTTTCTTCGGCCATAGCCACTTGATCGAGTAGAAAAACGAAGTCTGGATCTGAGCTCGCACGCTTTTGGTGCCTATCGGTAAGCGTGGGGAGGAGGGCGTTCAGCTGATTATAATCTCGGTGTCGAACCGCCGATATTTGGTCCCAATCTAATGCATTGTCCAATGAACTTTCGCCAATCTCTTCGTGATCAAAGAGTGACGGAAAGGTGATGTCCGGCACAACACCTCGGTGTTGGGTGGAATCACCCGAAATACGATAAAACTTACTTTCGGTAACCTTTAATTGGCCCTCAGGAAGGTCTAGCAATGACTGCACAGTGCCCTTACCAAACGATCGATCTCCGACGACAATACCGCGACCGTAATCTTGTATCGCACCGGCAAAAATCTCGGAAGCTGAAGCGCTTAGCCGGTTGATCAAAACGCTAACCGGACCCTCATAATAAGCCGATCGACGACGCTTTCCATCGCGCCAAACCCGACGCTCAGCGCTGCGGATTTGCACTGTTGGTCCGTATTCAATAAACAGTCCGGTTAGGTCGTTGGCCTCTTGTAGGGAGCCACCGCCATTATTACGTAGGTCGATAACGAGACCTTCGGCTCCATCCGCTTCGAGCTCCTTTATAAGTTTTCGAACGTCACGCGTTGTCGATTTATAGTCCGGATCACCCCGGCGCAAGGCCGCAAAATCAATATAAAAAGCGGGGATATCAATGATGCCTATTTTTCGTAATTGGCCATCAGCATCCTCAACTTCAATAATCTCACTTTGTGCAGACTGCTCTTCAAGCTTCACTTGATTACGTTGAATAGCAATAATTCGGCGCTCATCTGTTTTACCTTTCGCAGGAATAACTTCCAATCGGACGTAGGTGTCTCTCGGGCCACGAATCAGATCGACGACTTCATCAAGCCGCCAGCCGATCACATTTTCTATAGGACCTTCGGTGTCTTGACCAACGCCGACAATCAAGTCAGATGGCTTAAGCTGACCGCCTTTATCAGCTGGCCCCGCTGGTACTAATCGGACGATTTTAGTGTGCTCGTCGTCAGTCTGTAATACAGCACCAATGCCATCAAAGGAAAGACTCATATTGATATCGAAATTCTCCGCGCGGCGCGGCGAAAAATACGACGTGTGAGGGTCATAAAGCTCTGTTAGCGCATTTGCGTAGACCGCGAAGATGTCTTGTTCATTGTACTGATCAAGCCGGTTTAAACGCGTTTGATAACGGCGAGTTAATGTCTCAAGAATATCCTCTAACGGTTGTTCTGCGAGATGTAAGCTGAGTGCCTGGTTCTTTAGTTGCTTTCTCCAGCGCTCATCTAACTCCACGGTGTTGTCAGCCCAAGGTCGGGTGCTGCCGTCAATTTCTAGATATTCTTTTACACCGTAATCGAAAGCTGCCACTTGCTCCGGTAATGCTTCGAGCGTTTGCTCAAGCCGTGTGCGCAGCTTGTCGTGATAGCGATTAAAAATACTAAACGCCGGCGAAAGATCACCTGCTCGACTCAAGTCATCAAGTGTTTTTTCCCACGTCGAAAACGCTTCGATGTCCTCTTGGGTAAAAAACATTCTCTGCGGGTCGAGGTTGTCAATGTAGGCATTTAAGTGCTGGGCAGAGAGCTGGTCGTCATAGCGCTTGCCTGCATAATGGCGCTCTTCGAGTGTTGCGATCAAAGACTCGATCGTTTCACTCTGCGCAGCGGTAGGGGCGAGCGCCCATACGCTGCTGGACAGTAACCACAGTGCGATGCCAGCTAAAATCTTGGCTAGATTAGTCTCTCGGCGGTCACCTTGCTTTATTACCAACATAAATGTCCTTTGCTTTGTTCTTTGATACGAGAGCCGATCTCACGTAAATCATTTAAAGTAATGTACGTCGGTTATCCCCAAAAGGATGCCCGAACTGAATAGACAACGAATTCCCCAAAAAGTTGGGTAATTGCAGCGGGCTTCTCACATGCCGTGTCCCATAATAAGTTCAAGATTTTCTGATCGCACACCGAGCAAACCATAAAATGGGGACATAAAATGGGATAGGGAAGGGCAAATACACACTATCCGATGGCGTACTTGACTAATCATACGGCATTGATGATGCTCACCGTACTCTCTTAAACCGAATAAGCGGACTTATATGAACGTAAGCATACGGCCCAGCGATGCAAGCTGCGGAGCCACTGTGACGGGACTTCAACTCGACAGCGATTTGAGTCATGAAGACCTGATACTGTGTAAGCAGGCATTACTATCACATCGCGTTATCGCGTTTCCCAAGCAGGGGCTTGACGATGATGCCCTTGAAAGAGTAAGTCTGAAATTTGGTCCCTTCGGGGACGACCCTTTTATCGCGCCTATCCAAGGACGCGATCACATCATTGCGGTGCAACGAAAAGCACAAGAGAAAGCGCCTATTTTCGCTGAGAATTGGCACACCGATTGGAGCTTTCAGGCACAACCACCAGCGGCGACCTGTCTTTATGGCATTACGATTCCGCCCCATGGCGGCGATACTTGGTTCGCAGACCAGATCGCGGCTGCGAAGGCGTTACCTCCGGATCTACGCAAAGCGATAGAGGGGAGGCGAGCAATCCACTCCGCCAAATTGCCCTATGCACCCAGTGGAGTTTATGGAGACGAGGACCGTAAAACCGACCGAAGCATGGATATAAGAGCCGATGGCTCCGCTGAATCGACGACCTTACATCACTTACTGTCACCACACCCTGACACACAGGAAGAACGCATTTTCGGCTGCGTCGGCTATATTATCGGCATTGACGGCGTTCCTGACGATGAAGCGCTCGACATTTTGATGCGCCTTGTCGAGCATCAAGGCAAAGAAGAGTTCGTGTATAAGCACCGTTGGGAACCGGGCATGCTTGTAATATGGGATAACCGTTCAGTGCTCCATCGCGCGACCGGTGGCTACGAGGGATACGATCGCCTGTTACACAGAACTACCGTCAAGGAGTTCAGTTAGGGCCGAGCAGGGCAGTAACACGTCAGCGTTATTGCGTATCTCAAAAATAGAAAAGGCGGCTAATGCCGCCTTTTTTGTAACGCTCGTAAGCCGGAGATTAGCGTGGTTGCATTCGTATGCCGCCATCCAGCCGCACACATTCGCCGTTCAAGTAGTCGTTCTCAGCGATAAACACAGACAAGTGCGCTATTTCTTCAGCCTTACCAAGGCGTTGAGGATAAAGCACTGTGCGTTCGAGGGACTGATATACCTCGTCAGGCAGTGAATCGAAGAGCGGCGTGTGGATCAAACCGGGAACAATTGTATTCACGCGAATACCGTAGGGCACTAAGTCCC
Source organism: uncultured Luminiphilus sp. (assembly GCA_905479205.1). Lineage (GTDB taxonomy): Bacteria > Pseudomonadota > Gammaproteobacteria > Pseudomonadales > Halieaceae > Luminiphilus. Next base: position 7,105 of record CAJQLP010000152.1, read on the forward strand.
GGGCCATCGGAAGTGTCATACCGACGATTGCGCCTTTACTGGCGGAGTAGGCTAGCTGACCGATTTGCCCTTCATAGGCGGCAATAGACGCCGTATTAATAATCACGCCACGCCCACCGTCATCATTAATCGTGGCATTGCTTGCCATCGCTTCAGCTGCGAACCGGCTGACGTTGAACGTGCCAACTTGGTTCACCATAATCACGCGCATGTATTCTTCCATTGGAAAAACACCTTTTTTGCCGAAGGTCTTCGACGCGCTTCCAATGCCTGCAAAATTGTTACAAATGTGCAGCGCACCAAAGCGCTCTACAACGTTCGCGATAGCGGCCTTGACTGAATCCTCGTCAGCGACGTTGACGTTAAAAAAGGCTACATTGTCGTGTCCGTTGCGTTCAATGACAGCGTTAGCGCGCGCTTCATTCATATCAAAGATCGCTACCTTCGCGCCCTTAGCAACGTACGCGTCGACAGTGGCTTCACCGAGTCCGGATGCTCCACCGGTTACAATCGCAACTTTTCCAACCAGGTCCATGTACTTTCTCCTTAGTAGAGGGATATACGCTCGTCGCGCATTTTGTGGTCATAAAACAGCGTGGGATTATGAAGGGGGACTTGGATGAAAGCAAAGAAACGCATGATTTAACATAATATACATTATACGTATTAATGCATTGCTCAGGGTTGAGCTGGCCGAGTACGTATAGCGTACGAACTTAGTAAGCCCCAACGTTTGGCATTCTTTCAATAGGAGTGTCTCCAAAGAAAAGTGCCGATAACTCTTTTTAGAATAAACTAATTCCTTTAAGATATAACACCTGAGCTTGGCGCTCTCC
>CAJQLP010000153.1 GCA_905479205.1 uncultured Luminiphilus sp.
CCAACAACGCCAATGGTCCTAATGTGACTCCCTTTGTCCCCGATGCAAAATGCTCCTTGGTGTTCCACAGCTGCCATGCAATCCAGAGCAAATAGGCCGCGCCGATTATCGCTAACACTTGGAAATAAACAGCGTCTAGCGCGAGGAGCCACGTAAGCAATAATGTCGTGGCGCTAACCACTAGCGTGACGCCGAGCAGCTCACCCAGCATCATAAATAGCGTTTGGCGATAGCCGATACTGAGCCCCAAAGAAAATGCCAGAGTCATACACATACCCGGCGTCAGCGACACAGCAGCAATCGTCGGAATAAGCAGTAAAAGTAATTCTTCACTCATGGCTTGCGACTCAAAAAAAGTAACTCAAGAACAGTGGCTGAAAACGCCCCAAAAGGGACACACATTGTTTGCTTAACTGACAGAAATCATTAAAGCTAGACGAAAGGACACGGAGCGTCTGCGCGCCGTTGCCCCAAAGAGGTAGCATAATGCATTGGATGTCGAGGGAGTGACACCATGATGGAAAATCTGCAGAACCTTCTTGTGCGCGTCATTGACCTGAGCACCATAGTTTTAGCCTCGCTGATTTTACTTGGTCTCGTATACATCGCTGTGATTTTTGTCATCGATATCACTCAACGTGAGCAGGCAATTCGTCGAAACTATCCCGTGATCGGACGGCTGCGCTATTTATTTGAGCATTTAGGCGTTTTCTTCAGACAATATTTCTTTGCTATGGATCGCGAAGAACTGCCGTTCAATCGAGCGGAGAGAACATGGGTTGCAAGAGCAGCAAAGCGTCTTGATTCAACCATCGCATTCGGCTCAACCAAGCCCCTCAACACACCCGGTTCCATCCTTTTCCTGAACAGCATGTTTCCCTCCTTGGACGACGAGCATGAAACCGAGGAACGTCGTCCTGTAATTTTTGGGGAGGGGTACGCTAAGAAACCTTATTCAACACACTCAATATTTCACATTTCAGCCATGAGTTACGGTGCTCTGTCCGCACCCGCGATCGAAGCCCTATCTCACGGTGCGGCTAAAGCCAATATATTGCTCAATACAGGCGAGGGCGGTCTCTCCCCCTTTCACCTTAGTGGCAACTGTGATCTCACATTTCAGATCGGTACTGCGAAATATGGCGTTAGAGATTTCTATGGCAATTTAAGCGACGAGAAGCTTATCGAGGTAGCAAGCCACGAAGCGGTCAAAATGTTTGAGATCAAGCTCTCTCAAGGTGCAAAACCCGGCAAAGGCGGCATTTTGCCCGCAGGAAAAGTAACCAAGCTCATTGCGAGTACTCGCGGGATCCCCATTGGTGAGGACTCTATCAGCCCTAATCGGCACAAAGACATCAGTAACATCGATGATTTGCTTACCATGATAGAGCGTGTACGGCGTGTTACCGAGAAGCCTACGGGCATTAAGTTTGTACTGGGTCAGTACGAATGGCTCGACGATTTCTGTTCAGAAATCCATAAACGCGGACTGAACTATGCTCCCGACTTCATCACCTTAGATAGCGCTGATGGTGGAACCGGCGCTGCACCGCAAAGTCTAATGGATAACGTCGGGCTGCCCGTGGCATCGAGCCTTCCAATGCTAGTAGACAAGCTAAATGAATATGGATTGAGATCCCGTATACGCATTTTTGCAGCAGGTAAAATGGTGACCCCGTCTGGCGTTGCAGCAGCGCTTTGTCTGGGAGCTGACTGTGTCAACACAGCTCGTGGATTCATGTTTTCACTTGGCTGTATTCAGGCGCTACAGTGCAACAACAACACCTGCCCCACCGGCATTACCACTCACGACAAAGACCTACAGAAAGGCTTAGACCCAGTCCTCAAAGCCACTCGCGTCGCAAATTATGCCAATGGCATACTTCATGAGGTAACCACCATGGCCCACAGCTGCGGGGTTTTTAATCCACACGAACTAGGCAGACAACATGCCTATATTGTCAACGATGCAGGCTTACCTGAGCCGCTTATCAAACACTACCCGCATGTGCCAACAAGAGCCGAATTTCTGACGGACATTGCATCGAAATGAAGCTTAAGCTTCGTTGTCAAATAGTCGAAATAACAAGCAATCTGACCGCCCAGGTTGCTGCACCGACTGAGAGTAAGCGGAGTTAGCTCTGCTCGTTCTCAATATCAGCACCCTTAGCCCGTAACTCATCTTTACGAGCATCCTGCACTTGCATCAGGCACTGTTTGTAGGAGTCGGCTAACTTGTCAATGCCACTCGGGTTCAAACCACCCGTATTGCCGGCAACAGAATACGTCGCATAGACGGCGGACGCAGTCATCATTGCCCAAGAAACCACGTGGGTCGGCACACCTTCTCCCTTCATCTCGTTAGCCAAAGCAATGAAGCGGTTCATGGATTCTAAATGGCGGTCTTGATCTGACATAGTTGCACTCTGTCCTCGTTGAAAGGTCGCGAGTATAGCAGAGCAGAAGTGATTGTTAACACGCCGATATTGAGGTCTCGAGTACTATACGGTAGCCTGCGCCCCTTACAATTTTATCGCGGCCATCAATGACCACACGCGTGCCTTTCAAGGCCCTCATCCCTCTTCCCATTGCTCTACTGCTCGTCTCTGGCGCTAACGCCGAGTTAGGGCTGAGTGGCACTCTGAGTGCTGGCTACGAACACGACAGCAATGTTTCTGTCGACGAACTCGACAGAACCAGCAGCAGAGGTGACGGGGGACTAGTATTGGGTGCCGACATTGCCATTGAAAAAGACCTTACAGAAAGCACAGATATTTCCGCGTCCTATGGCTTTTCTCGAATAGATTATCAAACGTTCTCTGCTCTGAGCAGGGACACCCATATGCTGGGTCTAAACGTGAGTACGGATTGGGAAAAGTTCGAAACGAGCCTCAACTATTTTTATATCAGAGCGCAACTCGACGGCCGTGACTTTCTGACCTACCAGCGTATATCACCCTCTATTTCCGGGTTTGTGTCGAAACGCTGGTTTCTCCGTGGAGCGTACGTGAGAGGTGATAAGGAAGTTAACAATCGTCCAGGACGCAACGCTGTAAATGATGGGCTGGAGTTGGATGCTTATTTCTTCTGGAATGGTTTACGGCGCTATATCAACGTTGGCTACAACTTTAGGGCGGAAGATAGCCAAGCTGATCGCTTCGATTACCGCGCCCATCAAGCCAAGTTACGTTTCGTTCAGCGAATTGAGGTTTTCGGTAAGTTATCCACCCTCGAGATGGGGCTTCGCTACGAGGATCGGGACTTCAGTAATGTAACGCCCAGCATTGGCATCGAACGCAACGACAAGCGTTTGCGCGGCAAAGTAAGCTTCGAACTGCCCATTACAGAGTCGGTGCTCTGGCAAGTCTACAGCGGGCACAGTGACTACTCCTCTAACTTGCCTTCAGCAGATTACCAGCAAACCCTCATTGGCAGCCGACTCGAATGGGTATTTCCTTAGTTAAGGAACCAGTAACCCATAACCATAGACTTCATCTCGCCCCAGATCACCCAAATCTAGTGCAGACTGATACAGCTTAGCGATAACGTCAGTGCCGGGCTCTACGACTCGCAGGCGAGCGGCTGCTGTCGCTGCAAAAGGCACCGCAAAGGAAGTACCCGATGATGCTGCGTACCCGCCTCCAGAGACCGCGTGACGTACTTGGACGCCCGGGGCCGCCAGATCAAGATAATCGCCACGATTTGCCAAACGAAACACCTTGCCTTCTCGGTCGACGGCCGTGACCGCCACGACCGATTCGTAGGCTGCTGGATACTTAGGCCGAGCCATCGGACCACCATTACCTGCCGCAGCGACAACAACGACTTGCTGACTTGCGAC
>CAJQLP010000154.1 GCA_905479205.1 uncultured Luminiphilus sp.
AGAACGCTTTGTGAAGACGTCTCTGGCTCAGTTTTCGTATCGCGGGAACTGATTCGCTCTTTCGCGTTACGCGCTTAAGCGGATTCTTACCACTGTGGTACATAGCTGTGGCAGTCGCCATGGGCGATGGGTAGAAAGTCTGTACTTGATCAGCGCGAAATTTATTGCGCTTAAGCCATAGCGCTAAATTCATCATGTCGCTGTCTGTGGTGCCCGGGTGAGCGGCGATGAAATAGGGAATCAGATACTGCTTTTTCCCCGCTTCTCGCGTGTATTTCTCGAACATTGTTTTAAAAGTGTCATAGGTGCCAATACCTGGCTTCATCATTTTGTCGAGCGGCCCTCGCTCGGTATGCTCTGGCGCAATCTTCAGATAACCGCCGACGTGGTGGGTTACCAATTCTTTCACGTACTCGGGAGTTTCGACCGCAATGTCGTAGCGTAAACCGGATGCGATAAGTACTTTCTTTATCCCAGGTAACGCTCGAGCACGTCGGTATAAATGCACCAGTGGCGTTTGATCTGTGTTCAAGTTTTTACAAATGCCGGGATAGACGCAAGACAGTTTGCGGCACTTTGCTTCGATTTCCTTGCTCTTGCAGGCGAGCCTCCACATATTCGCTGTGGGCCCACCTAGATCGGAGATCACGCCTGTAAACGCGGGACTCGTATCCCGTATTTTTTCTACCTCTCTGATAATGCTGTCTTCAGATCGATTTTGAATAATTCGCCCCTCATGCTCCGTAATAGAGCAGAAGGTACAGCCACCAAAGCAGCCGCGCATAATGTTGACTGAGTGCTGAATCATGTCAAAGGCTGGGATCTTAGCGTCGCCGTAGCTCGGGTGCGGTAGGCGTTGATAGGGAAGCTCAAATACCCAATCGAGTTCATCCGTTTCAAGCGGGATAGGCGGTGGGTTGAGCCATATATCGCGATCACCGTGAGCTTGAATAAGCGGCATGGCGTTGTAGGGGTTAGTTTCTTTGTGCAGTACTCGCGAGGCATGGGCGTAAAGCACTGGATCCGATTGAACTTGTTCGTAGCTGGGGAGCCGAATAACCGTTGACTTAGGGTCTTTTGCCACCATAAGTCTGACAGGTTCAGCCGCTACGTCTTCGTCGGACTCGGCGGCGTCACATTTCTCGGGTTCCATCCCCTCATAGGGATTGAGATGAGCTTCGACAGATCCGACGACATCGACAGAGGTGGAATCCATCTCGCGAAAGCCGGTTTCAATGCCACGCGTAATAAACGCGGTTCCACGGACATCGCGAATAGCGGCTATATCTTCGCCGTTCGCAAGCCGGTGTGTAAGTTCAATAATGGCGCGCTCAGCATTGCCAAACAGCAGTATGTCGGCTTTGCTATCCATGAGCACTGAGCGACGTACTTTTTCACTCCAGTAATCATAGTGTGCGATGCGCCGCAGGCTAGCTTCAATGCCACCAATAACAACGGGTACGTCTTTGTAAGCCTCCCGCACTCGCTGACTGTAAACAGTCACCGCGCGGTCGGGCCGACGACCGGCTTTGTCACCCGGTGTATAGGCGTCGTCATTCCGGCGCTTACGATCAGCGGTGTAATGATTAATCATAGAGTCCATGTTACCCGCGGCCACGCCGAAATAAAGATTGGGCTTGCCCAGGGCTTTGAACGCGTCGGCGCTGTGCCAGTCGGGTTGAGAAATGATACCCACTCGATACCCTTGTCCTTCTAAGACGCGGCCGATGACTGCCATGCCAAAGCTTGGATGGTCGGCGTACCCATCACCCGTCACAATGATGACGTCACAGCTGTCCCAGCCTAGCTGATCCATTTCTTCACGGTTCATGGGTAGCCAGGGAGCAGGTCCCAGGCACTCCGCCCAATACTTTCGATAATTGAAGATTGGGGTTGGAGCAGTTTCGTTAGACATCATCGGACATTAACTCATCAGCGGCTTGGCGGAGTTCTGGTGGCACATCGAGTTTGGCACCACAGTGTTTACAAAATTCGGCATCAGTTGCGTGACCACCCCTGGCGCAGACTGGGCAGTTCCAGTTAAGTTGCGCTTGTTTGCGGTTGTTCAGGCGCTCCCACAGTTTGGTCGTAATAATAGCGGTTGGTACGGCTAAAATGGAGTAACCCACTAGCATTCCAAAGGACGCGATTGCCCGTCCAATCGGCGTTTGTGGGATCAGGTCCCCATAACCCACGGTCGTGATGGTTACGACCGCCCAGTAAATACTCATCGGAATGCTGGTGAAACCGTGCTCAGGGCCCTCGATCACATAGATGAGGCAGGCGAACACTACCACAACGATCATGACCATGATGAAAAACACAAAGATGGCTCGCGCGGTATTTCGCAAAACGTTAATGATGTCGCTTAGCTCTGAGAAGAGCTCAAATAAGCGTAAAATCCGGAAGATACGCATTACTCGCACTAGACGTATGATCAGTAGGGGAGCGGCCTGAGGTAGCAGCAACGCGATATATGTTGGTGTAAGCGAGAGTAGGTCAACTACCCCCCAAAAACTGAATACGTAGGCTTTTCGGCGTTTAGCACACCAGAGCCGAAGTGCGTATTCCAGCGTGAAGATTAGCGTGAAGCCGATCTCTAACGCCCGCAGCAATGCACCATACTTTGCGTGCACAGACGCAATTGAATCAAACATCACTACCGAGACGCTGGCCGCGATTACGGCAAGTAAGACTAAGTCGAATGCCTTGCCCGCAGGTGTCGTGGTCCCAAAAATAATAGTCTCGAGCTTTTGTTGAGCTTGAGATTGGGTTCGGTCACTGTTCATCGGAGCGCTCCAATAGCGCGGCTAATGAGGGCCACACGTTGTCGACTATTAATGGCTGTGCCGCAGCGGTTGGGTGAATGCCGTCGCTCTGCATCAGCACATTGTCGACGGCAATACCCTCTAGAATAAAGGGTGCCCACCGTGCGCCCGTCTGATCCGCAACCCAAGCAAAACTTTCACGAAATAGTCGCGTGTATCGAGGCCCGAGATTCGGGGGGATTTCCATTTGCAAAAGCAGGACTTGAGCACCTTGGGCGATGGACAGCTCAGTCATTTGCTGCAGATTGGCGCGCAATTGATCAATAGGGTAGCCTCGCAGCCCATCGTTACCGCCCAGCTCTATAATGACAAGCTCCGGCTGATATTCCTGAAGTAACGGGGCTAATCGATTCAGACCTCCAGCCGACGTGTCACCGCTGATACTGGCATTAATAGCTCGATATTCCAGCCCATTGTCCATAAGTCTGTCATTGAGCAATGCGACCCAGCCCTGATGTAAATCCATCCCATAGGCCGCACTAATGCTGTCGCCGACTACAAGAACCGTGCGAGACTCGGTGCTCCAAGCAGCGTTGTGTCCGATGAGCGCAAACATGACGAGCGCACACGGTAATCCTCTGAACGACATCAATCCGCACGCGGCGCGCCGGCGTATTAGTGAGCGGAGGAGCAAGCTAATGATCAAAGTACATAATCTCCTGAAGAAAGTCGCAGTGGCTGATGGAGAGTTGGAAATCCTGCGAGGTATTAACCTCGAAATCAAGCCGGGCGAAACCTTGGCTATTGTAGGGGTTTCTGGCTCGGGAAAGTCGACACTTTTGGGTCTTTTGGCAGGTCTTGATGTCGCGACAGGTGGAGAGGTCAGTATTGATGGTGTCGCTTTGTCCAGTTTAGATGAGGACGCACGGGCCGCGCTGAGAGCTCAAAAGGTTGGTTTCGTGTTCCAGTCGTTCCAATTATTGCCCGCCCTCAATGCGCTTGAGAACGTCATGTTACCTATGGAGCTGGCTGGCAGTGCTGATGCTTCTGCCCGCGCTCGTGAGTACCTCGAGCGGGTGGGTCTTGCGCATCGTCTTGATCATTACCCCAGTCAGCTATCAGGCGGCGAGCAGCAGCGCGTGGCTATAGCGCGGGCCTTCGCCGCGCGGCCCACTATTCTCTTTGCTGACGAACCCACTGGAAATCTCGATACTCAGACGGGCGACACGATTATTAAACTACTGTTTGAGCTCAATGAGAGCGAGGGTACTACACTCGTGTTAGTGACCCATGACAATCGATTGGCACAGGCCTGTTCACGCCGCGTTCACATGAGTAATGGTCGACTGGAAGAGGCGACGTGAGTGTGCCGAAGAAAACACTGACAGCGCGGAAATTGCTGCTACGCGATTGGAGGGGCGGCGAGCTGAGCATTCTGTTAGCGGCGTTGGTCTTGGCGGTTGGTGTAGTGGTGGGTATCAGTGCTTTTGTATCGAGCTTACAGTCAGCCCTTGAGAGCGAAAGTCGCAGATTCTTGGCGGCTGATCAGGCGGTTAGCAGCCGTTCAGCCATTCCAGAGGTCTGGCGCCAGAAGGCCGAAGATGAAGGTTTGCAAACAGCATCATTGGTTGGCTTTCCCTCGATGGTAATCAACAACCGAGACAGCATGTATCTTGCGTCTGTGAAAGCGGTCGCGGCTCCCTACCCCCTCCGAGGAGAGCTTAAGTACAGCCAAGCACCCTACGACCCTGCTATTCCGGCGGTAGGATTACCGCTACCGGGAGAGGTTTGGCTGGCGCCACGATTATTTGCATTACTTGATGTCAGTGTCGGCGATAGCGTGTGGGTGGGAGAGGCTGAGCTCACGGTCAGCGGCGCTATTCGCGCAGAACCTGATAGCACTGCGGCGCTTTTTGGATACGGTCCGCGGTTGCTGATGAATTTAAAGGATCTACCGGCGACAGAGGTCATACAGCCCGGCAGCCGCGTGAACTATCGATTGTTGTTAAAAGGCAGCGATGACACGTTAAAGACCTTTGTTGCATGGTTAGAGCCGCAGCTCGTTCAAGGACAACGCTTACTGGGTCTTGATGACGGCCAGCCTGGCGTTGGGCGAACGCTTGAGCGCGCCCGAGCCTTTCTGTTATTGGCAGGCAGTCTGGGAGTAGTCCTGGCCGCGGCAGCCATTGCGCTTGCCGCACGGCGTTTCAGTGAA
>CAJQLP010000155.1 GCA_905479205.1 uncultured Luminiphilus sp.
TGGATATATCCCAGAGTATATCGAGCTCTTCAACGAGCCAGACGGCGAGTGGGATGCCTATTGTCCCCCATTAGTTTACAACGAAGTCGTCAAAGCAGCTCGGCGCGAGTTGGACCGCTTTAATCTTCAAGAGATTAAGATCGTTGGACCAGGACGTGCTCAAGCCGACCTTGGAGAGTTGGACGATTGGATTGAGGGACTAGATCCAGAGGGATTGGCTGCGCACGATGCACTATCGATTCATGGATGGACTTGGGCGGGCCCAGAGTCGCACAGCTCTCAGTATGTCCGTGAGTCAACAAATGGATTCTATATTTCTGCGGATAGAGTGGACCCAGATAGAAACAAACCACGAATGATGACAGAGTTCTTATCCAAGGATTATGTGATTGATGGCATACGGTATGGCAATCAGGCAGATACTTACTTGGATACCGTCGTGGACACGGTGCCGTTTGCCGTGCACGTAACCGAAGATTTGTTATGGCATCTCGATCGGGGCTGTAATACCGTCTTGATATGGCAGTTAGCTGATCAGTGGTGGGAGACTGCGGGATGGGGCTTGATGCGTCGATTCGAAGATGGCTACGCGAGAAAGCCAATATTTCACAGTTTGAGCATATTGTTGCCGCAGATTGCGTCTGGTTTCAGGGTGATTAAAACAGAACACGACGGTGACGCATACGTTTCAGCATTTGGTAGTGAGGATACAGTCGTCGTGGCGCTCGTAAATTCGACCGATGAGCGTCAAATACAAGGAGTCTCATTTTCTGGAGTTGATAATTCTGTCCTGTTCAATCTGCAGTGCTTTTCGGAGCGCGGTGTCACCAAAACGTTAATGCGCGAGGTTATTGATGGTCAATGGGTAGTTAAACTTCCCGCGCATAGTGTAACTGTTGCAATTCTTAAAACAAACTAGGCAGTGCTAGTGTGAAGCGCGCTAAATTCGCATGATTATTTAAATGCCTCGGTAATTTTGTCAAAAATTTGCTCGGCTGTTTTAGTCCACGCGAATGGTTTTGGTGTCTCATTGTGCTGTTCGATATAATCGCGAATGGCCACTTCGAGTATCTGCGATCTGTATCGATGCCGCTGGGGTATCGAAGCTTTCTTCAAGCAAATCAAACAGACCTTCAAAGTATGCGACTGTTCCGGTTCGCTTCGCGCCCGGTCTTGTCGCTTCGCTCGGAACCTTGGCCACTCCAAGCATGCCGTACGCTGGCAGCTTTGGGCAGCCATGTTGCTTTATGTGCTGCTTCAATTTATCGCCTTCCAAAGCCAGTGGCCGCACAGTTTTACCCGCCTCTTCACGATTGTTCGAGGCGTTGTTTGGGATCGCTTCGGACTCTTTGAACTCGCTGACTTCTATGGGACAGCAAGACACCGATACCGCATGTACTCTGCGCCCCAATCCGCTTACCTGAAGGGTTTTGCTCCATGATACCATAGGACAGCAACTGGCTACTACGGACGATTTTGAAGACTTTTGCATTTTGACATTTAACAACCACACCAATCCAACCCGCTTCAATCCTCAGGCTTGCCTATCTAACTCAGGCCTTATTGGGTGACTGTGAATTGTTTTAAATAAAAGGCGGCGTTGTCGACGTGCGCTAGCCATGTGTCGTAAAGTGAATACCCTGGTGTTACTAGCTCGTAAAACTGTGCGTCGGTCATCCCCGTATTGATCACTCCTCCTTGCGACCAACCAATTTCGCCCTTGCTCGGATCATGTTGATGGTAGGTAAGCGTAACGAGAGAACCTGCATTCCACTGAGAAATAGCTTCTTTGATTACATTTCCGCACTCATGAATAGAGTCCTTTCTTGCAGGTGCAAAGCCAAGATCACAACCCCCAACGCGGGCCAATTTCCTGAGATGGCGACAATTTGATCTGTGTAGAAGGTGCGTAATCCTGGAAAATTTTGCTGTCCGATTAGCGTCCTATCGTCTGGACGGTTCCAAAGGTAATCGAGCACTTAGTTAGCTTTCGGGCTCAGGCAAAATACTTGGGTGAGTAATTGACTGAGGCAAAAGCTAATTACGAGTAGTCTTTTCATGTTCGCGACAATGTTGGTGGTTTCAGAAATATTCCACAGCCAGATCGGCTTTCTGTGCAGATGGAATCGGGATGAAACGGGATCAATTGTCGAATGGGGGCATTCGATCCTTCAACAATCCGACGATAAACTAGGTTTAGTTGAAAAATTAACGCAAAGGATAGCTTAAATAATAAAAACTATCTTCAGGAAAATCGCTAGGCCGCTCTCGGGGGGGGGGGGGGGGGGGGTGCAAAAAAAGGTGCGAACAGTATGCTCGCACCTTTTTAGATAAAAAATCTTCTTTAGGAGTCTTAGGGGCACTTACGCTGGCGAACCATTATGTATCCTAATGCTAGTAACCCGCTAAATAGTGCAAATGATGATGGCTCTGGAATGATGTATTGCAGGTTATCAATCTTAAGATTTGCGGATCCGAAGCTGGAGTTCGCATTTGTCTTGAAGACAATATGCATTAGCCCACCACTTACTGCACTTGTGTCTATTGAGTAGGAGGTGAAAGCGCCGGAGCTAATTGTTGAAAGATCGAGGGACGGCCCCACAGTAATGTCAGATAAAAACTGATCCTTTAACTGGACGCTGAATGTGTCTTGGTTCGCATTGGTGTTCGCCACCTGAAATGAGATTGAGGTAACGTTTGTAAGGTCGCGGGTTGCCGATAAATCATAGGTAGCAAAGGCATCGAAACCAGCAGCCCCGTTGTTCAACTCAAGGTTGAGGCTCTGGGAGTTAGCAACACCGTCAGCAAGCCCTAACGTGACGATTGCGTCATCAAGTGAGCTGAATTTACCTTGAAGCGCTGCGCTGTCCGAATAGCTCTCGAAATCGTCGAGCGAGGTCTGCGATACGGCTGGAGAGACAAGGGCGACTAGAGAAAGCCCGACGGCAACGACTAAAGCAGTCCGTGGTGTTTGTGAGGGGTGGCATACACTGTTCATGAGTTGGTCTTGGTTAATAAGTTTGATTTGGCGATCTGTTCTTACTTTGAACTGTGGTCGATCAGGTGAAAATAAAGACATAGAGCAAACGTTTGTCAAGGGGATTCGTTCGATTTGTTGCGCTTGGGGGCTGTGGCCACTACTGTGGCTTTCTAATGGTTGCGAGAAATGCGCCTAAAGCTTGAGTTTTCCCTTGCGCGGCGAACTAGTGCTTTGTCGCATGATCGGGCGTGCAGGGTAAGTGACCACTAGTGGCGTCCATTCTTCGTCGTCATTGCTTTCTATCTGTTCGATTAGTCGCCGTGCTGCGGTCTGTCCGACGAGTCGTTTTGAAACGTGAACGGTTGTTAAAGACGGGTAGATGAGTTCGGAAAAAGATAAGTTGTCGAATCCGCTTATGCTCATCTGTTCTGGAATCGAAAAGCCGTGATGATGTAGTGCGGTCTTCGCTCTCAGGGCTAAGGAGTCGTTCTCGCAGCAAATCGCAGTGATGTTCGGCTGAGCGCGCAGCTTTTTTAACAGCGCATCCTGCAGGATGCTTGATTCGGAGGTGTCGGACGACTCGGTGTAGTGAAGTTCGTGCGGGGTGCCATTTGCTTGTTTGACGGTTTCGTAAAACCCGTCACGCCGGGCTTTGACGTTCTGGTGCCGTTCCGGCGCACCTAAGAAGAGGAGCTCGCGGTGTCCCAGTTCTAAAATGGAGCTGACCAGTTTAGCCATTGAAGCTTTCTGTTCGATGATGACTGCATCAAATTCGTCATACTCGGAGAAATCCACTTGGACGCAGGGGATCTTGTGGTCGGTGATTACGCTCTTTAGTTGCGCTGAAACTGCATTAACCAGAATGACGCCATCGACTTGGTGCTGGTCGATGAACCGCGGTATGTGCGAGGGGTCAATGCCTGTTTCGATCTGGTGGCCACCACTAAATAGTAATTCATATTCCGACTTGCACGCTTCTTCCTCGATTCCGCTGAGGATGCGTCCCCAGAACGAATTGTCGAAGAAGGCATGGAGGCGAACATGCGCAACAACACCTATTTGAAAAGAGCGATTTGTTTGAAGCGAGCGCGCAAACATATTCGGCCGGTAGCTGACCTTGTGGGCTTTAGCTTTTATCCGTGCTCGTAGTTTGTCGCTCACGCCGGGCTTGTCGTTGAGTGCTCGGGATATGGTGCCAACGTTGACTCCAAGTTCTTTTGCTAGTTCGACGAGTTTCGGTCTATTGCGATTCATTAAGGGTTATCTATCGCGCATGATGACAGAAAACAACGCAGAAATTTGCTTTATTGTTTGCGCCTTTTAAAGCTGGGATCGGCACGAATTAGGCGGTGTGAAATGGGAAAAATAAAATCCATATTGACAAACGTTTGCTCTATAGTTTGTCTGCAACATCTAACCGAAGAATTCACACTTCTGTATCGTCTGAAAAAAGCACAAACATCATGCACAACTCTACGCTCAAGGAGCCCAAAAAGATCTCCGACCAAGTTGAAATCCCGTGGCAGGAGCGAGCCTCTGGCTCAGGGGAAGTTTTATGGCGGGATGACCGTAACCCCATAATTGGTCGCAATCCCTTACCCTTTGCGAATTCAGTATATAATAGCGCGGTCGTTCGTTGCGGAGATGGGTTTAAGGGGGTCTTTAGGGTCGATTATCGGACGGGCCTCCCGTTTTTGCATGCCGGTAGTAGTAAAAACGGCATTCATTGGGCAATAGAACCCGCACAAATAGACCTGCGCGACGAAAACGGCGACGCCGTGGAGCTTGGATTTGCCTACGATCCGAGGGTAACTCAAATTGACGACGGGTATGTGGTGGCATGGTGTAATGACTTCAATGGCCCAACGGTTGCACTTGCCTTCACTGAAGATTTCACTCGGTTCAGGTTTTTGGGAGATGCATTCGTGCCTTTCAACCGAAACGGAGTCTTGTTTCCTGAAAAGATCAACGGCTTATATACACTGCTGCACCGGCCCTCTGATGCCGGGCACACGCCCTTTGGAGATATTTTCCTGTCGCAATCTCCTGATCTGAAATTTTGGGGGGAGCATAAACATGTGATGGGGCCAACTGAGGCTTGGTGGGATAATAAAAAGATCGGCGGCGGGCCTGTGCCGATTAAAACCAGCGAAGGATGGCTTACTATTTATCATGGCGTTATGGGCACATGTAACGGATATAACTATTCTATTGGCGCTGCGCTGTTGGATCTCGACGAACCATGGAGGGTCATCGCTCGTGCCAATCAGTATCTATTGGGCCCCGAAGCGTCGTACGAGACAGTTGGCCGAGTTGCAAATGTATGTTTTCCGTGTGCGGCATTAACTGATATGGCACGAGATAGGATCGCGATTTACTACGGTGCTGCAGATACGCACACAGCTATAGCGTACGGTTACATCAGCGAAATCGTCGACTTTGTTAAAGGCAACAACTGTATCAACTAAGACTCCTTGGTGAATAGTCGATGACCTCATTAAAAATTTACTCTATATGAAACTCACAAAACACGAAAATAACCCAATTCTATCGCCGCTTGAAAGCAGCGAATGGCAGTCACTAGTGGTCACAAATCCGGCGTGCATTTACGATGAAGAGCGCCAGAAGTTCATCATGCTCTACCGCGCGGCCGGAAAAGATATTGAACACCGCGTTTATCTTGGCCTCGCCGAGTCCGATAATGGTATCGACTTTACTCGTGTCTCCGAAGAGCCAGTCTTCGGGCCTAGTTTTGACGCTTACGATGCAGGTTGTGTCGAAGATCCCAGAATGATGAAAATAGGCGACTGGTATTATGTTACCTACGCATCTCGTCCTTACGCACCTGGTCAATACTGGTTAATGGACGGTAATCCATATAAGCCGGAAGACCGCCCTGATGACTTCCCGGTTAAATACCGCGAGAGTTTAACAACAACCTCCTTGGCTGTTACCAAAGATTTTAAAAAATGGTATCGTTGTGGGCCGTTGACGGATCCGCGTTACGATGATCGTGATGTTTATTTCTTCCCCGAAAAGGTGAACGGCAAGTGGTGGATGATTCATCGGCCGATGGAGTGGTGCGGTGAGGGTTACCCGTGCGAGCATCCGGGTATGTGGATCAATTCTTCGGATGATTTGCTACATTGGGATTCAAATACATCTAAATTTCTTGCGGGTGCAGAATACGACTGGGAGCAGAAAATTGGTGGCAATACTCCACCGATCAAGACCGAGCATGGATGGATGACAATTTACCATGCTAAAGGAGAAGATGGTTACTATCGTTTGGGTGCACTCTTATTGGATCTGGAAAATCCTGCTAAGGTGACTCATCGGAGCCGAGATTGGTTTCTAGAGCCAGAATTTTCCTATGAAACAGAGGGATGTTATGACATGGGTGGAGTTTGTTTCCCTTGTGGTGCGGTCGTTAAGGACGGGACCCTCTTTGTATATTATGGTGGAGCAGATATGTATGTCGGGGTCGCTACTGGTAATATGGATGACTTTATGGCATACCTTCTCAGTTGCCCTATATGAAAACCCGTAATTACGCATGGGGGGTTGGAGGCGTAGCTGACAACCTCCTAACTTTCGGCTTAGCTTGGACGATTATTCCCGTTTTTAACATTGGTTACGGCGTCGATGCTTTTTGGTTGGGTATCGCGATATTTCTGCCGCGGGTGATTGATGTATTGACTGACCCGTTAATGGGCATCCTGTCAGATCGAAGTAAATTAAGATGGGGGCGACGTAAGCCGTTCATATTCATCGGCGCGGTGTTAATGTCGCTTTTCTTCGCACTCTTGTGGATGCCTCCTGTAAGTGCGCTGGAACATGTAGCTGTAGAGACGACGACTGAAAACTGGTTTGGTTTACCACCATTGCCCGCGGGAGACGAACTCATGTTGCTGCTGTGGATAGCCGGTGTCTACACACTGATTGCTTTATCGTATACTGTATTTTCAGTACCGTATATTGCGCTAGGCTACGAGTTTGCCCGTAATTATGACATTATCACTAAAGTGATGGCGTCGCGCCTCTACTTCACAACGATTGCCAGCTTTGGTGTAACTTGGTTATATGCTCTTTCCGTGAGCGACCAGTTCGGGGGTGACGAGACTCTCGGGATGCGGTCGGTTGGCATATGGGTCGGCATTGCGGCTCTTCTAACCGGGATCATACCAGCGCTCATTTGCACTGAAGAGCCGCACGGCACGACAGTTGAGAAAAAGGCTCCAATAGGAGAAGTTTTAAAGGCAACTTTAGGCAATCGTGCCTTCATTCTAGTAATGAGCTCAATGTTACTGTTTGTGATAGCAATTTATACTGCTGGAGTCATGGGTAACCACATTAACATTTTCTATGTGGCGCAAGGTGATAAAGTGGTGGGTGCGAAATTAGCGGCTATCTCCGCAAACATCATGATCGGCTGCAATCTGATAGGGATGTATCTAATGATGCGCGTTTCTCGTTGTCTCGATAAGCGAACTACGGCTCTGATTTGCTTCGGCCTTATATTTGTAGGGAATGCCAGCTATTGGTGGACCTGGAATCCTTCATTTCCAGAGATGCAATACCTTAGCTCAGCCGTGATAGGTTTCGGTAATTCCGGAATCTGGTTGATGCTCGATTCAATGATTGGCGATGTGACTAAGGACGACGAGGCGCGCAGTGGAGTGCAGCGAGAAGGTTTGTTCGGCGCGGGTAAGAGTTTTATGTTTAAAATTGCGGTAGCCGTTACTTCGATAACAGGTGCGCTCGTGATTGGAGTCTCCGGTTTCGAGGAGCAAGTCCTACCTGACGAGGGAGTCCAATTGAATCTTCGACTGCTTTACATCGGACTCCAATGTGGTGGAGTGGCGGTCGCATCTGCGATCATATGGTTCTTTCCGATTAGCCGTGAGCGCGCCGAGGAGAACGAGCGTATTATCAACGAGCGAGTAGCCAGACTTATCAGTGAAGCGGCTTCCCCAGGAAACGTTTAATTTCCTTGTCCTCTAGCAGGGCTGCATGTTTCGTGGAGCATCGATCAAATGACGAGGTCGAGTACTTTGAGCTGTTTGTGCTTCTTTTTTACTCAGAGCGCGTTAAATATAATGATTAGTCAGTTAGGTTCACTTAATTCTTTTTAACATCAATCTGGTCTTGGTGATCTGTATTATAGTAACTGATGACTCGACTGTGGTTTCGTAGTCTTTCGAGTTGCGTCTGGACTTGGCGATCCATCCAAAAGTGCTTTCTACGACCCACCGCCTTGGCAAGATTTTGAATCCTTTCGCCTTATCCGAGCGCTTGATTATTTCTAATTTGAGTTTCCTATGCCTGTTGATTGCTGCCACCCAGCCGATCAGTTTGCCCGCATGGCCGCCATCAGCCCAGATAAGTTTCAGCTATCCAAAATTTTCGACCAATTTACCCAACACTAATTTGGCACCGTCCCGATCCTTTAGTGTCTCGATAGATTTTTAGGACGACGGCGAAGGCCGTTGTCACCCATAGAAAAAAGAATCTGAATTAGAACCGTTTACTTATTATCAACGGCTTACGGAGCGAAAACGCACGAATTTGTTAAAAAACGACCTATAATATCTAATTTGTAATTAGCGTTGTCGAATCGCGGTTTAGACTCCGAAAAAGTAGCATGTCCTTAGCTTTTCTTAGGCGCTTTGCATTCCCTATTCTGATCGCAATGCATGCTCCGAAGCTTGCCCTCTTGAGCACCATGTGTCGCGAATAAGTAGTACTATTCAGAAATCTCTACACGATAACGATAGAAGCGTTTCTCGTTATCTATGCTGATAGGGGAGGTGGCATCTTGAGTTTGTGCATCGATAAGGGTGGTACTTTCTGTTAAACTGATGGATCCCCATTCGCTGAGGTTAATCGATGTTTCATAAGTACGTTCTAGGTCATTTGGGAGGAGGTAACGGCGTAGGCTCAGGGTGTTGTTGTCAAGAGAGAGGCTGCTGGTACTGGCTTGAACAGGGTTGAGATTTTGATGGTACTCAAGCAGATTGAGAATGCCATCGTTGTCGAGGTCATCGGAAGGGGCAGCATTAAGGTCTGTGAGGGCAAGGCCGTAGTCATTGAGCCAGAGTTCATAAGTTAGATGAGGGATGGCGATGTCTCTTGTGTTCCAGCCAATGTCTTTCATCAGAAGGGGACTGAGGTCGAGATTTTCGTTGAGCCCAGAGTTGATGCTAGGTTCCATCAGGAGGTTGGGAGAGGCGTCTG
>CAJQLP010000156.1 GCA_905479205.1 uncultured Luminiphilus sp.
AACCCGCGAAGCTGTTTCGAGATTATGACATCGCGGATGCGGCACTTAACGCATGTATTGAGCAACGCATTGCCGATGAATTTATCACTCAAGCCTCCGACCTCACACAGTTGAATTGCTCAAATGCGGGCATTAAAAAACTTGATGGCCTTGCGCTATTTACCGACCTCCAAGAATTAAAGCTTTCTGAAAACAGCATACGCAACTTAGTCGAATTAGGGCCGCTAAAACAGTTGAGACAATTGTGGCTCGACACCAATCAAGTTGTTGATCCGGTACCACTCGCGAGGCTTCAGTTACTGGAAACGCTCGATTTATCGGGTAATGACCCCTTACAGTGCCCAACCGAGAATACTTTTAGTAAGGTCCTCAATCTCAGCCTTCCAGAGCATTGCAAAACATTATGATCTATTGGCTTTACCGAACCCTCGCTTATCTGCCTTTGGGCGTCCTTTACCCCATAGCCACAGTCTCTGCCTGGCTATTGCACTCCGTTTTTCGCTACCGTTACACGATTGTTCTAGGGAATATCGAACGCAGTTTTCCTGAACACTCGGTGTTAGAACACCGCCAGATGGTTAGACGATTTTATGAGAGTTTTGCGGACACCACGGTGGAAATCATCGCAGGCTACCAGCTCCCCCAAGCATCACTCAATGAGCGAGTTAAGATTAACAACCCTGAGCTCCTTGAAAAGCTCAGTGATAACTATCAAAAGTCGGTAATTGTGATGACTCTTCATCAAGGCAATTGGGAATGGATGCTTTATGCAGCTAATGCTCGCTACCCGATGCCGAGTGCAGCAGTTTATAAACGTCTCCATGACAGGGGTGCCAACCGTTTCAGTATTGAGTCTCGCAGCCGTTTTGGTGCGGCGCCCATCGAAATGCGTGATGCCGCCCGTGACATCATCAAATACCGCAGGACTCCGCGCATGATTTTTATGGTTGCCGATCAATCTCCCGGCAACCGCGAGCGTATTCACTGGACAACGTTCCTCAACCAGCAGACCGCATTTTTTGCTGGCGCCGCAGCTCTAGCGCGAGCGACGGGCTTTCCGGTGGCTTTTGCTGAGTGCCATCGCCTCAAACGCGGCCACTATGCCATTCAAGTTGAGGAGATCACTCGCGACCCTAAGTCACTCACAGAAAGCGACATCATTGAGCGCTACGCTCGATTGGCCGAGAGAGCTATACAACGGGCGCCTACTGAATGGTTGTGGAGTAACCGACGCTGGAAACAGCGTAAGGCTCAGCCTGAAACCGACGCGAGCCGCCCTTCCTCAGATTGAACAGCCAGCCAGTCAAATCCTTGCTGCTGACAGGCAACAAACACCTGTGCGGTGTGAGTATCAGCCACTGCTTCAAGTGCCGCTAACGCGTGCTCAGGTGTATTGTTCTGCTCGCTAATATGCGCCACTGCCACTAAACGCAGTGCCTGGGTGTCAACCGCCGCTAGAAACTGAGCAGCCTGAAGATTATTTAAATGCCCAAAATCGCTCGCCACGCGACGCTTGAGCGCAACTGGATAGGCGCCAGAACGCAGCATTTCCAGATCATGGTTAAATTCCAAGAGCAGCGCGGTGCACCCGCTATAGGCGTCGATCACATGGGGCGTAATTGACCCTAAATCCGTGAGAATCCCCAAACAATGGTTTGCATACGATAGACGAAACTGTATCGGCTCACGCGCGTCGTGGGGAACTGGGATCGAGCGAACATCGATCTCCCCTATGCTAAACGCATCGCCTGCATTGATCCTAACTTGACTGAAAGCCCCGTTGACCTTACCGCTCGCTGCCGTTCCATGGGATAAAAATACTGGGATTTGATAACGTCGAGACAACGCTGCGACCCCCGAAACATGATCACCGTGCTCGTGGGTCACTAAAATGGCGTCAAGCTGCTCAGGCGCGACACCTAGTCGTGCGAGACGACTCACAGTGTCTTTTTGGGTAAAGCCGCAATCGACCAGCAACATGGTATTGCCGGCAGCGATAAGCGTAGCGTTTCCCTTACTACCGCTCCCAAGGGAGGCAAATCGCATTAATTGATATTTCCTTTAAGAATGGTCAACAGGGCCTGTTGATCACGACGCTCTATCGCCGCCCCACTGGGGCCCATGAGCGTAATAATCACTTCACTGTCATCAGCATTGGAAGCAACCTTCAATTCATAGAGCTTACCCGATAGGGGGTGGGTCTCTTCACCGCCCCAAAGCCAATCAAACCAGCCATCGTCCCCTTCCGTTTGAGGGCCCACAAAACTTAAGTAAAACAGGCCTTCACTGCGGTTGCGATCATCGATAATAAACCCAGACTCAGGGATGCCCTTAGTAACTGAGGCCCACGCACGAGCAAACCCTAACCGGAGCCGCAATCGCGTATAGTCTTCGCCATCTTCAAGAGTTATTCTGCCAGAATCGCCCATCGAACGATCAGCCATCATAGACACGGGAGCCGACTCTGAGCTGTTAGCAATGAACTGCGATACGTTACGCAGCATATCGCTCTCTAGCTCCAAATCATCAGACGAAGCCGGCCAAGGCTTGTCATCCACAGCACGATCCTGCTGCAATACATGAAGTTCCGAGGTGTTACGTTGGACGCCAGTCTCAACTCTGAAGCGGAAACGTGTTGGCAGCGACCGCTCCTTGAGAGTTACGAACTGCGTGTCGATCAACCCCTCCCGAGCATCTGAGGATGCAACACCGATACCCGATGACGTCAAGAAGGCGCGTACCTGGGGCCACAGCTGACCCGGCGCAACGGCGACAAGCGCCCAGGCTTCATCACCCAGTCGCTGGATACGCACAGCAGCAAGCTCCGATCCCGCTGTTAACGGCGCAGGTCTTGGCGCCTCAAACTCGGCTGCCATAGACAAAGAGTTTTCGACTTGGGGAATAGGATAGATCGGCTCTATTTTGGCACCCCCAAGAGATGGCGGGACGACGATTTCGGCAAGCTCTGGCGCTTCTTTGTAGCGGTTAGAGTTATCGGGAAACAACCCATCGTCGCCGAATAAAAAGCTGCACCCAGATGTCAGCGTGAAGGGCGCAATTAGCGCAATTACCTTAAATGCCTTCACAGCTGAGCCTGCGCAATACCGGCTTTTACCGCTGCATGATATTCAGCTGATAAAGGTGTTAGAGGTAATCTCATACCGTCGTCAATCATATCGAGTTCCGCCATTGCCCACTTAACAGGGATTGGATTGGGCTCTAAGAACAGAGCTTTGTTCAAGCCGCTCAGACGCTTATCAATGTCGGCTGCAGCGTCGAATTCGCCCATCAAAGCGAGGCGGCACATTTCTGCCATTTGGCTCGCTGCGACATTAGCGGTCACCGACACATTACCTTTCCCTCCATGGCGCATAAGTTCGAGCGCCGTGGGATCGTCACCTGAATAAACAGCAAAGGTGTCCGGCAATTGACGGATCAATTCGGCGCCGCGCTGCACATCACCCGTTGCGTCCTTTAGCGCCACAATATTACCGACTTCGCTCAACCGCAACACCGTTTCGTTGCTCATATCGACGCCAGTCCGTCCCGGCACGTTATACAGAATAATCGGAAGATTGACCGCCGCGGTAACCTTAGAAAAATGCTGGTACAGGCCTTCTTGTGTTGGTCGATTGTAATACGGCGTGACAAGCAGCGACGCATCTGCACCCGCTTCAGCCGCAGCGACTGTCAATTCTATGGCCTCATGGGTCGAGTTTGATCCTGTGCCGGCAACAATGGGAATACGTCCTCCCGCCTGTGCGATGGAAAATTTAATGACCTCTAAGTGCTCGGGCACAGTGAGGGTAGCGCTTTCGCCGGTAGTACCCACTACGCCTAAGGCTGCGGTCCCCGCCTGAATATGGTGCTCAATGAGTTGTTCGAGGGCGCTCCAATCAATGGCGCCACTGAGTTGCATTGGAGTTACCAGTGCAACGATGCTTCCGGTTATCATAGGGTGTCACTCCGATGCACAGTCGTAATCTAAGAGTATTTTCATGGTCGCGCAATTATCCACGTCAAGCACCGATAAACAACCGGCAATGTCGCGTACATTTATGCTTGCATTACTTTTATTGTTGTTGAGCTATGGGACAACGGCGTGGCCGCAAGGTTCACTATGGGAACAACCCGGTGACATTGAGATACACATAGACCCCTTATCGACTATCGACCAACACTTCATGGGCGAGCAGCGTGCGAAAGTCGACAACTTAGCCGGTCGCTTAGGACGCCGCCTGACGGGTAATCGTGATCGCGACATTGAAACCCTACAGATGATCCTAGATCGCAACTTCATTAGTCGGGACGATACGCTCTCTTTGCAAGCGATGGGTATTTCTCTGGGTGACTTAATCGCTAAAGAGCTGCGTATGAATTGGGTTGTTTATCAGGATCGCGCTGGCCGATCGCGCGCGTTGCAATACCGGAACGAGCCGATCTATCTATTCCCAATCACTATGATATCTCGCCGGTACGAAGCAGGAAATAACCGCCCGATTACTGATATATACAACGAGGTAGTCACAGCAACACGAAAAAAACTGCCAGGGGCTTCATGGTGGCAGTAAACGCAAAAAGCGCAACTCGCCTTTAACGACGGCAAGCTCTTAATTACTTTAAGCGGTCACCAATCTATCCGCACGCCCAACCCCTCCGCTCATAACGTTCTTTTAACCCAAACCTACCCAGCACCCTGCGTCAGGTAATCGCACTTAACCTCGCAAGCTTAATCCCAGCAAATGAAATTCACTTTCTTCCATGGTATGGGTGGAGCGCGCTATGAGCACGTAGATTCCGGCGAACGATTACGTCCTCGAAGGCCAGTCAAAGCTTCGATCATAGTCGAACACTCCTGGCGCCATAATCATGCGGTGTCGAGGCCCAGTAACCGCGGGGCTATCGGTTTCATAGCCCGCATCACCGGGATAAAGAAATAGCATGCCTTCGGGAACCTTGTGCAACTTTGGGAAAAAGTAAGGTGGATGTCGATCAGAGACCATACGAGTAAGCTCACCCGCCGATTCAAATCGTTGAATATCAGTCAACGTGACTAAGGTAGGTGGCGGTGCCTGTAGTTCTCCCGCCAGCTGCTCTGACAGTGCTAGTTCAGGTCGTAGCCAGCGATAGTCAACAATTTCACTACCATCTACAACCACCGGTACGTGGTCTTCAATTACAGCCAGATAAAACCATGTTGCAAATCGACGCTTAACGATCTCGGGGGTCAACCAATGAGAAAAATCGAGCAATGTCGCGGAATCGATATGAAAACCCGCCTCCTCCATTAGCTCACGGGCTGCAGCCACGCGCGCGCGCTCTTCAATAGTTTCACCCGTATCACTATCGTCGACTTTGCCACCAGGGAATACCCAGGCACCCGGCATATGCGCAAGGTCCGGGTTGCGCTTGAGCAATAGAACCTCAAGTCCCTCGCTAGCGTCACGAACAACGACGATAGTCGCGGATGGCCTAGCCCGCGCTACAACAGCATTATCTTCATTGACGACTAATTTCACAAAGCACTCGCGCATTCTAGACAACGCACATAGATGTTTTTGGGATCCTGGAGACTATCCATTATCCGTAAAGGCTGTACTAGCTGCTTGATTAAGCGCGTAGCCATCGACCCACCTGGCACATGAACCGAGCCCAATTCCTTGCCGATTTGCTCCAAAATCAGCTGCTCTGGGCTTAAGGGCGTACCCACTCGGCGTGTCTCATAGTCGCTAACATCGGCCAACGTGGCTGCCGCTGCAACGGCTGCATTGAGCCCACCAAGAGAATCCACCAAACCAATGTCGAGCGCGTCTCGGCCACTCCAAACTAAACCGCCCGCAATATCATTAACTTGATCCCAGGACAATCCGCGGCCACGCGCGACTAAATCGACAAACTCCACATAAATATTGGAGATCAAACTATTGATGATTCGCCGACCAGCAGGATTGACGCCGGTATCGAATCGAATAGCTGAGGCAATTCCAGTGGTAGAGACGCCATCGACTGTTGCACCCGCCCAGTCATAGAGTTTTTCCACCGTAGGGAACGCGGCGAAGACACCAATACTACCTGTGATGGTTGAGGGGTGCGCCCAAATTTGATCGGCATCTGCAGCGATGTAATAACCACCCGACGCAGCTACTCCACCCATAGAGACTACCACCGGTAAACCCAGGTCTTTAATAGCCAGTATTTTTTGACGCATAACTTCTGACGCAAATACACTACCGCCAGGAGAGTTAATCCGCAAAACCACGGCAGCCAAACCCTCTAGCTCCACCGCGCGTTCCAGCTGATCAACGACAGTGTCTGAGCCCGCAAATCCTTGCATGCTTTCACCAGGAATCAATTCGCCTTCTATTGGCACAATTGCAATCAAAGGTGTAACAGCGTCAGATACTGCACCGCCATCGGATTTGGATTCGGATTCGGATTCGGATTCGTTATAAGCATTGAGTTGTGCATAGGCACCATACTCGATCGCTTGATAGTGTCCATCCTCATCGGTCGCGCCCACTAAGTCTGAGAGAAATTGATCTCGCTGATCGTGAGTAAACAACTTATCAACAAAACCTGCGTCCAGCATTAACTGCGGCTGATCACCACCGGCAACTTCTAGTCGATCGGGAAACTCGTTAATAAACTGCTGCACAGCTCCAGGCTCAAACCCACGACTCTGTTCCACAAGCCCGGTGTAACTATCCCAAAGATCGCCGAGCCAACGACCAATAACTTCTCGCTCACTTTCGGACATATCATCGCGCAGAAATGGCTCGACTGCTGACTTGTTCTCGCCTACGCGAAACACATTCATCGTGATCTTTGCGTTCTCTAAGAGCTGCTTGACATAACTCTTATAAATTGCGAATCCATATAAATTAATGCCTCCCTCTGGATGCAGGACGACAGTGTCCGCCTGCGCTGCGAGGGCATATTGGCCTTGATCATAGTAATCACCAATTGCGACCACAGGCTTACCCGATGCTTTAAACGTATCTAGCGCCGCCTTGATCTCCAAGGTTTGGGTCACTGATGGCCCAGCCAAGGCTTGTAAGTCCATAACAAGTGCGGTGACACGGTCGTCGTCAGCTGCATCGTTAATAGCTTTTAAGAGTACCGGTAATAACACCTCCCCGGAGTCGCCCTGCATAAGCGCATCAAAAGGCTCAAGCGGCGTTCGATTCTCAACCAACACACCTGAAAGATTCACCAATAAAGCCGCTCGATCGGGCATAGGTTCAGGCTGCGCAGCCTTGAATCCCAACAACAGCGCACCGACAAGGTACGCCAGTAAAAGAATGGGCAGTAAGACACTGATACCTTTGCTGATGCCCGACAATACGCGCCAAACACCACCAAAAATTCGTTTGATTGCTGTCCACAGCATTATTAAGCTCCTTGGGAGGATGAGTGATCGGTCTCAGCATTTACTGCCAGCGCAGCCTTTAGCTCGCGACCTCGAGTACGGATGTAGACCGCGGATACAATGAACAAACCTATTACTGAACTCAGACCAAGAACGGCCACACCATCGTAGGGTGTAGCAAATATCAACTCTACGGCCGAAACGAAGTAGAACAGTAATACAAAACACAACCAGATCACCGCGCGCAAATTGCCTCGAGCGACACCCGGCATAAAAATCACCAACGGGAACACACGCAGTAGCCAAACAGGCCAAGGTGCATTGAAACGCGCCACATCAAATATTTGTTGCGCCGCAAAGGTGAGCCAAAAAGCCCAAAGTAATAGCCAAAGGGCTTGGCAAAACCTACTCCGTTCAACCATCTTGCATCACCTTTAGCGCCAAAGAGGCGACCCGTTTACCCAGCGCACGAGACAGCGACGCTTCGTGCTCGCTAAGTGGAAGATCATTGTTTTCTCCTGCCCAATGGCTCGCACCGTAGGGGGTACCTCCCGATTGGGTTTGGCGCAGCGCAGGTTCACTGTAAGGCAATCCCGTCACCACCATGCCATGGTGCAATAAAGGTAGCATCATGCTGAGAAGCGTCGATTCTTGACCACCATGCAGTGAACTGGTGGACGTAAAGACACCCGCAGGCTTACCGATAAGACTACCGCTCAACCAAAGCCCAGAGGTTTGATCGATAAAGTGCTTAAGCGGCGCCGCCATGTTACCAAAACGCGTCGGGCTCCCCAGCAACAAACCTGAACAGTGGCGTAGATCGTCCTCATCACAGTAGAGAGGGCCATCATCGGGTATACCATCGATTAACTCATGCGTTTCCGATGTGACGGGCGGCACGGTTCGCAGCCGCGCCTCGATATTGCCTGCTGAACTTACCCCGCGTGCGAGTTGTGCAGCCATAGCAGCGGTCGCTCCCGAACGAGAGTAGTAGAGAATCAGAATATAAGGTGTTGTGGTCATCTAACGTCCTATTCACAGTCTTTAATTGGTACGGTGCAAGACGGGTGCCACCTGCACTACACTATCAGCAATCATCAATAGGCGAGCCGTCGCCCCAACGCTCTCGGGCGACCAATGAAACTCGAACGACCGGTGGAACTCGAATGACCGGGAGAAATAGCCATGCTGAATAATCCAATGATACAGAAGTTACTTGCGGGAACGCAGTACTTCTTCCAACGCTTTCGGGCCGATCGATGTTCGGAGATCGCCGCAGCATTAGTGTATATGAGCTTATTCGCGCTGGTTCCTCTTCTTACCGTCATTTACGCGGTGGGCTCTGCTATACCCACAAGTGCGAACCTAGAATCGCAGATCGAACAATTTCTCATGCAAAATCTGCTCCCCCAGTCTTCACAAGAGGTAGCGAGCTACCTAAGCAGCTTTTCAGAACAAGCCAAGAATCTTACCGGTGCGGGAATAGGAATTTTGGCTATCACCGCAGTACTTATGCTCCGCAACGTTGAACGTGCGTTCAACAATATTTGGTGCAATAAAGAGAATCGTGGGGCCGTATCGAGCTTTCTTCTCTACTGGGCCGTACTTAGCTTGGCACCTGTCATTCTAGGACTCGGCCTCGGTATACAGGCATACCTGTATGCCGCAGCCAAATCGATTGCCGGAATCGACGTACTGGGCGTCAGCGCTTTTCTATTATCGCTTCTGCCCTTTGTTTTAAGTGTATTGGGACTCTCCGCACTCTATGTCACGGTACCGAACTGCGCTGTACCGATTCGACATGCGCTCGTGGGCGGCACCGCCGCCGCCCTTGCCTTTTCGATCGCCAAAGCAACGTTTACTACTGTGATGGCTAATTCTAGCTATGCTTTGGTTTACGGCGCTTTTGCCGCGGTACCTGTCTTTCTCCTATGGCTTTACATTACTTGGATCATCGTTCTAAGCGGCGCTATCATTGTGAACAGCCTCACCACCTACCAGTCTCTGGAACAGGCGAATCGGCCTAAACTACTTAAAGCACTCGATGTTCTTTACGTGCTCTGGCAGGCGCAGCATCGTGGTGAACCGGTCAGTGAAATCCAGCTTCTGCGCAACCAAGACAATATTCTCGGAGGATTAGATGGCGAGAGTTGGCGACAAATTCGAGAGAGTTTCGTGACGAACAAACTAATCACACAGAGTAGTCAGGGGAAGTTTTTGCTGAGTAAAGATTTGAGCCGGGTAAGCCTTAATGACATCAAAACTTTGATTAACATCGAGCTCGATGTCCCCTCAGCTCCGCCCGATGCTTGCCCCTGGCAGGTCACGGCCAACGAACTACTGCAGGCACAACGCCGCGAACAAAGTGTCCGATTGGATGTATCCTTAAGCACGCTGTTTTCGGAAACCTGTTCAAGATGATAGTTAAAGGGCTCACAAAAGCTGCCATATTGCTCGCTCTCGCAAGTTGCAGTTCCAGTGACGGCGCTCTACCCGACGCAGGCAACTGGAGGGTAATCAATTACTGGGCAACTTGGTGCACACCATGCCGCGAGGAGGTTCCTGAACTGAATCACTTGAACGAACTATCAGACGTTACAGTGCTCGGTGTTAACTATGATGGAAAAACAGGCCTCGAACTGAGTCAGCAGGTCAATGAAATGGCCATTGGTTTTGAGGTGCTGAGCACGGACCCGAGCGAAACGCTCGGTATTCCCGTGCCCCGAGTTCTACCAACCACTTTATTGGTGGACCCTAAAGGAAGACTCCAGCAGACCCTTGTCGGCCCACAAACGGCGGCAGCGATCATCGCCGCTCTAGCCGAGCTAGGTCGCGTGAACACCTCCCGTAACGATTAATTTCAGACAAAAAAAAGGCCGACCAATCGGTCGGCCAATAAGGAGCCACTCAAACGAGGAGAATCCCGATAAACGGATTCTGACTGCTAGAGAGTTTCCCATGCATCGTCCCCGTAGCGACGCCTTCTCAGCAGTTATAGGTATGACCAGTCCTGCGAGAGAAAGTTCACAGAAATAAAAAAATTATTTCTGTACCTGCCAAATCGCAGACCCCGTTTGGCCAGGACCCGAAGATACGCCGAGCTCTACCTCTACAAGCTCCTCATCACCACTTACGACCAGGAGCTGGGCAAGCAGATAATGCGCTAGCTCTTCAACCGTAACGTTAAGAATTGGAAGAACAATGGTCTCGTCACTCGGAAAACGCAAGGTCTTGCCCGCAAAAGTAGCCAACACCTCGCCATCCGATTCAACGAGCGTTTGATACGGGGACTTACCCGCTAGCAACATATATTCGTCAAGCTGGTCACACAGCACTTTCAACCGATTTTTATAGACGTTGTAGTCAGCTGAAAACCCATTGGGGCCCATGGGGGCAACAATGCGCGCCGACACCGAGTAGTTATGTCCATGTAGTCGCTCTCGGTCGGTCGCAGAAAAAATTGTGTAATGCGCCGCCGAGAATTTGTGTGCTTCTTTGTCAATGTAGAGCGTCGTCAGACGAGTCATAATGCACCCATTAAAAAAAAGAATAGGCACATGGTGGTCAATACTGAGCCCGGGCGCAAGTTTCGATCAGCAAACAGTCATCCCACGCTTGAACTTTTGCGTATCTTGTAACTATGTGCATCTTGTAACTA
>CAJQLP010000157.1 GCA_905479205.1 uncultured Luminiphilus sp.
AATTACTTTTACTGCTTATTCCGACGATTGCTGCTGTGTCGCTGACGCCGGGTATGTGTATGACTCTGGCGTTTTCTTTGGGGCTCAGTATCGGCTATCGCCGAGCGCTATTTATGATGCTGGGTGAGCTGCTCGGCGTCACGCTAGTGGTTAGCGCCACGACATTATTGCTTACGTGGCTCCTCGCGCTAGACGCTGTTTATTTCCAAGTGTTAGCTATCGTCGGCGCGGCCTATTTGCTCTGGATTGCATGGCAGCTGTGGAACACCAAGGAGCATTTTGCATCGGGGACAAAGGGAGTCACATTAGGACCATTGGCGTTGTTGGCCCTGGGTTTTAGTACTGCTGTGATGAATCCGAAGGGCTGGGCCTTCATGATCGCGCTCCTGCCGGGATTTATTTCGGCGGAGCGAGACCTGGCCCCGCAGCTTGTTGTATTGCTATCAGTCGTAGTGGTGTCGGAGTTTTTATCGATGTCTTTGTACGCCAGTGGTGGCCGTTGGTTAGGGCGCTTGTTAAAAGACGACCATAACTTAGTCATAGTAAATCGATTGGCAGCGATAATGATGCTACTCGTCGCAGGATGGGTGCTTTTATAAGCTGACCAATAGTATAAGCAGACCAGTAGTATAAGCAGGCCACTGGTAAGCACGGCGTCGTAGCGCGTGCCTTTTTCTGCTACGTATTTTACTCAGATCTTAATCGCACTGGCCAAGAAAGCGAGGCTCAGGGCTGGGGAAGCTGGAACAACCCTGCGACCATACTAATCTAACCATCGCAGCTTGCGAAACGCTCTGATAAACAGCCAGCCGCCACCAATAGCGACAAATGCGAGCCCAAACATTAGTAATGTTTCGTTATCCATGAGGTTTTTTCCTGAAGGGGGAGGGATGTACGGCGCGACATACTACTACGTTGGTTGGTCTCCGTGAGTATTATTATGGCCCTCTAAAAAATGCATGTAGGCACTGAAGCCACCCTTTGAGAGCAAAAACCAATTGATAGCAAAAACCAATCACCAGCTGCGCAGATAAGTATCGTTGGCTGTCTGCGATGACTGCTAATCTATTCGGCCTCTATTTGCCGAGCAAAAACACGCTGTTGAGTAACTATGCTTTGTCGACTGACTTTCACCTTGTTCCTCGTTGTTTCCCTCTCATTTCCAATAAGCGCACTGGCTAGTCAAATAGACGAAGACCAAGCGGGCGCCTGGTACATGTATTTTTTCAACAAGGATTTTTCCCACAGCCGGTTTGGTTTTCAAGGAGACATTCAGTACCGAAACTGGGATACGGGCGGTGACCTGGAACAGCTCTTGGTCCGAGGTGGGTTGACGTACCGCCCAGAGAAGCTCCCCGGCAAATACACCCTTGGGGTAGCCAATATTACATCGGGCCAGTTCGGTCGTTCTGATAGAACCACGTCCGAAACCCGTATTTATCAAGAGGCGCTGATACCGCAGCAGCTCGGTAGCCGAGTTTTTTTGCGACATCGCATCCGATTTGAACAGCGATGGGTAGAGGACCAAGACTTTCGAACGCGTTTCCGATATGGCTTATTCGCAGACGTGCCACTAAACCAACCTACTCTATCTGAGGGTGCATGGTATCTGGCCCTGTATAACGAAATATTTGTAAATGGGGAACGTGATATTGGGAGCGGGAGACAAGTCGATTTCTA
This sequence comes from uncultured Luminiphilus sp., assembly GCA_905479205.1. GTDB lineage: Bacteria > Pseudomonadota > Gammaproteobacteria > Pseudomonadales > Halieaceae > Luminiphilus. Next base: position 1,681 of record CAJQLP010000157.1, read on the forward strand.
TGATCGCAACCGCTTTTATACAGCCCTCGGCTACAAGCTCGGTGATCGCGGACAGATTCAAGTGGGCTACATGCAGCAACACACAGAGGCGGTGAATAAGGGGCAATTTCAGATTAGCTTTCACCAAGCGTTCTGACAACTACCCGGCGCAAAAATGCCCCCGGCGCCTTTAGGTTATGGGAATCCCCGGCTAGCGTCCTGCGATAGCTGCTGACTAGTCACTCGGCAGCTTTTTGATTGCTTCGAACAAGGCATCCATGATGTCCGAAACGTCTCCAGCTAATTCTTCCCGTTCGGCGCTAGGGGTGCCTCCGAAGTCAATCGAGCCCTGAAGTTTTCGCAACATATTCATTACTTCTTGAAGTTCAGCTTTCATATTCATTAATACAGTATGCCCCACGTTGAGTTTAGTTAAGCGATAAAGCAGAGCCGGCATTATATCTAACGAGCAACGCGGCTCACGCTGTGTCCACAGTGCACCAAAGTACTCTGTATCTTAGTAGCCCACTAGTTATTTAACTGGCTCATTTGTTGGTTCGGCCGTTTCCCCTTAGGCAGAGGGCGCGAAGCGGAGGAAGTACAAAATGACGACCAGTGGTTGATTTGCCGTTTTGTGATTTGAGTCACAATCTCCCATTTCAGTTTTTATTGAGTGGCGTATGGTCAGGTGGGAGTAAAAAAACATTCACATCTAACGTTTTCAAAATAGGAGGTAACTATGATCGCGAATAATAAGTGGATTAGACAGGTATTAGCCGTTGTAACGTTACTCGTTGGCGCTAACGGTGTATCAGCAGAAATATGGACAGACTACACCCCCAGCGAATCCGTCACGGAGCTGACAGTGGTCAACGTTAAAACTAATTTTCTAGATGATTACCTGGTCAATTTGAAAACAACGTGGGTACGTGCCATGGAGGTTCAAAAGGAGATGGGATCGATCGTAGATTACAGCATATGGGTCGCAAACGGCGCAGATTCTCCTAATGTTTGGCTAACGGTGACTTATAAAGATATGTCCGCAATGCAAGGTAGTGCAAAAGAATATAAGGCGTTCATGGAGAAATTTGCAGAGGCTGGGATGGACGAAGCGGCTAACGATAAAACGTCCAAAAGCTACGAGGAATATCGAAGCATTGTCGACTATGCGGTGATGCGAGAAATCACTTATCCCGAATAGTGGTAATCGGGAAGAATAATAAAAAGGAGGATTTATGATGAAGGCACTATTGCTAATGACCGGATTTATTACTGCGCTAATGAGCTCTGCCAGTGCGCTTGCAGAGCGTCTTGAGGTATTTCGCTGGCAATCCAATTCATCGTCGCCGGTGGCGCTTGTACAGGGGATGATGGCTGCCGCGAAACTGCATGAAGCGGCAGGCGCTCATGTCGGTATTTACCGAATGGACGTAGGCGCTAGTGGCCAGCCCACGTTTGACTACGTGTTGCGGTGGGATACGGGAGAAGCTTGGGCCAAAACGAAAGAAAGCAATAACAGTGAGCAATGGCAGACCTTTTGGGCGCAAGCCGCTGAGTCACCATCAGGTAATCTTTTGATGTCCGTAGAAGGGGTCAACTGGGATTCATCGGTGAAATCTAGTGCTTTTAAGGATGACGGCCCTTTTCGAGTTTATGTTTGGCAGCCGAATGCTGGTAAGACCGCGGCCGCTTATGCGGCATTTATGAAAGCCAAAGAGATTCACACGCGAGCTGGTGCCAAGGTGGACATTTATTCTGAGGGTGTAGGCGGAACAGGAGCCATACATTATGTGGTCGCTTTTAAAGATTGGGCATCGATGGCTGAGTTCGGCGACGCCATGGCGGTCAGTGAAGAGTTCCGGTTCCTTCAGGCAGCTGCTGCTGGATCGGTGACGCCAGTTGCTTCTATTCAAGGTGAGCCGGTGTACTACACCGGGCGTTAGACCTGTTCTTTGCCGTGTAAAAGGGCAAAAAAGAGTGTTGGTACCGGAGGCCGGACTTGAACCGGCACGCTTTTAAAGGCAACGGATTTTGAATCCGTCGTGTCTACCAATTCCACCACTCCGGCAGTGAATCGAAGGGGGCGGAGTATACCAAGTCGGGCGCAGACGGCAATAGTTTGCTGATTCAAATCGACAAATGGGGTAAGCTTCGGCACAACTCAGTGCCTCGGTAGGGACCGAAAGCACTTTTCTGAGTATCTCAAGGGGAGAAAAGACATGGCAATGCAGCTCGTTAAGAAGACATCCGATTACAAAATTTTCAAGCGTGGCGATGGCCGCTTCGCTGTACAAAACGCAAATGGTAAGCCTGTTAACGGCGAAGAGAAGGTTAAGGCCTTGTTGGCAGAAGACCTGATCAAGGTTACTTTACCTTCACCCGCCGCTGAACCCGAAGCCGAGCCTGAAGTCGCTGAAGCGGCTGTTGAAGCCGAATCTGAAGAAGCTGCTGAAGCCGAAGCTGAAGCATCAGAGGATGTTGCAGCTGAGTAAGCTGCTTGGGCGGCCGGGTAACCGGCAAAAAATAGCCGGCGCTTGCCGGCTTTTTTACGACTGTCGATCCTAGTTGGAGAGTTTTGGCCATGCAGCGTCAAGATTTTGCGTTCGAGTTGCCTTCGGAACTCATTGCTCAAGCGCCACTGCCTGAGCGAGCCTCGTCTCGGCTTATGGTGCTTAGCGGCGCGACAGGCGCGATTTCACATCGTCAATTCACGGATATTCTCGATCTGATTAACGGTGATGACCTGCTGGTTTTCAATAACACGCGGGTGCTTGCGGCTCGTGTTTACGCAGTCAAGGAAACCGGAGGGCGCGTAGAAATATTATTAGAGAGAATGCTTGCCGATGGCTCTGCGCTCGCTCAAATTCGTTCAAGTAAATCCCCTAAGCCGAATACGACCTTATTCGTGGCGCCTGATGAGCACTCCACCCCCAGTGAGTTATCGTTGCGTGTTATTGGTCGTCAAGAATCGTTCTTTGTTATCGAGCCATTGCGGGGTGATTGGTCAGCCATTCTTGATAACTTTGGGCATATGCCTTTGCCACCGTATATTGAGAGAGCGGATACACCCGAAGATCGCGAGCGCTATCAGACACTTTTTGCAAAAAAAGAAGGCGCAGTTGCAGCGCCAACTGCGGGGCTGCATTTCGATGCGCAGTTGCTGGCCAATTTAACGGCTCGCGGTATTCGCTTTACAGAACTGACATTGCATGTGGCTGCCGGAACTTTTCAGCCGATGCGTGTCGATGATCTTGCTGACCACACCATGCATAGTGAGTTTATCGACGTAGGCCAAGATGTAGTGGATGCAGTAGCAGCCTGTCGAGAGAGAGGAGGGCGAGTAGTTGCCGTGGGAACCACCGCGGTACGGTCACTGGAAACAGCGGCGCAAACGGGTCAGCTTGCTCCTTTTCACGGTGACAGCGATATTTTCCTCTACCCAGGGAAGACCTTTCACGTAGTTGATGCGATGATCACGAACTTCCATTTGCCTGAGTCAACACTGATTATGCTGGTCGCTGCGTTTGCTGGGCATGAACACATACTCAGTGCGTATCGTCAGGCGGTAGAGAACCGCTACCGTTTTTTCAGCTATGGTGATGCCATGTTTATCACGCCCACGGCGGCAGCACTCCGAGACAGAGGTAACGTTGGTGAGATTTGAACTACAGAACACCGCCGGTCAAGCGCGGCGCGGTCGACTCATTTTTGATCGTGGTGTTGTAGAGACGCCAGCATTTATGCCGGTAGGTACCTATGGCACGGTGAAAGGTATGCTCCCTCGGGATATCGAAGAGATTGGGGCACACATCATCTTGGGTAACACCTTTCATTTATGGCTGCGCCCCGGAACTGACATTATCCGACAGCATGGCGATCTTCACGATTTTATGCAGTGGCAAGGCCCCATACTTACTGATTCAGGTGGCTTTCAGGTTTTTAGTCTCGGTAAGCTGCGCAAAGTAGCTGAAGAAGGGGTGACATTTCAATCGCCCGTCAACGGTGACTCGGTGTTTTTAGACCCCGAGATTTCGATGCAAATACAGCGTGATCTGGGCAGCGATATTGTCATGATTTTTGACGAGTGCACGCCGTATCCCGCCACACACGAAGAGGCGTCCGCGTCGATGGAGCTCTCTTTACGCTGGGCCGAGCGCAGCAAAGCCGCACATGGCGATAATCCAGCAGCGCTTTTTGGTATCGTGCAGGGTGGTATGTATCCCGATCTGCGTCAAATCTCACTCGAAGGCCTCACAAATATTGGCTTTGATGGTTATGCGATCGGAGGTTTGTCAGTAGGTGAGCCCAAAGATGAGATGCTGAATGTTCTCGATACGATAGCTGATCAACTTCCTACTGATCGACCCCGTTATCTTATGGGTGTCGGAACACCGGCTGACCTACTTGAAGGTGTGCGTCGTGGAATTGATATGTTTGATTGCGTTATGCCGACACGAAACGCGCGTAACGGACATTTGTTCACGAGCCGTGGGGTTATCAAATTGCGGAACGCGCGTCACAAGACCAGCACGGCGCCACTAGATAGTCGCTGCGATTGCTATACCTGCCAAAATTTTAGTCGTGCCTATCTTCACCATCTGGATAAATGTAACGAAATTCTCGGTTCGCAACTTTGCACTATTCACAATTTACGCTTTTATCAGAATCATATGCGCGCTATTCGTGACGCGATCGAGGATGATCGCCTGGATGCGTTCGCAGATGAGTTTTACGCCCAGCAGTCCCATCCGGAGCCCTGATGCCATGGCACGTTTAGCGAGGAGATTTTTATGAAATATGCGCTCGGAGATAGACGAGTCCGCACCGAAGGTGATGGTCATTTCATTGCACCTAACGCTGCGGTAATTGGCGATGTTTTATTAAAAGCGGGTTCAAGTGTTTGGTTTTCTGCTGTTATCCGTGCGGACGTCGAGTACATCGAAGTGGGTGAAAACGCCAATATTCAAGACGGTGCGGTGCTTCACGCCGATCCAGGCACCCCTTGTATCATTGGCGATGACGTCACTGTTGGTCATAACGCCATGGTTCATGGATGCACGATTGGTGAAGGTTCCCTCGTTGGTATCAATGCTGTAGTGCTCGATGGTGCTGTGGTGGGTAAAAACTGCCTTATTGGGGCGGGGGCGCTCGTGACGGGTGGCACACAAATACCCGATAACTCGCTGGTACTCGGTGCGCCTGCAAAGGTGAAGGCGACGCTGACTGAAGAACAAATTACTGCGATGCGCGGCGGAGCCCAACATTACGTGCACAACGCAGCTTTTTTTGCGGCGCAGCTAGTGGAGCAGCCTGATGACGAGTGAGTCCATTAGTTCGCCATGCGTTGCCGTTTGCGCTCTTGATGAAGATGATGTGTGTCTCGGATGCTATCGGACCGGTGAGGAAATTACCGATTGGTTTATGGCGTCAAATGAGCAAAAGAAAGAAATAATGCGGGCGAGTGAAGCACGTCGAGCGACTAAGCAAACGATTCGATTGAAATAAAATGGCTGCTTACTTAGTCGATGTCCAATGGGCTTATCCGAACCTTGCTAATTAAGTTGCCTTCAATCTCCTCGACTTCCAGCAGGTAGCCGGGTAGCCGCACAGATACTTGGCCTGTTGGAAACGCTTCAAGGGCCTCGAGTGCGAGCCCGCTGATTGTTTTAGGGCCATCTGTGGGGAGCGTCCAGCCGCGTTGCTTGTTAAGGTCGCGAATGCTGACGGTCCCGGAGCACAGTGTGCTGCCGTCGGTCATGGTGTTTATTTCTTCGTTATCGTCCGCAAGATTGGAAGTAAATTCACCGACAATTTCTTCCAATATGTCTTCCAATGCCACTAAGCCCATGACGTCACCGTATTCGTCAACCACGATGCCAAGGCGGACCTTTTTTTGCTGGAACTGCAAAAGTTGTGTGTGTAGCGGCGTATTTTCGGGGATGAAATAGGGTTTATCCATTTCTTCCTGCAGGGCATTTCGGCATAAGCCGTCCCCCGTAAGCACGCGACTGAGGTTGCGCATGTGTAGTACGCCTCGAATGTCATTAATGTCCTCATTCCAGACGGGTAGGAGTGTGTGCGTACTTTCCTGCAGTTGTTGCATGATTACACTGTCGTCGTCATCGAGATCGATACCATAGACCTCATTACGAGGGACCATGATGTCGTTGACCGTCACCTGCTCCAAATCAAGAATATTGACCAGCATCCGCCGGTGTCGGCTAGGGATCATCGCCCCAGACTCGGTCACAATGGTGCGTAACTCCTCCTGAGACAGCGCTTCGCCCTCTTGCTGTTCAGTTCTAAAACCCATTAATTGCAGAATGCCATTGGTAACGCTGTTAATCGCCATAACCATTGGCAGAAATAAGCGTAGTAAGGGCAGAAGGATGAAGCTAAACGGAAATGCGACCCGTTCAGGATGCAGGGCCGCAATGGTCTTTGGCGTGATTTCGGCAAATATCAGAATAACGAGCGTTAGCAGCACTGTTGCGATAGCAATACCCGCATCACCATAGAGTCTGATAGCAATAACCGTTGCAATGGCCGACGCCAGAATGTTGACTAAATTGTTGCCAATGAGGATCAGTCCGATCAGTCGGTCTGGACGCTCTAGGAGTTTGCTTGCCCGCCGTGCACCTTTATGCCCTTGGTTGCGCAGGTGTTTGAGGCGATACCTATTGAGAGACATCATACTGGTCTCTGAGCTCGAGAAAAATCCGGAGAACAGTACCAAGAGAAGCAGTGCGGTAAAGAGGAGTCCCAGCGGGGCGTCGTTCAAAGTTTTCGTAGACAGTTAGGATTGAGTGCCGATGGTGGAGAAAAATACCGCCGCTGACAAGCGCTTATTAAGCTAAGTTTTGCGAGGTTTTTCACAGCAGTAATTCGAGCACCAGTTTTGATCCAAAAAAACCGATTACTAAGCAGGTGTAACCTGTGAATGTTAGTGATACCGCGGTGCCAATTCGCCAGCCGGAACGCCAGTGGACGAAAAGCGTTACGGCGAAAATACTCCAAGCGACAAGCGTTAATACGGTTTTGTGTACTAGATGTTGCGCAAAGAAGTCATCGATGAAAACGACGCCTGCGATGACGGCCGCGCTGAGTACCACGGTACCGGCTATTAGCAGCTCAAAGAACATTTGCTCCATTAGGTCTAAGGGTGGCAGCACGCGAACAAATCCGCCGATTTGATGCTGTCGTAGTTTTCGAGTTTGAGCAGACACCAAGCCCGCTTGTACGACGGCAATAGTGAGTATTCCAAAGGCCGTGAGTGACAAAGTAATGTGGACAATAAGGCCGGGTTCTAGCCCAATCATCGGCCGACCTGTTGCAGGTGCAAACGCATTAAGAAGTACAGACAGCGCCGCCAAAGGAAACGTGGCGATGATCATCATGTGCAATGGCCTTAGGAGTAAGGCCAGCAAGCTCAAAACGGAAATAACGAGAAAAATAAAGGAGGCGACCTTGTAAAACCCAAGGCTTAGTGTGCCATCTGAGAGTTCGAGCCAGCTGAGTGCGGCGTGAGCAGCGACTGCCCCAACGGCAAGGTAGATCACGCTGGCTTCGCGAGGAGCGCAGCCTTCACGGTCAAGAAAAAGCAGTTGCCGCGCACTTGTTCCCACATATAACAGGGCAGAAATAATGGCTAATCCGGCTTGCAAGAGTTGGGGTGTATCATTCACGGTCAGCTTCTCGCTTTCGATGATTGGGTCTATGGCACAAGCCACGTATACTACGCACTTATATCGCATTCAGTAATCCCGCAAAAGCGGGTTTGAGCACTTATCTGGGAACCGCACATGTTTGAAGGTCTAAGTGAACGCCTCTCCGCCAGTTTAAAGACCATGGCAGGTAAGTCTCGGCTTACCGAGGACAATATCAAAGATACGCTGCGCGAAGTACGCATGGCACTGTTAGAAGCCGATGTTGCGCTGCCTGTAGTCAAGCAATTCACCGATGCCGTCAAGCAGCGTGCGGTGGGTGCTGAAGTCGCGCAAAGCCTGTCTCCCGGGCAGGCCTTCCTGAAGATCGTCCAAAGTGAATTACAAGAGACGATGGGTAGTGCAAACGAGACGCTTAATCTTGCATCGCAGCCTCCGGTCGTCATTATGGTGGCCGGCTTACAAGGTGCGGGTAAAACGACATCGGTTGCCAAGCTGGCTCGATATCTCATTGAGCGTGAAAAGAAGAAAGTCTCGGTAGTTAGCGCTGACGTTTACCGTCCGGCAGCAATCAAACAGCTGGAAACCCTGGCGGGGGAGGTCGGCGCGCGTTTTGAGCCGAGTTCCGGAGATGAGCGTCCAATTGATATTGTTAACCGTGCGCTGGAGCAGGCGCGTCTAAACTTCAGTGACGTGTTGCTAGTGGATACGGCAGGCCGGCTCGCGATCGATCAAGGCATGATGGATGAAATTCGTGAGCTACACGCAGCCATCAATCCTCTGGAGACACTGTTCGTCGTCGATGCTATGACGGGCCAAGATGCCGCCAATACCGCCAAAGCCTTCGGAGATACGCTGCCTTTGACGGGCGTTATTCTGACCAAGGTGGATGCAGATACCCGCGGCGGTGCTGCGTTGTCAGTGCGCGCCATCACGGGCAAGCCTATTAAATTCCTCGGTGTGGGCGAGAAAACTGAAGCCCTAGACCCTTTCCATCCCGATCGACTCGCATCGCGTATCCTTGGTATGGGCGATATGCTCTCGCTAATCGAAGACGCAGAGCGCACGGTCGATAAGAAGAAAGCACAGAAGCTCGCCAAAAAAGTTCAAAAAGGTGGACGTTTCGATCTCGAAGACTTTCGCGACCAGCTCCAGCAGATGCGCAATATGGGCGGTATCACGAACATGCTCGACAAGCTCCCGGGCATGGGCAATATGGCGCAAATGGCACAGCAGAATATTGATTTGAAGCAATTTGCTCGCATGGAGGCCATGATTGACTCCATGACTTTTAAAGAGCGGCGTAACCCCGATGTGATCTCCGGCTCACGCAAGCGCCGGATTACATTAGGTTCAGGAACTCAGGTTCAGGATCTCAATCGTCTGCTCAAGCAACACAAGCAAATGCAGAAAATGATGAAGAAAATGAAGGGCGGCGGTATGCAGAAAATGATGCGTGGTTTGGGTGGCATGATGCCTCCAGGTGGTGGCATGCCCCCAGGTGGTTTTCCAGGCGGGCGATAGGTAAAACCAGCACTTTTATTCTGGATACGATTCATGTACTCTTCGCCTCCTTTATTTGCGGGTCGGTTGACTAGATGTGCCGTTGCCTGCCAATTTTTTATTGAGGAATCAACAACATGGTAGTTATTCGTTTGTCTCGCGGCGGCTCAAAGAAGCGTCCGTTCTACCACATTACTGTGGCAGACCGTCGCAACTCTCGTAACGGTCGTTTTATCGAGCGTGTAGGCTTCTTCAACCCGATTGCTCGTGGTCAAGAAGTTCGTTTAAAGCTCGACAGTGAAGCTATTGGCCGTTGGGTAGCCAAAGGTGCGCAGGTTTCTCCGCGCGTCGAGGTACTCATGAAGGATGCCGCTTCACAAGCAGCTGCTGAAACTAGCGTAGCTGCGTAAGCACGCGCTGGTGAGCCAATGAGTGCTCGGTATGGCTGAGCAATTACATTTGGCGGACATCGTTGGGGTCCACGGCATTAAGGGATGGGTGAAAATTCGCTCTTATCTCGAAGACCCCGCACTGCTTACGGAGCTTGACGACATCATTTTGTCGCCGGGCAAGCAAGCGGGCGCTGCTGAAGCAAAGGCTGAAGTAAAGAAAGTCAAAGTATTAAAGGTCAAAACCCAAGGCAAAGGCATTATCGCTGCGCTAAAGGGCGTTGACGATCGCAACGCCGCAGAGGCTTTGCGCGGTTGGATGTTGAGTGGTCTTGCCTCTCAGCTACCGCAACCAGGAGAGGGCGAGTATTACTGGCGCGATCTCATGGGGCTTAAAGTCTGGTGCACTGAGGGTGATCGAGAAGTATTGCTGGGTACGGTGAAGCAACTTATTGAAACGGGTTCCAATGACGTTTTGGTTGTGAAGCCAACTGCAGACAGTGTCGATGACAGCGAGCATCTTATTCCTTGGTTGCCCGGTGATGTGGTAGCTGGTGTGGATTTGATAGCCGGTGTCATTAAGGTGAACTGGTTTATCGATGCCTGAGGCATGTTTGCGGCATTTGAGTGTGGTAACGCTGTTTCCCGAGATGTTCAGTGCCCTGACCGATTGGGGTGTAACGGGTAGAGCATTTAGCCGAGGCCTGTGTGATTTGTCGCTGGTTAATCCACGGGATTATGCGAGTGATAAGCACGGCACGGTCGATGATCGGCCTTATGGCGGCGGCCCAGGAATGGTCATGCAGCCAGCTGTTTTAGATCGAGCGTTAAGCGAGGCCAAACAGCAGGTTGGTACAGAGGCTATGGTGATTGCGCTGACGCCTCAGGGCACAGTGTTTAATGACCGAGTTGCTAGAGAATTATCAACCCATTCGTCACTGATTTTGGTGGCGGGGCGGTACGAAGGGATGGACGAGCGATTTATTAAGCGCTCGGTAGACCTCGAGTTGTCGGTAGGCGATTTCGTGGTCAGTGGCGGTGAAATGCCAGCAATGCTGGTTATTGATGCCGTCATGCGATGGTTGCCCGGTGTGTTAGGACATGCGGATTCTGCAGCAGAAGATTCGTTTGTCGAGGGAATGTTGGATTATCCTCACTACACTCGACCGGAGGAGTACTTGGGTGAGCGTGTGCCCGACGTCCTTCTCAGTGGTGATCATGGGAAAATTGCCAGTTGGCGCCAAGCTCAGGCTTTACGGCGTACAATAGACCGGCGGCCTGATTTGATGAATGCTGAAACATTGAGTCGGGAGCATAACGAGTTGCTTCGTAAGTGGGGCCTCGAGAAGAATACAGGCCGTTAGGGTTGTCGATAAGAGCTCTAACTGGTCAATTTGGATTGCGACGTGAGTCGCGGGAGCGCCCAAGGGCGTCAGGCGTAACTGGAGAGTGTCATGAGCACCAACAAAATTATTTCTGAGCTGAATGCAGAGCAGATGAACAAGGAAATTCCTGATTTTTCACCAGGCGACACGGTAGTCGTTCAGGTCAAAGTAAAGGAAGGTAACCGTGAGCGTCTTCAGGCTTTCGAAGGAGTTTGCATCGGTAAGCGTAATCGTGGCCTTAACTCGGCCTTTACACTGCGTAAAATTTCGCACGGCGTAGGCGTTGAGCGTACATTCCAAACTTACAGCCCAATGATCGATAGCCTCGCTGTTAAGCGTCGTGGCGACGTTCGTCAGGCTAAGTTGTATTACTTGCGTGAACTCAGCGGTAAGGCGGCTCGTATTAAGGAAAAGCTCTCTCGCTAAGGCTTTTTCAGTGGCGGTGGGCGAAAGCGATGTTTGTGCCTGCCTGCCATTAGTAATTATCAAAACGCAGGTGCCAAGCAGGCAGCCTGCGTTTTTTGTTCCTAAGCCGAGGAATACTATGATGCTCCGGGGCGAACGCTGGAATGAGTGATCCGATGGTTACTAGCTTCATTGACAGTCTTTGGCTTGAGCGTGGACTCAGTGACAACACGCTTATGGCTTATCGCCGAGACTTGAATGCATTTGAGGATTGGTTGTCGAGGCAAGCTTGCGACACTTTAGTGAATGCAGAGGCGCAGGACTTGCAGACTTATCTGGGTGAACGAATGCGAGAGGGGCAATCACCCCGATCCGCTGCGCGGTTTTTGTCCAGTGCGCGTAGCTTTTATCGATGGTTATTGCGCGAGGGTTTTATTGAGAGCGACCCATCGCTCCATTTAGAGAGTCCACGACAAGGACGCGCTTTACCCAAATCCCTCTCTGAAGCCGATGTAGATCGATTGCTCAGTGCGCCAGACCTCGAAAGTGATCTCGAGTTCCGCGACAGAACCATGCTTGAGCTACTTTATGCCTGCGGTCTGCGAGTTTCAGAGCTGACTAATCTTGAGGTGAGCCAAGTCAGCCTTAATCAGGGCGTTGTCCGCGTTTTAGGAAAAGGTAGTAAAGAGCGTCTCATTCCTATGGGTGAGGAGGCGTTAGATTGGTTGCAGCGCTATCTGGCAGGCCCTTGGGTTGCATTGAGCAGAGGTAAAGTGTCCGACGTGCTGTTTCCATCTAACCGTGGCACGGCCATGACTCGCCAGACCTTCTGGTATCGTATTAAAATCTATGCCGAGCGTGCGGGTATCCAAGTTCATCTTTCGCCGCACACGTTGCGGCATGCGTTTGCAACGCACTTATTGAACCACGGGGCCGATTTGCGTGTCGTACAAATGTTGCTAGGTCACAGCGACCTTTCGACAACTCAGATATACACTCACGTGGCAAAACAGCGCATGCAGGAATTGCATGCTAATCATCATCCTCGAGGCTGAGGTAAATAATGTCGAGAGGCAGCGGAGAAAATTCATGAATCGGCTTAACCGTTTCTTAAACTGTGAGCGCAAAAACTTCGCACGATACCGTGTCTCTATTTTTGCCGCAGTTATCATGCTCATCTTTGCGGGGGCAAGTCGAGCAGAAAGTGACAACGCAGATGCTTACGCAGCGGTCGAGGCGCGCATCGTCGGGGCTCTTTCAGCGAGCACCGGTGGGTCAGTTGAAATTGCAGAAATCATCCAGACTGAGGCAAATGGCTTGCTTGAGGTCACCCTGACTAGTGGCTTGGTCCTGTATGCCACCGAGACTGGTGAGCACTTTGTGGTGGGTGATTTATACGCCATACGTAACAATGGGCTCGTGAACCTCGCTGAGCAAAAGCGTGAGGTTGAACGGAAGAGTCTAGTTGACGATATTGCTATCGATGAAATGATTGTGTTCTCGCCCGAAGGCGAGACCCGTGATTACATTACTGTTTTTACCGACGTGACATGTTTCTACTGCCAAAAATTGCACCGTGAAGTTGATGATCTCAATAGTCGCGGTATTGAAGTGCGCTATCTCGCGTACCCGCGCGGTGGTCTGGACTCTGAAGGTGCAAAGCAGCTAGCAACGGCTTGGTGTGCGGATAACAAGCAGGAAACGTTGACTAAATTTAAGGCCGGAGAATCGGTGCCGATTGATGACTGCGGTACATCGCCGGTGGCCTCGCAATATCAATTGGGTGTAGAGCTTGGTGTTAGGGGCACACCCGCTATTGTAACGAGCGGAGGCCAAATGATTCCAGGGTACCGGCCAGCGGCCGATATCGCACAAGTACTGGGTTTAAACTAATGGCCAACTCTTGGCGAACGGCCAAGATGTCCTCTTAACGGAGTTCGATTACGTGAATCACAATTTTCAACGCATTGAGCGTCTGCCGCCCTATGTTTTCAATATCATTGGCGAGCTAAAAACAGCGGCTCGTGCACGCGGTGAAGATATTATCGATTTTGGCATGGGCAATCCCGATCAGCCTACGCCACAACATATCGTCGACAAGTTGGTTGAGACTGTGCAGCGAGGTGATACCCATCGCTATTCACAATCAAAAGGGATACCGCGACTACGCCGCGCCATTTGTGATTGGTATCAGCGCCGCTACGATGTGACTCTCGACCCTACTAAAGAAGCGATTGTGACGCTGGGCTCCAAAGAAGGCTTGGCACACTTGGCGCTGGCTACGACGAGTACCGGTGACTCTATATTGGTACCCAACCCCTCATATCCGATTCATCCTTATGGGTTTGTGATATCGGGTGCCGATCTGCGCCATGTTCCTATGCTGGATGAAGACACCTTTCTTGACGAACTCGAGCAGGCCATTCGCAACACGTACCCAAAGCCTAAAATGTTGGTGTTAAATTTCCCATCGAATCCTACGGGTCACTGCGTCGAGCTTGATTTTTTTGAGAAAGTGGTCGCGATAGCCAAGGAAGCAGGTATTTGGGTCGTGCATGATTTGGCTTACGCAGATTTGTGTTTCGATGGCTACGTAGCGCCAAGTATTCTGCAGGTCAAAGGCGCGCGCGACATCGCTGTCGAGTTTTACACCCTATCAAAAAGTTACAATATGCCCGGTTGGCGCGTCGGATTCTGCGTGGGTAATCAGGAGCTTATTGGTGCGCTGACTCGAATCAAATCGTATTTGGATTACGGTATCTTTACGCCGATCCAAGTTGCTGCGATCGCGGCCCTTGAGGGCGACCAACAGTGTGTCACCGATGTGTGTGAAATGTATAAACGGCGCAGAGATGTACTGTGTGCTGGCCTCAACGAGGCGGGATGGCCAGTGACGCCGCCAAAGGCAACCATGTTCGTCTGGGCTCAAATTCCTGAGGCTTTCCGCCATTTAGGGTCGGTAGAGTTTAGTAAGTTATTGCTGCAAGAAGCCAGCGTCGCGGTATCTCCAGGTATTGGCTTTGGTGAGTACGGCGAGGGCTATGTACGGTTTGGTTTGATCGAGAACGAGCACCGCACCCGCCAGGCCATTCGAGGCATAAAGAAAGTATTGCGGCAGGGCGCGCCCGCTGTGGAGATTGCATCATGACAGTGCAAACCGTTCGTATCGGCATCTGTGGCCTAGGCACAGTGGCGAGCGGCGTCATTAATATATTTAACCGCAGTCAGTCACTGCTCAATGATCGATCGGCAGCATTGCTCGAGATCTGTCACATCGGTGCGCGACGCGATAATACAGACTGTGACACGAGCACGTTTAAAGTCAGTCGCGATATCTTTGCGGTTGCTCGCGATCCCGACGTTGATATTCTGGTTGAGCTCATTGGCGGTACGACTGTCGCGAAGGAGCTCGTCGAAACGGCAATAGCGAACGGCAAGCACGTGGTCACGGCAAACAAAGCCTTGTTAGCTGAACACGGTAACGAACTGATTGCGCTGGCCGAGCAGGCAGGCGTTGCTCTTCGTTTCGAAGCAGCCGTAGCCGGCGGTATACCGATTATTAAAACGTTGCGAGAGTCTTTGGCGGGCAATGTGATTGATAGTGTGGCCGGCATTATCAATGGTACTGGAAATTTTATCTTGACCGAAATGGCGAGTGCCGATCGAACCTTCGAAGACGTGTTAGCGCAAGCGCAAGCACTTGGGTACGCGGAAGCCGATCCAACATTTGATGTGGACGGCACTGATGCGGCGCACAAACTCGTTATCCTCGCAGCGATCGCTTTTGGTATGCCTCTCGATATTAAGGGCCCTTTTACAGAAGGCATTGATTGTGTCGCGCCTGACGACCTGAGGTTTGCCGCTGAACTCGGCTATCGTATAAAGCATTTAGGTATTGCTCGGCGGGTCGGCGACAGTGTCGATCTTCGTGTCCATCCCACCCTTATCCCATCAAATAAGCAAATTGCCAATGTCGATGGCGTGCTCAATTCAGTGATGGTATCGGGCGACGCTATTGGTGAGCTTGTTCTGATTGGCCCAGGGGCAGGGTCATTGCCCACAGCGTCTGCTGTTTGGGGGGATTTGGTTGATTTAGGCCGTGAGTTGGGTCGTGGGCAAAGCTGTCCAATCCCCGCGCTAGGCGTGCCCCAAGAAGCGCTGAAAGACCCACAGCGAGTCAGTAAAGGTGAAGTAGAAAGTGCGTGGTATTTGCGGTTCTTTGCCCAAGATAAGCCCGGGGTTATGGCTGAAATTACGCGACTTCTGGGAAGCCAAGGCATCAGTATTGAGTCACTCATTCAGCGACCACCGAAAGCGGGGGCCGATCGCGTTCATGTGGTGATTATTACTGACCGTGTTGCGGGCAAGTGTATCGAAAGCGCATTGAATGCCATTGAGGCACTAGAAACTGTAGGCGAGCATGTTGTTGCCTTGCGCGTCGAAAATTTTGAGGAGAGTTAAGACGTGCCGATTAGCTACATAAGCACACGAGGCCGCGCGCCCCGACTAAGCTTTGAAGAAGTTTTGCTTGCTGGTTTGGCATCAGATGGGGGTCTTTACGTCCCCGATAACTTGCCGCATTTCGAGCGTGACCAGATCAAAGCCATGCGAGGTTTACCCTATAACGAGTTAGCGTTCGTCATTTTAAAGCCATTTGTTGAAGGCAGTATTCCTGAAGATGATTTAAAAGTGTTGATCGATGACACCTATGCGGTTTTTCGGCATGAGGCGGTTGCTCCACTTGTACAGCTTGGACACAACCAGTGGGTTCTCGAGTTATTCCATGGCCCGACGCTTGCGTTCAAAGATTTTGCTCTGCAATTACTGGGTCGTTTGCTGGATTACGTCCTGCAAAAGCGCGACCAAAAAGTAGTCATCATGGGTGCGACTTCCGGCGACACAGGATCCGCTGCGATAGAAGGCTGCCGTCGGTGTAGCAATATCGATATTTATATTTTGCACCCACATGAGCGTGTATCTGAGGTGCAGCGTCGTCAGATGACTACTGTCGTAGGGGGCAATATTCATAACCTGGCCATCAAAGGGAACTTCGATGATTGCCAATCAATGGTTAAAGCCAGTTTTGTCGCCGAACCCTTCCTGCCTGAAAATCGGTCATTGGTCGCGGTGAACTCGATCAATTGGGCGCGCATTATGGCTCAGATCGTTTATTACTTTTATGCGGCGCTTGCCCTCGGCGGCCCCGATCGCGCAGTAAATTTCTCGGTGCCGACGGGTAATTTTGGTGACATATTCGCGGGCTATCTGGCCCGTGGTATGGGCTTGCCAATCGATCGTTTAGTTATTGCCACTAATAAGAACGACGTTCTCCATCGCCTGTTAACGACTGGAAAGTATTCACGGCTGCAGCTTGAACAGTCGCTATCGCCAAGTATGGATATTACGGTGTCCTCTAACTTTGAGCGCTTGATGTTTGATCTTTACGATCGCAGCGGCGACGCGGTGTTTGACCTCATGCAGCAATTCCAATCGGGCGAGATAGAGCTCTCGGCATCGGCAATGTCTGAGGCGCGAGCCTTGTTTGCCAGTCAGTGTGTTTCTGACGATGAGACCTGCGCTGAGATAGCTCGAGTATGGCGAGATAATGAGTACCTTCTAGACCCTCATAGTGCTATTGGAACACGTGCTGCTTGGGATTGTCGTGTGGATGCGAGTAGCCCGATGGTGACATTGGCTACCGCGCATCCCGCTAAATTCCCGGACGCTATTGCTAATAGCGGCGTGTCTGAGAAGGCAAAGCTACCTGCGCATTTAGTCGATTTATTTGAGCGCCCGGAGCGTTTCTGTGTCCTCGACAATGATCTCGCTAAGGTTCAGCAGCATATGGCTGCGACTGTTAGCGTCTGATGCGAGCAGCGATTCGGCACCGAACCAATGATGTGACCGCGGCGCTCGAGAGCTCGTCGCTGCCACCCTTGCTCAAACGCTTGTATGCTAACAGAGGCATTCGAACACCCGATGAGCTGAATCTCGCTCTCAATGGGTTGATTCCTCCCGTCAAGTTAAAAGGCGCTCGAGAGGCTGCCGAACTTCTTGCTGATGCAATCGAGGGCGAAGCGCGAGTTGTCGTCGTCGGTGACTTCGATGCCGATGGTGCGACGAGTTCAGCGCTTGCCGTATCAGTATTGCGCCAAATGGGCTTAAGTGAAGTATCTTATTTGGTTCCCAATCGATTCGAGTTTGGTTACGGACTTTCTCCGGAGATCGTGTCCCTCGCTGCCGAACGCGAGCCCGATCTCATCGTTACCGTCGATAACGGTATTTCAAGCCATGCTGGGGTGGCGACGGCACAAGGACTGGGTATCAGTGTATTAATCACTGACCACCACCTGCCTGGCAATGATCTTCCTTTGGCGGATGTCATCGTTAACCCCAATCAGCCGGCCTGTACCTTTCCCAGTAAATCGCTGGCTGGCGTTGGCGTAATGTTTTACGTATTGACCGCGTTGCGCGCCGAGCTTCGAAATCGGGGCTGGTTCGAGCAAGCCGGCCGTGAGATACCTAATTTGGGCGATGCTCTCGACTTGGTGGCACTTGGCACTGTTGCCGATGTAGTGCCGCTCGATCGCAATAACCGCATTTTAGTTGCCGCGGGTGTTGCCCGCATGCGCAGTGGTCGAGCGAGACCTGGAATAGAGGCCTTGTTCGAGGTGGCAGGTCGCGATCCATCATCGATTACAGCGACTGATCTTGGCTTTGTTCTGGGCCCACGACTAAACGCTGCAGGTCGTCTCGAAGATATGTCTATTGGTATCGAATGTTTACTGGCGGAGAGTAGCTTAGAAGCTCGACCTCTGGCACAGAAGCTTCATGACTTGAATCGTGAGCGTCGCGATATCGAAGCGACGATGCAAGAAGATGCGTTTGCGCAGCTCGAGAGCCTTGAGCTTGGGGATAGCGATCTACCCTTTGGCCTGAGTATTTACGACCCAGGCTTTCATCAGGGTGTGGTCGGTATATTAGCTTCACGCCTGCGTGAGCGTTACCACAGGCCTACGATAGTGTTTGCCGATGCTGGCGATGGCACGATGAAAGGATCGGGGCGCTCTATCGAAGGGCTCCATCTTCGTGATGTGCTCGACCGAGTTGCGACCACAAATCCAGATTTAGTGTCGAAGTTTGGCGGGCACGCAATGGCGGCAGGTTTGACTATCGAAGGTCGAGATCTTGAGCTGTTTAGAGCCGCTTTCGATCATGCTGTTGCTGAAGCGTTACACCATAAAGCGCCTGAGCCCGTACACGAGACCGATGGCGAGCTAGCAGCGGCCGATATGAGTATCGCTGTAGCTGAGGCCCTCGCTGTTGCAGGACCCTGGGGACAGCACTTCCCCCAACCTGTCTTTGATGGCGTCTTTCAGGTGCGCAGTCAGCGGATTGTTGGTGAAAAGCATTTGAAATTGGTATTGGAAGCAAACGCGATTACTTTCGATGCCATCGCCTTCAATGTTGATGTAAACCAGTGGCCTGACGAGTCGATTGAAAGCATAGGCGCGGTGTACAAGCTCGATGTGAACGAATTCCGAGGCGAGCGCCGACTTCAACTTATAATCGACAGCCTATGGCCCGAAGTCTAACTGCGCCAAGAACTAGCCGCGACGCACTCTGTCAGCTAGACTCCGCCCCCTCAATTTTCAAAGAAATGAGACAAGATGCTCGAAATTAATCCGCTTATCCAATCGCTAAAAGATATCCGAGCGCGCACTGACGTGCTTAGGGGGTATCTTTGACTATGCTGTTAGGAAAGACCGACTCGCTGAAGTTGAATTAGAACTCTCGGAGCCCACGGTTTGGGATGATCCCGATCGAGCTCAAGAACTCGGAAGAGAGCGGGCCTCGTTGGAAAATGTGGTTCAAACTATTGATGAGCTCGACGCTGGCGGCGCTGATGCTGGCGATCTTTTAGAAATGGCTGCTGCAGAAGATGATCAAGAGACTGTCGACGCTGTTGCCGCGGATATTGCGCAACTGATCGGACAGCTCGAGAAGCTCGAATTTCGACGCATGTTCTCTGGCGAGATGGACCCTAACAACGCTTATCTGGACGTACAGGCGGGATCAGGTGGCACCGAAGCGCAGGATTGGTCAGAAATGCTTCTGCGGATGTATTTGCGGTGGGGCGAGAGTAAAGGTTTTAAAGCGACGGTAGTCGAAGCATCTGCTGGAGAAGTGGCGGGTCTAAAGAGTGCTACTGTCCTGTTTGAAGGGGAATATGCCTTCGGTTGGCTAAGAACGGAAACGGGCGTCCATCGTTTGGTCCGCAAATCGCCGTTCGATAGCGGCGGTCGCCGTCATACGTCTTTCGCTTCGGTGTTTGTGTCACCTGAAATTGACGACAATATAGAGATCGATATCAATCCAGCTGATTTACGTATAGATACTTATCGATCCAGTGGCGCGGGTGGTCAGCACGTTAACACGACGGATTCTGCAGTGCGGATTACCCACGAACCGTCTGGGATCGTGTCGAGCTGTCAAACCGAGCGCTCCCAGCACCAGAACAAAGATAATGCAATGAAGCAGTTGCGAGCCAAGTTATACGAAATGGAAATGCTTAAGCTCAATGCCGAGAAACAGGCGATGGAAGACAGCAAAGCCGATATTGGCTGGGGCAGCCAAATTCGATCCTATGTGCTGGATGACTCGCGTATTAAAGACCTGCGCACAAGCGTTGAAAACCGTAACACCCAAGCGGTACTCGACGGTGATTTAGACATGTTTATTGAAGCCTCACTAAAGAAAGGGCTTTAACGGAGAGCGTTATGACCGATGCTGATAAAACCGTAGCACCCGATGAGAACAAGCTAATTGCTGAACGACGTGCGAAGCTCGCTCATTTGCGTGAGCGCGGTAATGCCTTCCCGAATGATTTTCGTCGAACCGCCAAGGCTGGTGAGCTGCAGAACAGCTATGTTGATGAGACTAAGGAAGTCCTTGAAGAGCGCAACGAAATTTTTGCGGTAGCGGGGCGACTCATCCGCAATCGTGGTGCCTTTTTGTTAATCCAAGACGACACGTCTGAGATTCAGCTTTACATAAATCGCAAGGTGTTGGATGCCGATACACTTGAGATGATTAAGAGCTGGGATCTGGGGGATATTGTTGCGGCTCGCGGCCCGCTGCATCGAAGTGGCAAAGGCGATCTATATATCAACATGGAAGAGGCGCAGTTGCTGACTAAGGCGCTGCGACCATTGCCGGATAAATATCACGGGCTTGCAGATCAGGAGATGCGCTATCGGCAACGCTACGTCGATCTCATTGTTAATCCCGAGAGTCGCGAGGTGTTTCGCGTTCGTTCTGCAGTAGTCAGCCGAATCCGACGTTTTCTTGACGAGCGTGGTTTCATGGAAGTGGAGACGCCCATGCTGCATCCAATTCCCGGAGGTGCAGCCGCGAAGCCATTTGTGACACATCACAATGCTCTCGATATGGGCATGTATCTCCGAATTGCCCCAGAGCTTTATTTAAAGCGCTTAACCGTGGGTGGTTTTGAGAAAGTTTACGAGATCAATAGAAACTTTCGTAATGAGGGTCTGTCCACTCGACACAATCCTGAATTTACCATGATCGAGTTTTACTGGGCCTATGCGGATTATCGTGATGCGATGGATCTCACCGAGACCATGTTGCGAGACGTGACTGAGCATGTTTTAGGCAAGTCTGTTGTGGAATACGGAGATTTGACGCTGGATTTCAGTCGGCCGTTCGAGCGGCTGACCGTTGTTGAAGCGATTCTTAAGTACAACCCGAAGCTGGTTATAGCGGATATCGATTCCCTAGAGCGCGCTTCTCAAGTAGCGAAATTGCTCGGTATTGATGTGAAGCCGACCTGGGGCTTGGGCAAGGTTCAAATCGAGATCTTTGAGGCAACGGCTGAACATCGTCTTGAGCAGCCTACATTTGTCACTGCCTATCCAACCGAAGTGTCACCGCTAGCACGTCGTAACGACAATGACCCCTTTATCACCGACCGTTTTGAATTCTTTGTTGGAGGTCGTGAAATTGCCAATGGCTTTAGCGAACTCAATGACGCCGAAGATCAAGCTGAGCGATTCCGAGCTCAGGTTGCTGAAAAGGATGCCGGTGACGATGAGGCCATGCACTACGATCATGATTATGTGCGAGCGCTGGAATACGGTATGCCGCCGACCGCGGGGGAGGGTATAGGTATTGATCGATTGGTAATGCTGCTCACTAACTCGCCGTCAATTCGGGACGTGCTTCTGTTCCCGCACATGCGACCTGAGTAATCGGTCTGGCAGCCACAGGAAAGCGGTGCTATGCTCTGCCAAACGTTAAGTGAGTAAAGCCGTGCATCACTTCACAGCTAAAAATGTCTTTGTCCCTCTCGCCATAGCGGCATTGCTTAGTGCGTGTGCGGGTGCTCCTGATCAGGAACACGACTCTGCGCTTGTCTCCGAATCTAAAGTCACGCTAAATATTCCAGAGCCGCAATCGCTAAGTAACTGTGATTGCGAGGCTCTCGTCGACGTTAACGAAAATTATTTTGATCGGGGCGTGAGAGCCCTGGCTGCCCGCGATTATGATCAGGCTAGCGATTACTTTCAGCGCCATAGAAAAGAAGGGTCTGAAGAAGCGCAGCGTGAAGCTGACGTCGGTATCGCATTTGTCACGTTAATGAGCGAGGCCGTGAGCAGCAGTGGAACGTCGGATTCATCCGGCGTTGATGAGCGAGCAGAGGTAATGATCTTAGCGCTCGCCGCCGTGCAAACCCTCGAGGGACGCATCCAAGCGCTCGATGCACTCAATAAGGGGTTATCTAAAGATCTTGAGAAGCGAGAGGAAGCCCTTAAGCGCTTGCGTGATTTAACCCTTGGTCAATCGGAATCGTGACCTGAAAAGTAGACCCCTCTCCGGGCGTACTGCTTAGCGTGATATTCCCGCCTAACATTTGGCAGAAATCTCGAACAATAGCTAATCCCAATCCGGTGCCGCCGTAGAGCGTTCCCGTTGTTGCTTCCGCTTGCACAAAAGCCTCAAAAACTTTGGCTTGTTGTTCATCGTTCATGCCGATACCCGTATCAGTCACCGTTACTAACAAATCATTATTTGCGCGCTCGGCGCTGACCCTGATTTGACCATCTTTCGTGAATTTACAGGCGTTGCTGAAAAGGTTTGTCACGATCTGCTGAAGCTTGCCGCGGTCGCTATTAATCTCGCCAATCTCATCCATATTGATATCGAGTTGCAGCTCGTTATTGTTCTGAGAGAGCAGAGGAGAGAGTGCTTCACACACTTGGAATACTAAGGCGGCCGGATTAAACCATTCGTTGCTGACCTGCATCTTACCCGTCTCGATTTTAGACAAGTCTAAAATATCGTTAATAAGCGTGAGTAGCTGTCGCCCCGAAAAAATGATGGTTCCTAGGTCATGTTGAAACTGATCGCGGTCAATGTCTTGGGAGTCACCGATCTCGTCTTGAAGCATCTCGCTGTAGCCAATGATGGCATTCAGAGGAGTTCGAAGCTCGTGGCTGACGTTGGCTAGAAACATAGATTTAGCGGCGTTCGCCGCATCTGCATCAGCTTGTGCGGCCCGCACTTCGTCAATCGCAAATTGTAGCTTGCTCGACATGTCATTAAATGTGCGCGCCAAATCACCTATTTCGCCCGCGTCTCGACGTGAATCAATACGGTGAGTAAGGTCGCCTGATCCGAAGCGCTGAACGCCGGTTTTCAGGCGGTGCAAGCTCGCATTAGTGCTCCTGATAAGCGCAATGACAAGCAGCATGGTGACGGCGATAGTGGTCACGAAACCGATTACGGTAATTCGATCGGTTAGCGTAATTGTGCGGTCAATAGCGTTGGATCGCTGAATAGCTAAAAACTCCTGCCGCTTATCCAGTTCTTGCAAACGCTGCTGTGTGTCGTTGTATGTGATCGATGAATCGAAGTCGAACAGTGCCTTGTCAGTGTTGTAGTTGTTATAAAAGCGCTGCCATTCGTCAATCAAGCTGCCGGCACTTTCATGTAAGCGTCGGTAGTAAGCATCGGTACCCTCTCCGCCAAGCCCGCCCAAACGGCGTAAACGTTGGTTGATATTGTCAATGTCTTCCAGGGCTGAGAGTTGCTCCTGCTCGCCGAGTGGTTGGTCGGTGGTTTCCCGTAGCGTTGCCAGTACGAGAATTTGCTGGCGGTTAGTTTCTAGGCTTTGTTCTAAGTCAGTAATTAACTGAGATGCCGTCACTGTATCGCGGTAGGCCACTAAGCTCTCGCTTCTGGCGAAACTGCCCCACACATGAGTGGCCACGTTAATCGCAAAAAGTGTGAGGATCGCAGCCGAGAATAAATAAAGTCGCGCCCTTAGGCTAAGGTTGCCGGGACGAAGTTTCATGCTGAGATAAACTTTGCAATCTTCGCCAGTAGATCTGGGAAGTCGATAGGCTTGGTGGCGTAGTCATCGCAGCCGATGTCTAGAGCGGTTTGTCTGTCGTTCTCCATGGCATGGGCAGTAAGTGCGATGATGGCTTGGTGGCTAATGCTGGTGTCGGCACGTGCTTCTTTACACGTGGTCCAGCCGTCCTTTATGGGCAGATTCATATCGAGTAAAACCAATGCTGGTTGTTCAGCGCGCATTTTTTGCAATGCTTCCTCACCATCGCCTGCACAGATCACTGCATGCCCTGCACGCGTAAGTCGCCTAACAAGCATGTCCCGGTTTATCTGGTTATCTTCGACTAAAAGAATTTTATTTGCCGTAGTTTCAGTCACCACCGTGTCCTTTAATTGTATAGACCACAACGTTTTCTTTGATACCTTTGGCGCTAATACTTTGGCTGTCACCCACCTCATAGCTGGCAGGCAGTTTGTCTAAGGTGCTTGCCGAGATCAATATTTGGTTCGGCTTTGCAATATCTTCAATGCGCGATGTCACATTCATTTCGTGGCCGACAAAGCCATACTTTGCTCGTCGCTCCGAGCCGATATTCCCAGCGACCACTGTCCCGGTATTGATTGCGATTGCCATGGTCAGTTCGGGTAAGCCGTCGGCAAGGTTTTGCTCGTTGATATTTTTCATGGCCTCTTGCATGGCTATGGCACAGCGCACAGCGCGTTCGGCATCATCGTCGCCCTTGCGAGGAGCGCCAAATACCGCGAGGACAGCGTCGCCTAAAAACTCATCGATAGTACCTCTAAAGTCTAGGATGATTTCGGTCATCTTACCTAAATAGCGATTGAGTAATTGAACAACTTTCTGAGGAGGGAGGTGTTCGCTGAGAGTGGTGAAGCCGCGAATGTCGGACATCATTATAGTCACTTCGCGTAGATCTCCCCCTAACTCTAACCCTTCGGGACTCTCTAAAATTTCGGAAACAATATCATCGGAAAGGTAACGCCCAAATGTCGCACGGATAAAGCGCTCGCTTCGCTCCAGTTGTTGCCGATATTGCTCCTCTCGGTCATGCCAGCGCTTTCTTTCGATGCCAGCCGAGATACGAGCTTGCAGCAATACGGGATTGAATGGCTTCAATAGGTAATCGTCAGCGCCCGCTTGAATGCATGCCACGATTTGATCCATATCTTGCCTGCCGCTAATCATCACGACCGGCGTGGCTCGCAGGCGCTCGTCCTCTTTCATGTGCTTAAGTACTTCAGCGCCGCCAATACCCGGCATCATCAGATCGAGGAGCACCACATCGACGCCCATTGTTTCAAGGAGCTCTAAGGCTTCCTCACCGGACTCTGCAGTGATTACGGTGTGTCCAAACTTGCCGAGCAGTCGCGAAACGAGGTCACGATTTTCTGGCATGTCATCAACCGCAAGAATGACGCCAGGTTCACTGAGGTTGGTTACAGTAGCAGAGACTTTTCCCGTTGCTGAAACTGACTGCGTGCGCTTACTGCTGGGAGAGGCTGAAGTTGCTGAAACAATGCCCGCCAGTGTGTTAGCTATAGCCGGGTGTAAGGCATCCGCATCTTCGTCAAGCATTTCGGCATAGCCCTTGATCGCGCCAATAATATTCAGCGCGTCATGTTGGCTGTTGCCATCGGCTGAGACTTGCAGCTCTTCAAGCTTGTCACAGGCGGCGATCAACGCGGAAACATCTTTACGCGCAAATGCGTCAAGTGTCACCGAAGACCTGCCGGCGGCGTCCCTCAATGGCGCTACAGCCCTAATAACTAGGCTTGACCACGCGCTGACTTCACTAGTGGGTTCTGTCAATGTGCTGTCCTTGTATTTGCCATCATGTTCCAGTAAGCCTCTATTGTGCCAAAATTTTGGCGTAGCACATCGCTTTACTACAATCTTATTTTGGGGATAGGCGCACAGGCATGTTTGGGTTAGTATCACCCCCAACGTTGAACGTGAAAGGGCACAATATCAATGCTGGATCAAGTGGAAATATTTCACGGCTTAAAAGCCGACGAATTGCAAGCGCTGGACGCTACCAGTTCAACCCGCTCATTCCCCAAAAACACTGTTGTGATTCACGAAAACGATCCTGCAGACTCACTGTTTGTTATCGAGAGCGGTAAAGTAAAAGTCTACTGCAGCGACAAGAACGGTAAAGAGTTCATCATGAATACGCTTGGCCCTGGCGATTATTTTGGCGAGCTTGCACTGCTAGATGATTCCACGCGCTCTGCCTCGGTGAGAACAGTTGAAAAATCTGACTTTCGTATCGTCATGAAGGAAGATTTTAACCGCGTATTGGATGATCACCCCAATATCACTCGCCAACTAATCAGTAACCTTGCTGGTCGTGTTCGTAAGCTGACCGCAGACGTTAAAAGCTTGGCTTTGCAGGATGTTTATGGCCGCGTAGCTAACGTGCTCATGGATTTGTCCGAAGAGCGAGGCGATGGCACTTTGTTTATCCCGGAGAAGCTGACCCAGCAAGATATTGCAGACCGTGTTGGTGCATCTCGTGAAATGGTTGCTCGCATATTGAAAGACCTGACCATTGGCGAGTACATTCGTTTTGAGGGGCGACATATCATTATCAATACTCGGCTACCTGCGAAGTACTAAAGCCGGCATTTTCTGAGGCAGCCGCCTTGCTGCCTCGAGTAACACTTTAGCGACGCCGTTAAGCACAGCATTTATTCTTTGTCGGGTGTGATGTCCTCAACGCGTACCCCAATCTCTCCCTGATGAATTCGTATATTTAAGCGCTCACTGAGGGTCAACTGCGAGGCGTCTCTCACTAACTCGCCGCTCTGCGTTTGTACAATGGCATAACCGCGAGAAAGGGTATTAGTGGGTCCTAGGCCGTTTAAAAGCCGCTCATACTGCGCAATAGATTGACGATGGCGCGCCAGTTTCTGAGTCATCTGCTGAGAAAGAGCGCTTCGATGCGCGTTGAGTTCTTGTTTGCGTTGTTTAACAGTTGCAATCGGGTGACAACGAAGCAGGCGTGAGTTTAGCGTTTTGAGCTGTTGGTGTTGCTGCTGAAGCTTCAGCTGGAGTGCTACCTTAAGACGTCGCTCGCTCTCATCAACTCGCTGGCGTTGCTGCTGCACGCTCGCGGAAGGGTTGCGTAATCGAGCGTGCATATGCGCTATCCCCTGTCGGTGAAGGCGTATTTTTTGCAGCATTGTCTGTGTAAGCCGCCGCCCTGCAACGTCAAATTGTTGCATCCATTCGGACTGATCTATGCTCACCAGTTCTGCCGCCGCAGAGGGTGTTGCCGCACGCTGATCCGCGGTGAAATCAGCAATACTGAAATCGACTTCATGGCCTACGGCGGATACCGTGGGGATAATACTTGCTGCGATACTCCGAGCGACTTGCTCATCGTTAAAAGCCCACAGATCCTCTAGCGAGCCGCCGCCGCGACCGATTATGAGGACATCTAAAGGGAGATCGCCCGCGCTATGTAGCAGATTTGCCTGGCGAATTGCTCGGCACAAGGCTTCAGGCGCATCGGCGCCTTGCACAGGGACCGGGAATAGAAAAACTTCTGTCATCGGACTGCGGCGAGCCAGCACACTCAATATGTCATGCAGCGCAGCACCTGTCGCTGATGTAATAACTCCGACGCGGCGCGCGGCAGGGGGTAGCGAGGCTTTTCGTGAGGCATCAAACAGGCCTTCAGCCTGCAGTTTGTTTTTGAGTTGTTCGAAGGCTAGCTGTAAAGCGCCATCCCCCGCGGGCTCTAGATGCTGAACAACCAACTGAAACTCACCGCGGCCTTCGTACAGGGTCACTCGCGCCCGTATTTTGACGCTATCGCCTTTGCCAGGCCTTACTTTGACGCGACTATTGGCGCCTCTGAACATGGCGCAGCGAACTTGAGCACTGGCATCCTTTAAGGTGAAGTACCAGTGTCCCGAGCTGGCAGCAGTGAAATCGCCAATCTCTCCTTCAACCCGCACCTGATCGAAATGCGCTTCCAAAAGGTTTTTTGCGTCTCTCGCGAGTTCGCTAACACTGAGGGCGGGGACTGTTTGAGGAGAGCCAAGCATCTGAAATTATTGCCTTTTTATTTACCGAGCCACGCATTGAGGCTATACTACGCAGTCTACCAGACTCTAATCTCAATGAGGCCTTTCATGCTCAGAATTGCTCAGGAAGCACTGACTTTTGACGACGTATTGCTGCAGCCTGGCTATTCAGAGGTGACTGCAAAAGACGTGTCTCTGGCGACGCGGCTAACCCGTAACATTCCTATGAACATACCACTCGCGTCCGCCGCCATGGACACAGTCACTGAGGCCCGGCTTGCGATAGCCCTGGCACAGGAAGGTGGCATCGGAATCATCCACAAAAACATGACGATTGCCGAGCAGGCAGAACAAGTGCGCCGGGTTAAAAAGTTTGAGAGCGGCGTTGTTAAAGACCCGATTACGATTCAAGACACAGCATCACTTGACGAGCTTATTGCATTGACAAAAGCGAAGGGGATTTCAGGTTTGCCTGTGTTGCGTGGCACTGACTTGGTCGGCATTGTTACGCGGCGAGATCTCCGCTTTGAAACCGATTTAAATCAGCCCGTATCGGCCATTATGACGCCAAAAGAGCGTTTAGTGACCGTTCGAGAGGGCGCTCCCTCCGACGAGGTTCAGCGTCTGCTGCATCAGCACAGAATTGAAAAGATCTTGGTAGTGAATGACGCTTTTGATCTCTGCGGCATGATAACGGTCAAGGATTTCGATAAGGCCGAGAATTTTCCTCTAGCGTGTAAAGACAGCCAAGGCCGATTGCGCGTTGGTGCGTCAGTCGGAACCAGCGCAGACACCGACGATCGAGTTGAGGCGCTGATTCAAGCAGGCGTTGACGTTCTCGTCGTAGATACAGCTCACGGGCACTCCAAGAACGTTATTGAGCGCGTGCGAAAAATCAAAGCGAACTATCAAGGGGTCGATGTTATTGGCGGCAACATCGCCACCGGCGAAGCGGCTCTTGCACTTTATGAAGCTGGAGCGGACGGTGTCAAAGTCGGTATTGGCCCAGGGTCAATCTGTACAACGCGAATTGTTACGGGAACGGGTGTGCCCCAAATTACGGCTATTTCTAATGTTGTCGCAGCTTTAGGTGATCGCGACATTACGGTTATTGCCGATGGTGGTATTCGTTTTTCAGGGGATATAGCCAAGGCGATTGTTGCTGGCGCACATTCGGTCATGATGGGCAGCATGCTGGCAGGTACCGAAGAGGCACCCGGTGAAGTCGAGCTTTATCAGGGGAGAACCTATAAAGCGTACCGTGGCATGGGCTCGATTGGCGCAATGGCACAAAACCAAGGATCATCTGACCGATACTTTCAAGATGCGAGTGCCGGGTCTGAGAAATTAGTGCCCGAGGGTATTGAAGGGCGCGTGCCTTATAAGGGCCCTGTCGGGTCCATTATCCACCAGCTAATGGGTGGTGTTCGTTCTGCAATGGGCTATGCCGGCTGCGCCGATATGACCTCTATGCGTACTAAGCCTGAGTTTGTTCGCGTAACGTCTGCAGGTATGTCCGAATCGCACGTGCACGATGTTTCGATCACCAAGGAAGCACCCAACTACCCGGTTCGCTGAAGCCGAGTCTCGCCATCGAGGGCACCGTGACAACAGATATTCATAAGCACCGCATCCTGATACTTGATTTTGGGTCTCAGTACACTCAGCTTATAGCGCGCCGCGTGCGTGAAGTGGGCGTGTTTAGCGAGATTCATCCCTGGGATATATCCAAGGAAGACATCCTAGCGTTCGCCCCTAGTGGCATCATTCTGTCAGGTGGTCCGGAGTCTGTGACCGACGCCGATTCTCCTCGTGCTCCTAGCGTTGTCTTTCAGTTAGATGTGCCCGTGCTGGGTATCTGTTACGGCATGCAAACTATGGCCGTGCAAATGGGCGGTGTTGTCGAAGCCTCTGACACCTCTGAGTTTGGCTACGCAAAGATTCGCAAAACGCTTGAAGGCGGCTTGCTACACGATATCTCGGACCATCTTGATGAGAGCGGTAACATCTTGCTCGATGTGTGGATGAGCCACGGGGATAAGGTCTCAAAACTGCCCGAAGACTTTGAGCTGATTGCCGCTACCGACAGCTGCCCCATTGCAGGCATGGCGCACAGAGAGAAGCCTTGGTTTGGTATTCAGTTCCACCCTGAAGTGACTCATACGTTGCAAGGTACCCGTATCTTTGAGCATTTCGTGCTCGAGCTTTGTGGCTGTGAGGCGCTTTGGACGCCTGCAAATATTGTCGAAGATGCCATTGAAAAAGTCCGTGCACAGGTGGGTAGTGATCGCGTGCTGCTCGGTTTGTCAGGCGGGGTTGACTCTTCTGTGGTAGCTGCTCTTCTACATCGCGCCATTGGTGACCAGTTAACTTGCGTCTTCGTCGACAATGGTTTGTTACGTCTCAATGAAGGCGATCAAGTCATGGATATGTTCGCGAAGAATATGGGTGTTAAGGTGATTCGCGCAGACGCCGAAGAGCGATTTTTAAATCGCTTAGAGGGGGAGAGTGACCCAGAAGCGAAGCGTAAAATTATTGGCAACACGTTTATCGATGTGTTCGACGAAGAAGCAACCAAAATCACCGATGTTAAATGGCTTGCTCAAGGCACTATTTATCCCGATGTGATTGAATCTGCAGGCTCGAAAACGGGTAAAGCTCACGTCATCAAATCCCATCATAACGTCGGTGGGTTGCCTGACGATATGGCGTTAGAATTGGTCGAGCCGTTACGCGAATTATTCAAAGACGAAGTCCGGCGGATAGGTTTAGAGCTTGGTTTGCCGGCAGATATGGTGTTCCGTCATCCTTTCCCCGGTCCCGGTTTAGGCGTGCGTATCTTGGGCGAGGTAAAGAAAGAGTATGCGGAGCTACTTCGTAGAGCCGACGCTATATTTATTGAAGAACTCCGTAACTCCGGGTGGTATGACAAGACCAGTCAGGCCTTCGCCGTCTTTCTACCCGTCAAGTCAGTTGGGGTCGTGGGTGATGGTCGCCGATACGAGTGGGTCATTGCCATCCGTGCCGTGCAAACAGTGGATTTCATGACCGCCCGCTGGGCCCATCTGCCCTATGAGCTGCTCGAAACCGTGTCTAATCGCATCATCAATGAAATCTCGGGTATTTCGCGCGTGACTTACGATATTTCAGGCAAACCCCCTGCAACGATTGAGTGGGAATAGCAGGGCGCCACTCACCTACTGAAGAATAGCTGCGTTAAAACACGCCGGTGCATGGTAATTTAGGCGTCCTCTATTTCAGTGAATTGGTTCGGCGCAAGCATTACAGCAACCGCGTCTATCGTTGATGCAAAACCACAACCAAA
>CAJQLP010000158.1 GCA_905479205.1 uncultured Luminiphilus sp.
CACCGGTGTAGCGCCATCCCACATCAACGGTCGCCTCAGCAGGCAATGCGGTCGGAATCCTCCCATCGACAACGTTCACCACGCCACCGATAGCGCCGCCGCCATAAAGCAGCGTAGCTGGGCCTCTAAGAACCTCAATAGAATCTGCGAGCATGGGCTCAACGGCCACAGAGTGGTCCGCACTGATCGCTGACGCATCAGCGCTGCGCATACCATTCTGAAGCGACGTAACACGGGGCCCACTGAGTCCTCTAATGACTGGCTGTCCAACGCCTGGGCCAAAACTGGCATTGTGAACACCCGGTAGACTGGCAATAGTCTCTCCCAGCGTCGCCGACGTCTCTCTAGCCAATTCTGCCCCCGTTAACGCGTCGACAGGGAATGCCGTTTCCATAGTCGATTTGTGCAGTGGAATAGTGACTAAAACATGTTCCAGGGGTCCAGTAGCCTCTTCGGCAGTCTCTGCAGCAGCCGCTATAGACACCCAGAGAACACCGGTATAAAGAGTTCTTTTAACGCTCATAAGTTATCTCCTGATTGTACTTGAGACCAAAAAAGGTCAGCAGTTTTCATATCAGGTACTGAGCGGGGGTCCTCGCATTTCAGGAGGAAGAGATCGCGGTCCGCAAGCCGGTGTTAACCGGGCAATCGGAATTTCAATTGGCGTGTTAAGTACGTTAGGTAGCGCGAGAACCCTCGCAATGGGGGCGTCGCTCGCATGGCTACACACCTCGCAATGCTGAGTATCGTCAATCCCATGCCAATGATCGCTGGCAATAACTTGCAATGACAGCAGCGCAGCAATGCCGAGGACCACCAGTGCGCGCAAACGCTTAGTGCTCCTCAAGGATATCGCTGTCTTTGCTACAAATATCATTTCGTGGCTAACCTGCCTTATGCATCTTTTCGAGCATGGCCATCATTTTTTCGTGCACTTTATTCACGCCCTTTAGCGGCCGAACCATCACTTTAAAATCGATAATTTGCTCACCTTCGATGGTGATCATATCAACACCGTTGATTGTAATATCATCCATAACGCATTCAAATTCCAACATCGCGTTATTGCCCTGTACGACCTCTCGGACATAGTGAAACTCGTGATTAAATACCTGCTGCGCTGCGCTGAGATACGCAAAAGTGACTTCTCTTCCGCGCTGCGGAGTGTGCACAACCGGCGACCAGAACACACAGTCTGGGTGAATGAGATCCCACAGTCCTTCGCTGCTGTGAGTTTTCATCATGTCATGCCATGTAGCGAGTGCCTTCACGGAAGCCTCCTTAGTCAACAAGTTGCGAGGCTAGCACATTTCTGCAGTGCCAAATGCACACAATACTTCACACTACCTGAGTGGTAGGCTCTAAGAAAATCGCTTCATGAGGTCACTGTGACTATTTTTGACGCATACATACCGGCTGCAACGACGCTTGGATTAGGTGGATTGATTCTTGTTTGTCTTGGATTGATAAATGCTCGTGCCTCGCTCACAGACGGAGGCGCATTAGTACTACAACTGTTAACGTGGGCTGGCGCTGTTATTCTCGCCCTTGCATTTGTAGTGGCGCTGCCTTTGACTGATACCATCAGAGGTCAAATTCTCAGCTTATTGGGTATCGTCCTTACGGCTTTAATCGCGCTTTCTTCCACAACATTTGTCTCGAACGCCATGGCCGGTGTCATGCTTCAGGTGACCAAGCCTTTCAGGCCGGGCGACTTTATTGAAGTGAATGGCGTTTTTGGGCGCGTGACACGACGGTCCCTAGTTCACACCCGACTACAAACAGAAACGCGTGATTTCACCACCCTGCCCAATATGCTGTTGGTAAATCAACCCGTTAAAGTGTTGCATCGTGAAGGCACAATTATCCAAGCGGAAGTGTCACTCGGGTACGACGTGGATCACCACCAAGCCGAAGCTCAGCTTATACAAGCGGCACTGGCCGCACAGCTCGATGAGCCCTATGTGCTGGTGATTGAGCTGCTTGATCACGCCGTGGTTTATCGCGTGGCTGGATTCTTGGCGGACTTCAACACCCCGATCAGCGCGCGCAGTCATCTACGACGGCAAATACTCGATACCTTGCACCAAGCAAATATTGAAATCACCTCACCTAGCGTAGTCGCTCAGAGGCAGCAGCGTGGGGACACTAGAACACTCCCGGCTCAAACAGTACGTCAAAAAGCCAACGTTCAAGGCTTGGAGACCACGCCAGAGCAAAAAATATTTGATAGTGCCGATGAGGCTGCGGCGAAAGAACAAATTAAACTCGACATCATGGATTTAAAAGAGCAAATATCGACACAGAAAACGCTCATCAAAACCATGGAGAAAGATCAGCGAGGAGCGCAGGAGCGGCGACTGGAACACTTTGAGCACAAGCTAGCCCGACTGCAGTCTATGCAAGACGATGTCGACTAAATATCAACTTCGGTGTCGAAATCAGTCAGAGCTTTCTGGCGCAATTCAAATGCTGCTTGCCCTTTCTGACGCTCAGCCGACGATAGCCGTTTGCTCAAACGTCGCTGTCGATAGTGGCGAACCAGCGCGCTAAAGCGGCGAGGCTTGTAGTCACCCGCGAGCAAAGCGTCGATGAGCGCAATATCAATTCCCAGTCGATACGCAATACGCGTAGGCCGGATACGGTAAGAGTGGAATTCAGCGACCAGCTCGATCTGACGATCTTGTGGTAATCGACACTCTCTTGAGTAGCCTAGAGGCGGGCAGGGGCTGCGTGTATCTGTTTCAGTCATGGGCGCAATTATTAGCAGTCTATTGGTAATCTGCAAAGTCTTTTGCGTAGCATGGCACTCTGTGCAATGCGATAATCATAATAATGGACAGTATCCGAGCCAATATACCTATCAGTGATCCAACCTCATGGTTCTAGCGAGCCTGCTTCCACATGCCTAAAGCATACTCACAAAAGCCCATTGTCATCGCTCATCGCGGAGCGAGTGGTTATTTACCCGAGCACACGCTGCTGGCAGTAACTGCTGCGCACATCATGGGCGCCGACTATATTGAACAAGATATCGTCCTTAGTAGCGACGGCATCCCAATGGTTATGCATGATATTTATCTCGACACTACTACCGATGTGGCGACTCAGTTTCCAAGGCGCGCGCGCGCTGATGGCCGCTATTACGCTATCGACTTTAGTGCGAGCGAACTCAAACAGCTCTCCGTCACTGAACGGAGCGGCAGCAACGATACACCTGTTTATCCTGGCCGCTTCCCAATTATTCCGCTCGGAATGGAAATACCGACCCTCAAAGAAGAGATCAATCTAATTAATGGTCTGAATAAGAGTCGCGGCACTGACACAGGCTTTTACATCGAATTAAAAGCTCCGCGCTTTCATCGCGATGCAGGTTTCGATATCGCTCAAGCTGTTATTACTGTACTTCAAGCGGATAACCTTCACTGCGAACACGCCAACGTATACCTTCAGTGTTTCGATGATAAGACATTGCAATATTTACGTGAAACGCTAGAGACGCCTCTTCCGCTCATTATGTTGATCGCCGAGAATAGCTGGCAGGAAAACAGCGCCGTCGACTATGACTGGCTCCGAACTCATGAAGGTCTAGACTATATTGCGCAGTTCGCCGATGGTATTGGTCCTTGGCTACCACAGCTCTACAAAGCAGACACAATCACGCCCTCCGACCTCGTCGTAGAGGCAAAAGGTCGTGGTTTAAAGGTTCATCCTTATACCATTCGTGCGGACGATCTGGCACTGGGGGTACACACCGTAGATGAGCTACATACGCGCATGTTCATTGACCTAGGTGTCGACGGGGTGTTTTCAGATTTTCCCGACAAAACACGATTCTTTATCGACAATCATTTTGGTATTTAAACCCGTGTTAACAAGCATAAGGCAATAGGAGCAGAACAACTGTGAGCAAAACCCCCAAGGTAAACCGACGCACAAAAATAGTAGCAACGGTCGGGCCGGGCAGCGAGAGCGAGGACATGTTAGGTCGACTAATCCATGCTGGAGTAGATGTCTTTCGA
>CAJQLP010000159.1 GCA_905479205.1 uncultured Luminiphilus sp.
CGAGGCTTGTTATAGAGAAAGGCTGGATTCTTCGTGCACAGATAATTTCGTACGTTAGTTTCTTGCGCCACTCCCGTGTCAAATTTGTGCGTGAGTTCGTTTTGAATCTGTTTGAATGATGAGGCGAACCCCATAGTCACGGTACTTATCCAAATCAGACCAAAGAAGTAATACGGCATTTTCTGAAGAGCGCTTGCTTTACTACACTGACTAACAATGACAAAAAAGTTCAGTAGCAACCCTATTGCAAAAATATCCATATATCGGGAGTTAAGAACGTTCTGCCCGCGGCCGTAGGCAATAGAAGCAAACTGCAGAAATACCCAGACCGATAAAGCCACAAGATATACGGAGTATGGATCGCGAAGTCCTTTGTTAACAAGCACCCGCACGCCAAATAGAACTACGGGGGCTTGAATAATGACAAAGCTCCACTTTATTTGATTTTCAGGCCATGACGTCGCCAGCATTATTGCCTGTGTAAACTGCGACACCGAGTGTGCTTTTAGCGGCTCATGGCCCTCAATGGACGGCGTCATTAAAATTGTAACGGCCGTGACGGTAAAACAAAGAAAAATAGCTACGAGTGACGCGTCGTTCTGATCCCCAATAACAAAGCGTCTAAAGATCAAGGTAACCGCACCCGCGAGGAGAGTGAGGGCGCCAGAGGCGAGAGTTAGGGCGGAGAGGCACCCAACTGCGAACGCTAACCACCACTTAAGAGAAGATGTTGTATAAGTGGAGGCTGCGTAGATAAAGAAAAAACTGAACAACAACAAAAAGTAGAACTGCGATTGAAATCCGGCAAGCGTGTTTTCCCAACCAAATGGAATGGAGAATACAATAGCTGAAAAGGCAAATACGGCGACAATGACCCCGGTAGACGAAGCCCTAGTTAACAGGTGTAGAAGAAGCAATGCCGCTAAAACGTGTAACCACGCATTGACATGCATTTGTAGAATGGGGTCCCACACCCTGCCGTTCCACTCAAAGAGAGTAAGTGCGAGAACTCTCGTAACAAGTATTCTATGCTCATTGTGAGCTGAGAAGAATTCTCGCCAAGACAAGTCGCCCCTGAGCCAAGGTCCATAGAGATTAGCCGCTTCAGCATCCCATTGGTCCCAGAAAGGAGTTTGAAATCCATATTGAGAAATTAAGACATACTTTGCGGCTATTACTACCGCCAAGAAACCCATATAAAGGAAAAAAGTCTTTTGTCCTCGAAGCGTTATCTCAGCCATCTTCATTTTACATTTTCCTGCGACTGCTGTTCCTGCTCCGAAGACTAAAAATATCTATCGGATGTAAAGGAAACTAAGATGAGTGACCCGAGCAAAAGTGGTCCTCGGTAAGTGTGGCAATTAAATGCCTACGGGGCAATTGCTGACCGCAATACTCTAGTCACGCTTCTCCTATCGATCTTATCGACTCGGAGAGCTATGAGCGCACCGATAGTTCGCACAAGCCAAGCCACGCTGTGCGTTCGCAATTGTAGAGTGTGATTGCATGGTCTCTATTTTAGTCGATGATATTGAAATCGATTCTGCACGACCAAGAAAATTCCCAGACCTTCTATTTTGTGCGCAATCGTTGCCGGCTTCGCTGGCAACGCCAAACATCACCTTTAGAGGCTCAACTAGAGGCCTTCAATTAGGAGGCCTCTAGGGGGCTTTGAGAACGCCTATACGCTTAGCTTTCAGAGACAAAGATGACTTTTGAGTCAAATAGCGCTGGGTCCTCACAGCTAGCATCGACCTGCTCTAAATTTGAATGTTCAGATTCAGTGTAGGCAGAATAGATCGCATCGCGCTCTTCGTCAGAAGCGAAAAAGTTGGTCCACATGTAGTCAAAGTCACTTTCGGCATCAGGCTCGAAGAGGGGTGACATCACGGTCCACCAATACGAGGTAGCCCCCATTTCGGCTTCATAGGCATCTGTGAATTCATTGTGCAACCCTTCGAAAGCGAGGCGATCGGCTTCTCCTTTCCCTTCTTTATACGTACAGAAAACAAACTCTACGACGCTCTCTCCACTGGTATTCGGGGTGGTGGACATGCGGCCGAGGGATGGCGCGAAACCATAGGCGTTTTCGGCTGAATAGCTGAAGGTGGCGCTAGTGAGATCAAGCCACTCGGCTTCATGATTTTCGGCCCAATCAGTCCAAGCCGCATCTCGAGCATCTACTGTGGGCCACACCATGACCCAAAGAAAATCAAAGTTTTCGCTTTCAAAGCGTGGGGTATGGATCGCAGCGATATTTAAATCCCAGCCCGCATCAGCAGCTACGTTGGCCCAATAGGTGGCGTGGGACGATAACGCCTCATCGCTAAATTCAGCACCTTTCTTGTGCCAAACGAATTCCACCATTGCTGGACTGCTAGGCGTATCCGCGATGCCGGTCGACGCGCTCGACGTTGCCTCAGGCAGAGGCGACGGTGGCGCGTCGGTAACGTCAGATTGTTGACCACAGGCGGTTAGAGCCAATGCTATTAATACGGTTGATATTTTTTTCATTATTATCTCCTTTTTACCGATATTTCATTCTCGCAGGCGTCTTTTAACACTACCTTGCAACAGGACCTGGCAACACGACCTGGCAACACGACCTTGCTTGACACCATCCTCAATTGCTACGACCGCTGCGCGACTAATACCCAATTTACGTGATGATGTCAAAGTCAATAGGTATCGTGCCACCATCGGCCTGATCTGCGAATAGGGCGAAGCTTTGCAGTTCATGCGAATTACCGTCAGTGACACGTATGCCTCGCATAGCGGTGGGGAGGTCCGCATCGAGAGCTGCAACCTTGACAGAATAGACGTCCTGGCCATTGCGCACCTGTCCGACGGTGTATCGTCCCGGCTCGATAGTCTGCAAGTGCTCACGCAGATCACTCATACTCTCCAGCATGAGCTCTGCAAGTTCGCTTCCAACCTTTACCAACTCGGACATTGAAATCCCATCGGTGGCGAAGGTTTCTAACACTGGTGAGAGGTTGATTGCTTGATCAGACATAAGGTCAATGCCGGTTGTGGAGAAAGGAGGTCAGAGATTTTAAAAAATCGTTTAGCACCTCGATATAGGCTCAGTACTAGCGACTAATTTTCGCTACCGAATGTGCGGTGGCGGTCAAATTGCCCTCAGCGTTGTGAATCTCAGCATCCAAAAAGGCAATAGATCGGGTCATTTTACGTATACGTCCCGTAACCGTTAGAACGTGCTCTCCGCGCGTTGCATCTTCATACCGGGTGCTGATTTCAAGACTAGAAAGGCGCGTAATAGTGGGGTCGAGACCGAAAACTGCATGGGCCATGGCGGCATCGAGCATCGCGGTAACAAAGCCGCCCTGAACGACATTGCCGCTGTGGCAGTAATCGAGAGGGACGCAAAATTCGAAAACACAGGTTTGCTTCTCGATGTCGACATCGACGATATTCCCCCCGAGAAAATTCAAGAATGGGGGTTTCTGCTCATTGAGCGTGGCGATGATGTCGTCTCGATTCACTGGTAAAGTCCGTTGTTTGAAATTAGAGGGTTGAAGCGCCGAGCAATGATAACTAATTTGTGAAATTTATATCATTCATTTAGTCAGTAAGCGGTGAGTTTGATTCAAATCTATGGCAAGGTATCCGACGTCGATGCCCATGCTCTGAATGATACATAGCGCCGCAGTGCACCGATCACCTAATGCCATCATTTTGCTAGGGAGCGCCGAAACTATCATGCGAGCCGCGATTGAAAATATGCTGTCTATGCAGCACCGAATGAATGCCCGAGTGCATGAAGATTGGATAGCACAGAACTTCGAGTGGTACCGGGCCGCGTGGATCGAGTGTGGCGAGCTTATGGATCACGTTGGGTATAAGTGGTGGAAAAAACAGACGGCAGATATGGAGCAAGTTCGACTCGAAGTTATTGATATTTGGCATTTTGGCATGTCCGCCATGTTTACACCCAGTTGCGATATCCCAGAATTGGCCCGACAAATTGAATTAGATCTTTATCACACCGAGCCGGAAACAGCTGACATTCATCAAGCGACTGAGGCACTGGCGCTGCACTGCTTGCAGCATCGGACTTTCTCTGTTCCCTTGTTTGCGCAGCTCATGCTTGCCTGTGAACTGAACTTTGACGATCTTTACCGACACTACGTCGGTAAGAACGTGCTCAATTTCTTCCGGCAAGATCACGGGTACAAGACCGGCGAGTACGTAAAGATTTGGCAGGGACGTGAAGATAACGAGCACCTGTCGGAGATCATCGATAGTCTTGATAGCACTACAGAAGGGTTTCCGGATGACGTCTATGCAGAGTTGACCCGGCGCTATCAGGCTTAGCACACGCGGGTCCATCGCCGCTATACATAGTCTTAACTGCACATGCGAGAACCTCCGTGAACGATTCAAGGACACATACCATGGCTGGCTTTGAAGATTACTTTTATCAGGTGAAGGATGGTTTGACCCTCTACGCACGCGACTATCGCGGGCCCTCAGCTAACGCTCCCGTCGTACTGTGCATGCATGGTCTGTCACGCAATAGCCGCGATTTTTCTCGCATAGCACCGACGCTTGCCAAAACACATCGCGTAATCGTGGTGGAGCAGCGCGGGCGAGGGCGCTCAGCTTACGATCCACAAAGCGATCGTTATACGCCAGAGACCTATATTGGCGACATGTTTGAATTGCTCGCTAAGTTGGGCATTCAATCTTGTGCAACCATCGGAACATCGATGGGCGGATTGATGGCTATGGGTATGAATGCTATCGCGCCGACACTTTTCACGCATGTTGTGATTAACGACATTGGTCCGGAACTTGCCACTGAAGGTTTGGATCGGATTAAAAAGTACGTCGGTACGGCAAGTGAATTCCCCGATTGGCAGAGTGCTGTAGCACATACTAAAACTGTCAACGGCGTCGCTTTTCCCGATTATTCAGATGACGAATGGCGACAGTTCGCTGAGCAGATTTGCACCGAGAAAGGAGGCCGCGTGATGCTAGATTACGACATGCATATCTCCGACCCAATGAAGAATAGCGACGCCGCTACAGCGCCCGCAGTGCTCTGGTCACTATTTGATCATTTAGAGTCAAAGCCGCTTCTACTCGTTCGTGGTGAGCTCAGCGATTTACTGGATATGGATTGCGTTGAACAGATGCAGCGGCGACACCCTCGCATGCAGCGGCTAAGCGTGCCGCGGGTCGGGCACGCGCCGATGCTCGATGAGCCAGGCGTTCTCGACGCTATTGTCGCGTTTATTAATAACTAGCAGAGTCTCAAAAGGTATCGATAGCCTCTGCAAGCTGTAAATCCAGAGACGTAATTCCACCCGCATCGTGCGTAGTCAGCGTGATCTCTACTCGGCTATAGCTGTTACACCAATCAGGATGGTGGTTTAACTGCTCCGCAAGAAGCGCTACCCGGTTCATAAAGCCCCAGGCAGCACTAAAATCGGCAAATTTATGCTGTTTATAAAGGCTCTTTCCCTCTAAAGACCATTGCGGGTGCGCGGTGAGCCACGCTTCAAGAGTTTCGCTGTTAATCAGTTGTCGATTCACTTCTCCTCCTTAAAATAACGCCACATTCGAGGTGATGGGTGTAGGGAAACTGGTCAAAGAACGCCAGATTTTCGATGCTGTGTGTGTGCTTAAGAGTATCGAGATTGGTGATGAGTGTGCTGGGATTGCAGGAAATATAGATAATATTGTCAAACTGGGCGGCGAGACTGAGCGTTTTTTCATCGAGTCCTGCGCGAGGAGGATCCACAAGCAGAGTGTTCAAAGAGTAATCCGCAAGCGCATGCTTCAGATGAGCTAGTCGTCGAAAAGCTCGGTCGCCTGCCAATGCGCTGCTCATATCTTCTGCGGACAGACGGGCAAACTCAACGTTACTGATTTTATTAGTTTGTCGATTGAGTTCGGCGGCAGCAGTCGCGACCTTGGAAAGTTCGGTTGCTATTACGTTGTTAAAAGCTTGCGCCAATGGCAGCGTAAAGTTACCTATTCCGCAGTACAGTTCTAAGAGGTCGCCACCAAGCGGCCGTGCATATTTAAGGGCCCAGCTAATCATGTGCTGATTAACATGCCCATTGGGCTGCGTGAACGCTTGCTCGGGTTGCCGATAGTGATATTCACGTCCATCAATAGTTAAGCACTCATCAACCCAGTCTCGACTAATGACACGTTTTTGT
The DNA here is from genome assembly GCA_905479205.1 of uncultured Luminiphilus sp. Lineage (GTDB taxonomy): Bacteria > Pseudomonadota > Gammaproteobacteria > Pseudomonadales > Halieaceae > Luminiphilus. The sequence goes on from CAJQLP010000159.1 coordinate 6,195, forward strand.
TTTCGACTTCGACCAATAAGCTGCACATCTAGCTCTGTCGCAAGTAGGGCGGCCTCGTTGTGCCAGTCATCCCCAAGTGTCCGGTGATAGATTAATGTCACCAACATGTCGCCTGATAACGTGCAAAGAAATTCGGTCTGGAAAATTTTGTGGCGCAGAACGTGTGATGCCTTCAGACCATCTAATAGAGCGGGCATTAACGTTTGGATCGCATTACAGGCTATTGGGAAATCATTGATGACGACGGGTGTTTTTCGGTCGTCACTGCGGAACATTACGTAGTTTAGATCGTCGCCTTCATGCCATAGGCGAAACTCAGCGCGTAGCCTAAAACCTTGCGCAGGTGACGAGAAAACCTCGGGTCTCGGTGCATTAAGCGCCCGAAACTTCTCAAGAACCGATGCTATTTTTGTACTTAGTATTGCGTCGTAATGATCAGGCTGTACGTTCGATAGCGGCATGAGAAATCCGGTTTACAGGCAGTTTTTCGGTTTAGGTAAGCCTGCTATCCGACTACCTCGGCGTGCGGGGCTTACTGGAAACAGTGTCATTAGATATATCGAACGACCTTTGTCTGGCCCCAGCCGTTTCTTAACAAAATTGACCAGCGCTCTGTTAGCGGGAGAGGCGTCATAGCGTTCATAATAGTCCCTCAGAAGATAAATAATCTCCCAATGCGCGTCAGTAAGCTCTAGCCCTTCATCTGCTGCAAATTGCTTTGCAATGTCCACGTCCCAGGTCTGCCAGTCGCGCAGGAAGCCTTTATCGTCACAGAGAGTTTCGAGTTTTGTCGTCAAGCGGCTAATCCCACAGCACCGATTTCGCATGTACTTCAGTCAGTTTAATCCATTGATCATAGGACACGCTTTCAACGATTACGTTGGGCCTTTCAATTAGCCCTGCGCGTTCGAGGTCAGCCCGTAGCGCTCCGGCCTGACACCTCATGGTGGGGTGCTGCGGTTGATCATCAGCGAGGAGATAAACCGCGTTATCGATAAAAATTAGATAATCGTCTGCTCCAATAACGGCTAGGCATTCATCGAGGCGCGCGGGATTTTGCAGCGTGTGAATCGTCATTAAAAAGTTAGCACGTGTCGCGTTGATTTGATCATGTCGCCAAATTGATGGGTATCAATTGTGGTAACAGCGAGATCTTCGATCATTGTCGGAGGTGGGCACGTTGGGTCCTCGTTGTCTTCTGCAACTACGTATATTCTCTCGATATCATAAAGGGGAAGTGAGGTGAGCTGTTTGTATAAGTTTCGATGTCCTTCGGGGGCGGTCTGTGAGGCCCGCAATAGCTCGCGCCCTGAGCCCTTCAGCACGACGGACACCGATTGACCAAACGCACCACAGGCAAGAATGGCATCTATACCAGCGCTCGCGCGCGAGCTCCCATAAGGCGCTGAGCTAATCAGTACTAGCCAAGTGTTCGCTTCAGGCAAAGGTCATAACGCGATCTGAATCCAGACCGGCCTCCATCAGCGAGCCTAAGCCTGCGATTACGAAGCCATCGGGCGGTACTTCAACGCCATAACGTTCTGCAGACGCACTGCACAAAATTAGCTCTCCATTCTTATTCGAGGCGGCGATTGACTGCCATGCGGTAAGTACATCGGGCTCCCATGGAAGGGCCACTCGCGCACCATCAGAATAGAAAAACACCCGCTGAAGTCGATGACCGTGATCCAGTAGTGCTTTTATGAAGTCAATACTGCGCTGATGGCAGGTACCCGCGTCCGGGCCTGATCTAACAAGAATTGTGTAGGTAAGTTGCGTCACTAGAAATAAAAAACCCCGGCAACACCGGGGTCTCTAGGATTGACTAGCGATCAGTCATCGCCGCCGGTGAAGGCGGTTATTAAGTGCAGAAGGTGAAGGAACAAATTATAGATGTTTAGGTAAAGCGATACGGTTGCTCGGATGTAGTTTGTTTCACCGCCGTGAATAATTCTGCTGGTATCAAACAAAATCAGTCCTGACATCACCATGACAATAGCGGCAGAAATAGTCAGTGACAGTGCGGGAATCCCTAAAAAGATATTAGCAATACCTGCAACCAACGCGACGATAAGACCTACCATCAAGAAGCCTCCCATATAGGAGAAGTCCTTACGGGTGGTCAACGCATAGGCGGAGAGTCCGAAAAACACGATAGCGGTGCCGCCTAGGGCTTGCATAACGAGCGATGGACCACCGGGCAGTGCGAGGTAGAAGTTAAGCGTTGGGCCTAAAGATGCACCCATAACACCCGTGAAGGCAAAGATAGCAGGTAAGCCTTTGGCGCTATCGGCCATACGATTAACCACAAATAACAATCCAAAACCGACGAGCATCAGCACTAGGGCAACCGTGTGGGACAGGTTCATAGCCATAGCGACACCAGCGGTTGCTGCGCTAAATGCCAGTGTCATACCCAGCAGCATGTACGTATTCTTTAATACTTTGTTAGTGCTGACAATGCCGCTCGCGCCAAAGCTGGCATCTGAGGAAGTGAATACCGGTTTGTTGCTCATTTCTTTCTCCTGTTACGCGCTTGAAGCAGCACGCAGTAGTTGACCCATGTCATGTCTAATAATAAGGGCGTGGGCGTTGATTTCCAAGGCCTTCCGACGCTTATCGGGCTATTAGCTTAAAGGTGGCCGTAACGTTTGCACGCACCGTTAGCTCACCTGGGTTAAAGTTGTTGCTTTCAATGTCAGCGGCCATCGCTATACGGGCGTTACCAACGGGCAGGGGAGGGTTATTTCCCGCCACATTGACCTGATAAATGCTGCCTAACAGGGTGCCTGAAGCGTCAGCGATCGCCGCTGCCCTATTTTTTGCCTGTGCGACGGCTGTCCTGAGGGCTTTTAGGTAGGCCTCCTCATGCTCGGAGCTGTAAAGCCGAGGTTGAGCCACACGATTCACACCGAGCGCTGTAACACGCTCAATAAGGGCACCAAGCTGAGATAAGTCTTTGAGCGTCACATCGATTTGTCGTTGAGCATGGAATCCATCATCGACGGAGCGCTTGCTTACCTGGTCATAGCGGCTTCTGGGGCTTATTTGAATGCCTGTAGAGTCGATATCCTGCATGTCAATGTTCAATGCGGTTAGGGCGCTAATCACATCGCTGACTTGGCGGCTAATCTGTTGCTCAATGTCGGTAACGCTTGCGCCGTTCTGACTGATTGTGAGGGACAGTGCCGCACGATCAGCGCTGACTTTCTCCTCACCGTAGCCCAAGACAGTCACATGGGATTCGCTCGTAGCCGCCTGCGCCGACGCCATCGCCAGTGCTAACACAAAACCTACAGCGATTCTCTTTATGGCATGGCTATGCATGACGTGGCTATGCATGACGTGGCTATTCATGACGTGGCATCACTTAATCCCTTTTGCACTTTTTGTTTAGGCTCTGCTGCTTTTCCGCACCTACACTTACAATGGTTTTTACGTAAGCGGTTACGACCCGACTTCTGTCGTAGTTCGACCTTAAGATCCGGATCATAGACGCGTGACCTGTTAGCGTAGATTCTCTAAACTGCGCCCCATACCTATTCACGAAATGTAACACAGGAAGTGTCACTATGAAGTACCTCTATCTGATCGCGCGCGCGAGTATCGTCAGCTGCGCCCTCGGCGCTAGCTGCGTATCGTCAGCGCAAAGCGGTGATAACAATCCGTTAACGCACCTTGTACCAGCCGGGACGGTCGGTGAAGCCATTGCATTGCGCGATCAGGCCATGGGTGGATCTAGGGCATTTGAGTGGGTCGAGGCTCTCACAACGGAGGTGGGCCCGAGACTTGCAGGATCAGCGGGCGAGGCGCGGGCGCGGGATTGGGCGGTTGAAAAGCTTACCAGTCTGGGATTTGAAAATGTTCGTGTGGAGCCTTTCTCTATCGATGGGTGGGAACGCGGCGTGGAAGAGGGCGCAATCGTCCAGCCCTTTCCTCAGCCTCTAGCGTTAACGGCGCTTGGCGGCTCAGTTGCGACGAAGCCTAATGGTTTAACCGCTGAAGTTGCTGTGTTTGACAGTCTAGCGTCATTAAAGCGCGCGCCAGCGGGTAGTTTGAACGGCAAAATAGCGTATGTGGGTCATGCTATGCGTGCCACACAAGACGGTTCTCACTACGGACACTTCGGTGCGTTACGCCGAACGGGTGCCAGCATTGCTGCTAGCAAGGGCGCCGTCGGCTTGCTTATTCGATCCATTGGAACCGACAGTCATCGAATGCCGCACACCGGCAGTATGCGTTATGACACAGAGCATCCCAAGATTCCTGCAGCGGCAGTATCCAACCCCGATGCTGATCAAATAGAACGCATTGCTAAAAGACAACGGCCGATCGTGGTCACAATGACCCTGACCCCAACGTTCACGGGTAAAGTACCCAGTGGAAACGTCATCGGTGAGATTACTGGCAGTGAGTTCCCCGAGCAGATCGTAGTGATCGGCGGACACTTAGATGCTTGGGATTTAGCTACTGGGGCAATCGATGATGGCGCGGGTGTTGCTATTACCCTTGAAGCAGCGAGGCTTATCAAAGCATCTGGGGCGCGGCCCAAGCGAACTATTCGAGTTATTTTCTGGGGTGCGGAGGAAGTCGGGCTACTCGGTGGCTATGAATATGTTCGCCGGCACACGGACACGCTGAAAAATCATGTTGCAGCCACGGAGAGTGACTTTGGGGCGGGCAAGATTTGGCAGATTACCTCGCGGGTAGGCCAGCAAGCGGTGCCAGTAGTCGACCTCATTGCCGAGCTTGTGGAGCCGCTAGGCATTGCTCCGGGAGCGCGTGACGTAGCAAATGCTGGCCCTGATCTAACTCCCATGATTCAAAAGGGAATGCCTGCGTTTCGATTTTTGCAGGATGGTGATGATTATTTTGACCTCCACCACACGCCTGATGACACACTGGATAAAATCGACCCAAGCAATATGGATCAGAATGTTGCAGCTTATGTAGTGTTCACATGGATCGCTGCAAATACTTTCGTCAGTGATTGGGGTTGGTAACCATGGCTGTCAAAGTCGATTGCGCTAGCGCATCTTTTGCGTAGCGCAGCGAAACCGGCCGACGCCATAGCCTCTTAAGCTACGGTGTTTGGTTTTTCGCCCCGAGACTCGTTTGCGCCACATACGAAATGAGGAGGGCTTCATATTAGTGCGCATCAGCGCAATAACCTGCGCTTCACTCAACCCAAAGGTGGCCTCTATAACCTCAAAGGGCGTGCGGTCTTCCCAGGCCATTTCAATAATTCGGCTAATTTCGCTTTCCTGCATTGCGCGTTCTCATTAACGATAAGAGTATGTGAGTATGATTAAAGAGTATCGAAGGCCATGAAGCTTGGGGTTATTGTAACGGGGGGCACCATTGCCGCCACAGCTGATCAGCACTCTGAGGGGTTATACGCACCTCAATGCGGATCGGAGCTCATGGCGCTTACAGAAAATATTGGTCGAGAACGAGGCTTTGAGGTCGTTGTGGAGCATTGGCAAGCTGCCGGAGAGTGCATGCCGTTACTCGATTCCTGTGATGTTTCTCCCAAGCATTGGTTAGCACTTTCCGAGCACATTGACAGGCTGTTGGAATGCTGTGCGGGAGTCGTTGTACTTCATGGCACCGATACCCTGGCGTACACCGCTTCGGCCTTGGCGCTACAAGCGCCCCGACGAAAAGGTCCTGTCCTTATTACCGGAGCGCAGATACCGGCCGTTGCCGTTGGGTCTGATGCAGCGGCAAATCTCAAGGTGGCACTTGACGCTGCTGCAGGTCGCTATGGGGATCTTTCGGGCGATACCGTGGTTGGTTTTGGCGATTTGCTGATGCGAGGTATTCGAGCGACAAAACATTCAACAGTGTCAATGCGTGGCTTCAGGAGTTGGGCAAGTCCCGAGATTGATGTGCGTGCGCCGCACATGGGACACGAGGCACTATTGGCGAGCTGGCAGGCATCGCGGCAGGATAACCGGGAAGCTAAACCCTTTAAAAACTTCGAGGGCAACGTCGTCAATTTGCGCGTGACGCCCGGTACGCAATTCGACCCATTGCAAAGAATGCTACTCGCATCGCCACCCGAAGCATTGCTTCTCGAACTGTTTGGCGTCGGCACGGCACCTGAAGCGCAGCGCTGGGCCGGTCTTATCAATGATCTAGCCGCCCAAGGTGTACTGTCAGTTGGAATCACCGCGTGTCCTGAGGGTGCAGTTGACTGGGCGCGATACGAGGCCGCTAAACCGCTAGCGGACAGTGCGCTGTTAGATGGTGCTGATATGACCTTCGAGTGTGCGAGTGTGAAATTGCTGGGCGTCATTTCTGAAGATCTGAGCTACACTTCCGCCGCCGAGCGGTTTCTCTCCCCAGTGGCTTCAGAGCTCCATAACCGCTGATCTAGGTCTGACTCTTAGGGAGTCATCGTCGTCAGAAAAGGAGTGAGTTTTGAATACCCCAGAAAGCTTTAATGCAAGATCGGCGGATCTGTTGCCCGGGTTTATGGGCGTTGTAGTCACCCGGTTGGCCGATGGTGAGGTCGATGCTGAAATTGAATTAGGTGCTAAACATATGGCACCTAATGGATTTCTTCATGCAGCAGCCGTGATTTCGCTTGCCGATTCGGCCTGTGGCCACGGCTGCCTCGCGAATCTGCCTGAGGGGGCAGAGAGCTTTACAACCGTAGAGTTAAAATCTAACCATTTAGGAACGGCCCGAGACGGAACAATCACCTGTACCGCAAGAGCCGTTCATAAAGGGAGGACAACGCAAGTGTGGGACGCTCAGGTGGTTCATCAGCAGACTGGGAAAACCATTGCGCTGTTTCGCTGCACACAGATGATTCTGTACGCGCGAGCCTAAATGAGCGCCCTGCAGCTTTTTGTGTAGATACCTGTTTATTATCGATCATTCATTCGAGGGAGCTAACTCGTGACTCACTTTTCTTGGTGTTGCCTATTCCTGTCGGCCCTGCTGTATGCCGCTAGTTCGACATATGCTGAAGAACATCACCATGAGCAACCCGAGGAGGTGATCAATCGGGTCGTTGATGGACTTCATGCGGATGCTGCGGGGGCACTTTTTACCAGTTACTTTGACCGCTTTGCGCCCGATGCCGTGTTTCTCGGGACTGACCGTACCGAGCGCTGGTCGATAGAAGAATTCAAGGCATACGCAAAACCGATTTTTGATTCGGGTCGGGGGTGGCGCTACGAGGTTGTCGAGCGAAATCTTTCGGGCGCAGAGAGTATTTATTGGTTTGATGAGGTTCTTTATAACCAAAAATATGGTTACTGCCGTGGCACGGGTGTGGTGAAGAAAGGCGACGAGGGCGACTGGAAAATAGCGCATTATTCCTTGACGTTTTTGGTGCCAAACGGTGTTGCGAGTGAGCTTGGAAAGCTCGTTTTGTCGGTGGATAGTGCGCCTAGATAGTGCGCCTAAATAGTAACGAGCAAGGTGAAGGTATCTGCGGATTCAGGCATTCATCTTTTTTCAGTCTTCGTCGGCCAGCTTAATACGCTCTATACGCTCTTCTTCTTCCTCTAAAGCGGCCTGGATCTCTTTGAGCACCGCGTCGAGATCAGCTTCGTGAGTATCGAGGTCGGCGTATCCTGTGAGCTCATAGTTCTCATGTAAATCGCCCTCCTCGAAGAGGGCCCACATTTCAAGCGCATAGCGGGTGTCTAAAAGCTCTGGAGCGTACTGTCCGTAATACTCGGTCATATTGCGCACATCCCGCTCAAACATTGCGCGAGCATTGTTATTCGAAGCCGCATCGACAGCCTGCGGCAAGTCAATAATCACCGGACCGTCGTTATTCACTAAGACGTTAAACTCGGAAAGGTCACCGTGAACAATACCCACACAGAGCATCCGCATCACGTAATGCATCATCAGTGCGTGGTCTTCGCGAGCTTGCTCCGCTGACATACTGACATCGTTTAAGCGTGGCGCGACATCACCTGCATCATCGGTTATTAACTCCATTAGCAGCACACCTTCGGTACAGCCATAGGGTGTCGGTACGCGAACGCCGGCATTACTCACACGATAAAGGGCGTCGACCTCGGCGTTCTGCCAGGTTTCTTCTTGCTGCTGGCGGCCAAAACGTGACCCTTTTTCCATGGCGCGGGCGCGCCGGCTGTTGCGGACTTTCCGTCCCTCTGTGTATTGCGCCGCTTTTTTAAAGCTGCGCTTGATGGAATCTTTATAGATCTTTGCGCAGCGCAGCTCACTGCCGCATCTAACGACAAATACATCTGCTTCTTTGCCACTCATGAGTGGACAAATGACCTCGCTGATCAAGCCATCTTCCATGAGTGGCTGCAGGCGTTTAGGAATTTTCACGAAAGTCCCATAGTCCGGGCGCTGGGAGGCCCTTTAGTCGGCGTGTAGTGGTCGCTGCCCCAGCAGTAGCGTTCCAAGACTCTAGATTACTCGCTTAAGGGCCTTTTGTGCACGGTAAAATATGCGCGGTAAAGCAGCGGACGCGGTGCACCCTCGCTTCGAAAGTGCACCGGCTCGTGACTGGTTGCCTCAGTCGTAGGACAGTAGAGTGGCTTTACCGGCAAACACCCGGTGTACGTAGAGGGTATAGGCCAGAATGACAGGGAGCGTGACAACCGTCCCCCAGAAAATAAATTGCAAGGACTCCGTGGCCGCCGCCGCCTCCCAAAGTGTCAAGCGACCGATCACGATGTCGGGGTAAATGCTGTACGCGAGGCCTATCGCTGCCATCAGACAGATAACGATCAAGGCCACAAAGATAAACCAGCCGTATCCTGCGCGAAGAACGTTAGGCCGGCGCAGCATCCAAGCCATGCCCAGAATGGCCAGGCCGCAACTCATGGGAATTGGGAGTAGTCCTATTGCATCAGGCAGTTTGAACCAGCGGTCAGCGATGTCTTGGCTCACCAAGGGCGTGGCAATAGACACCAGCAGAAGTGCGACCGTCATCGGCGGCAGCGCCAGCCGGCACCAGCGGGTCGCCTTGTCAAATAATTCGCCTTCGGTCTTGATAAGTAACCATGCGCCACCCAACATGACGTAAAGCGCGGGCAGTGTAAGCGCAATTAGAGCGGAGAAGGCTACGCTCATGGCATCCCCGGTTAAGCCAGTGATGTAGGCACCCAGCATCCAGCCCTGCGCCATAGATGCCATAAGTGAACCAAGAGTAAAAAGCTTGTTCCACATGGGCTGACGGTGATCGGCGGATTTCACACGGAAGTCAAAAGCGGCGCCACGCAGGATGAGCCCGACTAACATAATTGTCACGGGAATATAGAGTGCGGTCAGAATAATACCGTGAGCCTGTGGAAAGGCGATCAGTAGCACGCCAACCCCCATAACGATCCAGGTTTCGTTGGCGTCCCAAAATGGGCCGATCGAGGCGATCATTACATCTTTCTCGGCAGCAGAACCAAAGGGCAGCAATAGACCCACGCCCAAATCGAAGCCGTCGAGTATCACGTATAGAAGCAATGACAAGCCCATCGCTGAGATGAAGAAGAGTGGCAGCGCTTCACTCATGTTGGCGCACCCATCAACGGGGTCCCCACCGGGTTGGAATCTTGTTCCAGAGTCTTAGCCGGCTTTACAGCCATGATGCGCAATGCCTTCATGTAGGCAATCATTAGCGCGACGTAAAGGCCAACATAGCCAAACAGGGTTCCCGAAAGGGTAGCGGTGGGATGCTGTGCCACTACGTCAGCAGTTGACACCAAGCCTTGTACGATCCAAGGCTGACGACCAATTTCGGTGACATACCATCCAGCGACACTGGCAACCCAGCCTGAGAAGGTCATTAGGGACACGGCTTGTAAGGCGTACTTACTCAACGTGCCTTGTCGGAACAACTGCCATGCGGCCCACCACGAGACCAGCAGCATCAGTGTCCCCACACCGGTCATCACGCGGAAAGACCAGAATACCGGTGCCACTGGAGGATGGGCATCGAAATCGTTGAGTCCTTTTACCTCGCCATCCAGCTCGTGCGTAAGAATGAGACTTGCGGCGTAGGGAATTTTGACCGCAAAGCGAGTCTCTCGAGCTTCCTCGTCAGGTAGGCCGAATAGCGTAAAGCCTGCACCCTTTTCGGTATCCCAAACCGCCTCCATCGCAGCAACCTTGGCGGGCTGATGCTTGAGCGTGTTAAGCCCGTGTAGGTCACCCGCGAGTATCTGCAGCGGTATGATAATGGCCGCAGTGAATATACTTGTCTTCAGCACCATCTTGGTCGCAGGGCCATCCACTCCCTGAATAATCCGCCATGCGCTGATACCTGCCAGTAGAAACGCTGAGGTTAGCAAGCTCGCCAGCATCATGTGGGTGAACCGGTACGGGAACGACGGATTGAAAATAATCGCCGACCAGCTCTCTGCAAAGAACTGTCCCTCACGGATCACGTAGCCTGCTGGTGTGTGCATCCAGGAGTTGAGCGCTAGAATCCAAAATGCTGACAATGAGGTTCCGAAGGCCACTAAAAAAGTCGCAAGTAAATGCACGCGATTAGAAACGCGCTGCTTGCCAAACAGCATAATGCCTAGGAAGGATGCTTCTAGGAAAAACGCCGTAAGCACCTCATAGCCGAGTAAGGGCCCTGCAATATTTCCGGCGCGCTCCATAAAGCCAGGCCAATTGGTCCCAAACTGAAAGCTCATGGTTATGCCGGAGACCACCCCAAGCGCGAAGGTCAGTGCGTATACCTTTACCCAAAAGTTGTAGGCGTTTTCCCAGTAGCCATTGCCTGATTGGGTGTAGCGCACGCGAAAGAAGAGCAGAAACCAACCTAGCCCTACCGTGATGGTCGGAAACAGAATATGAAATGTGATGTTCGCCGCAAACTGAATGCGGGAAAGTACGAATGGGTCAAGTTCCATGGAGCACCTCCGTGACGTGGTGCGCAGTATACGAAGCCCATCCCATTAACGACGACTAATACGCATGGTTTTTATTCATAGAGCGTATTCTTTGTATTTATGGAGCTCCACACAAGTTTCATGGCCGGGGCGTCGGGCAATACTTTACCGAAAGTATTGTGCTCAGAGTGCTGGCTACATTTTGAGGCTCTACTTTGTTCGCTTACGAACCTGTTTGACACAGTAACCTTATGCGCAAACGACGCCTTCACCACCGAGTGCTATCGCCTCTATTTCAATTTCCAATTCAGGTAATGCCAAAGATGTTACTTCGACAATAGTGTCTGCAGGGTAGGGCGCTGTGAAATACTTTTCACGTAATGCCATGATCTTGCCGAAGTTAGCCATATCTCGGAGATAAATAGTAACTTTAACAATTTGTTCAAGGCTCGAGTTCGCGGCCGTTAAAACCGCTGACAGATTTTCCATTGTTTGCTCTACTTGCCTATCAAAGTCACCAATACCAACCAGCTCGCCCGTTGGGGAGATAGCAGCCTGCCCCGAGGTGATGACTAAATCGCCCACGCGGAACGCTTGTGAGATTAAGAAAGCTTCAAACGGATCGGGGTTGGTACTTACTTTCTGCGCGTTAGTAGTCATCCGTAAACATCCTCAAAATAGGTAAAGCGTTAAAATTAGTTGCTTGAAGAGTTATGCCCGGTCTAAAAAAACGGCTGGCAGGATGGCTGCTGATTATCGGCGGTCCTGACTAGCTCTGCCCCTTTTGGCTTCGCTCCTTTGTTATAAAATCTATCCAGCCTGTAAAAATCATTTTTTCATGGGTCTGAGAAACAACGCCACGGTGCATATGTGTCATGTCACTGGGCCAAAGAATGACGTGGCCCTTAATGCACTCAGTGGTTATGCCCTGATGGGGAAATTCAGTGCCACCACCGGGCGTATCAGTAAGGTACAGCATCCACACTAACGCTCTGTGACAATACTCGATGCGATCACGCTCACAGTGAATGGCGGGGTAGCCACCGCCAACAGGGTAGTACTGAATGTTCGACCACTCTGAAAAGCCGAGAGGCCCTAAGCCATCTGCCCCAGATTCGTAATAATACTTATCGATGTATTGCTTAACGAAGCCTGTTAATAACTCGAAGAAAGGATCGACTTGGCCATACATGCGAATAGGAAGACTCAAATCAGTAGAGTCCTTCATCGCTTTGTTAACCCGCGGCACTTCACCGAGTCGACCCGGTTGTGCGAGATGCTCATGCTCTTTAAAAAAAGCACAAATGTGATCACAGACATCGTGTTCAACGGTGTAAGTTTCAATGAAGTTGTAGGGGATATGACTTGCTGACGACATAATTTCAGTGCCCGAATCACTGTTTAAATATTGTGTGAACCGCTAACAGCGCTAATCTAACATTGCGCGGGCGTTAGGAGCTCAGAACCTTACAAATCATTTTTAGTGGCGGCGCGACTCGTGCGGTCTGATCGCTGTTTTGCTACGGGCACGATAATCTCATTGCGCCTCATAAAGGGTAGTGTCCAAGGCGGATTGTATTGGTTGAGTGTGGGTTGCCCCGTGGTCTCAATGGATTCGCTTTCAAGAAAGGCGGACAGCGTAAGCCAATGTTCTTCAACACGCTCTTCGGTTGCGCGCCCGGTAAATCGTATAACTGCAGCGTGGTAGGCAGGCTCTTCGCTAAATTGTACACGCTCATCATTGGGCGCAGGGAGGCTTTCGATTGTGAATTCGGAGGGCATGACGAATGCCATATTTGGGTTCGGGCTCTCGGCCATACTCCGTTGGACGGGCGCTGTCATCGCTATTTCTTGTTCGGTCTCATTGCCGCCAAAAATGTAAGCTGCCAGCACGCGAAACCCAGAGTTTTCTCCCTCGGTCATCGCTGTTCGCGCTAACACGCGTGGTGCGTACAGCCGAACTTGAATGTTTTTCCCATCCCATGATTGCAGTACTTCATAGGCGGGTTCTTCGATGGCATTCACGGTAGACGTCAAAAGCCCCATTAAAATTGCTAGCGATGCGAGGAAAGGCACTTTCTTCATGATCTCGGTGTTCTGTTTTGGAGTATATAGATCTTACGTCAGAAGGCGCGAGTGGATCATTGTGCTCAAACTCGCCGTCAAATCCATAGGGTCGCTTCGGGCGGCTCAACATATGTAAATTAGTTAAGGGTGTTACCAATGCTAGATGTCAATGAATATTTCAATGGCCACGTTAAATCAATTGCATTTCAGACCCCAGCCGGGCCGGCCACGATGGGTGTGATGACGCCCGGCGAATATGAGTTTGCAACCAGTCAGGATGAAGAAATGACCGTGGTCAGCGGTGTAATGAAGGTCTTACTTCCGGCGCAGTCAGACTGGAAACTATTTCATGCCGGGGAGTCGTTTAACGTCTCTGCGAATAATAGCTTCGAGGTTAAAGTGGCGGGGGATACGGCTTACCTGTGTACCTACGGGTAATTTGAGGGCGCACAGCCCCAAACCTTACCAACATATAGAACTGACTTCATAGGGCAAGCGTTGCCTACAGGTTTGATTTGTGGACGGTTCCGAGGCGAGTGCTTAAATGGCAGATGCGTGGAAAGCGCTGACAGCAGATGGGGAGGCGGTGACCAGTCGGTCTTAGAGACACTAGAATAATGGCGGTGGGCGTAGGATTCGAACCTACGGAGGGTTTCCCCTCAACGGTTTTCAAGACCGCCGCTTTCGACCACTCAGCCAGCCCACCAACATCCCAACAGCTTCGACTTCTTGTGCGGGAAGCGCGCATTATAACGATGCCGACGCTGCTCGCAAGGGGCTAAGTGCGATGAATTGCTTTTTCATTGCGATGAGTCGTATTTAAGTGCCTAGTACTTGATCTATTGGCCTCTATAATGAGGCCATGGTATGGATAACATACTGAAAATAAGTGCCAGCTGTTTTGGTTACTGCAGCTGGGTGGGTGGTCTGCATGGGTCTTTACCTATTACTTAGCCGTTATTTTCTGGGGTGAGCCGCCCAAGCTTTACCCGCTCTATTTATTGGCAGTGGCGATTTTTGGCTGTTTACTGACCTTTGTTCTGCGCGCTATTTGCTTTGGTATTGAGTATTACCTACTCAACCAAGAAGAAAAACAACGCTACCTAACGGTTTTAAATCAAGCGCATCTGGCGCGGCATAAAATGCTGCGGTATCAGTTAAATCCACATTTTCTGTTCAACACGCTTAATGCCGTTTCGGCGTTGATTCTCGACATTGAGAAAGCACGCTTTGGTGATCGCCTGTCATTGCGCTACGAGCTCGGCCCCGATGTTCAAAACGCGCTGCTCCCGTCGCTACTGGTGAAGCCTTTAGTTGAAAACTCGATTAAATATGCAGTTTCTCAGTCAATTGATGGCTGGCAGATAAAGATTTCCGCATTAAATTGCGCGGGCAAGCTAGAGCTAATCGTATCTGATAATGGTCCTGGGATGCAGGCTGAGACGCTCGGCGCCACTAAGAAAAGTGGGGGAGTTGGGCTCGTCAATGTGCGTGAGGGAGTTGGTCGCTGCAATATAGCCATTCGGCACAAATTAATTGCATATTGCGTCCCATATTGCTACAGTTGAATATCTGGACGGAGAGCATGCCGGGTAGGGCAGCAGACGAGGGAAGAGCGTCAGCGGCGAAACCCGAAAACGTGCCTGAAAATGCGATAGCACCTCCACATCCAGTAGATGATGGTCAAGGATGAGCGGGGCAAGGAATGACCCACGAGCCAAGGAAGGCTTAGCGCAAGGCCCTATAGGGGCGAAGGGGTGTGTTGTAGAACAGGGACGTTCTGCCCCCCCTTTTTTTGTAGTTTAGGGCAATGGAGGCCACCGCAGCACTCGCTTGGGTGGCCTTTTGCGTCAGGCGCTTCAGCCTTCAGCAGTATCCTCAAAGAGATCATTCGTGCCAGGCGCTCCTGGGTTTTCAGCGCCTATGGGCTTTGGCCCTCTGGGGTCATTGCTGGCTCGGGGCGCGTTTCGATGAATAACGCTCACGGGTGGAGCCTCTTGGGTCGTAAACAGCTCGCCACGTTCAGTAACAACCGCGACCTCGGCGACGGGCTTAGGGTCCACTCGAGGATCGTTAACGGCGCGTCCTTCTGTCGTCAAGCCAGATAGGTCAACCGAAACCTCTGGCGAGGATGCGGCTGGGGCAGTACTACTTACAGGCATCTCAGGCGCGGCCTGTGGTGGCGTGGCTGGCGCTTCTAATGCCACCTCTAATGCCGCTTCTAATGCCGTTTCAGGCTCTTCTAATGCCGTTTCAGGCTCATCCGTAGTTTCTGCATGAGCGCCAATCGATAGGTCAACTGACGAGCCGGCGTGCTCCGTGCTCGCAGTGTCCGGCGATGTTTCAGCCACGGGTGTCTCGCAAGCTTCGGCAGGCGCTTCATCGACAACAGCCGCCTGGCTATTTTCGGAAGTCGAGGCCTGAGTTTCGCCTATGGTGTTGGCGGTCTCACTGTCACTGGCGTTGCCTATCGGCTGTGCAGTAACGGCTACAGCATCCTCAGCGAGCGGTGTGGCAAGGTTGGGGTCTTCAGGGCCCTGTGCGGAGTCCTCTGCAGCAAGCTCGGGTGAGGCATCAGTTGCAGCGTCTGGACGTGGGCCTCTCCGTCGACGGCGACCTTCGCTTTTCTGGCCGCTGGGACGGTGGCGGGCAGCGTTCTGATTGTCGACATCCTGCATAGCAGACTCGTTGACATCATCTTCTGCATCATTTTCTGCATCGCCGTCGGCAGCATCCATATCCATTGACAACTGCTGACTTGCTGGGTCATCCGTACCGGTGCGTCGCTGACCTCCGCGTCGACCACGACGACGACGGCGCTTGGGCTTATCGTCATTCTCATCGTCACTGTAGGCGTCGTTATCCAGCTCGCCTTCTGCAAGTTGCTGCTCAACAGCATCGCCATTAACGGTTTCGTCGTCGCTCGCTCTGTCGCGCTTGCTTTGTGGTCGCTTGCGATTTCGGGCGCCGCGGGTTCTCGTATTGTCCTCGTCAGACCCAGTGCTTGCAGGTTCTGCGCTGCCAGCATTAGTGGTCGAGGATTCACTCGTTTCATCCTCGCCAGACGGTACAGGCGCAAACAAAGCGCCCCACACTTTGCTAAGAAATCCTGACTTTGTTGCTTTCGGTGCTGCCTTACGCTCAGGCGCCTGTGGTGCCATTTCCACAGCCGTTTCCGTCGCAGGCTCTTCTTGGCTAACGGGGGCGGGCGCTTGACGCTTAATGCCGCGCACCAATGGCTTTGGCACTGCTGGACTCTCGTTGTCTTCGTCGCGAATCAAAACGGGGCTGGGAACGTCTAGCTCGACTTCGAAGCTGATCACTTCCTCTTCTTCAACTTCATCATCGCGTAAGCGCGTCACCTCAAAGTGTGGCGTTTCCATATGCGGGTTCGGGATGACGAGCAAGCGAACGCCATTGCTGCTTTCAATTGTGTTAATCGCAGCGCGTTTTTCATTGAGTAGGAAGGCGGCCACATCTACTGGTACTACAGTGCGTACTTCACCGGTACGCTCTTTCGCGGCTTCCTCTTGAAGAAGTCGCAAGATTGCCAAACCTAGAGATTTCGTGTCGCGGATTGTGCCCTGGCCGGTACAGCGGGGGCATACCATGCCACTCGTTTCACCGAGCGATGGGCGTAGCCGCTGCCGAGACATTTCGAGGAGGCCAAAGCGCGAAATGCGCCCGACTTGTACACGAGCTCTGTCAATTTCTAGAGCATCACGTACGCGATTTTCGACCGCACGCTGATTCTTGCTCGAACTCATATCGATAAAATCGATAACAATTAATCCGCCCATGTCTCGCAGACGCAGTTGGCGGGCAATTTCCTCCGCCGCCTCAAGATTGGTTTGCAGTGCTGTTTGCTCGATATCGGAACCCTTAGTCGCACGTGCCGAGTTGATATCAATGGACACAAGCGCCTCTGTAGGGTCGATTACGATCGATCCGCCAGAGGGCAGGCGCACTTCGCGCTGGAAGGCTGTTTCGATCTGGCCTTCTACTTGAAAACGGTTAAAAAGAGGTACGGTATCTTCATATTTTTTGACGCGCTGGCTAAAGCGTGGCATCACCATCGAGACGAAGTCGTTCGCCTGTTTAAAGGCGCCATCATCGTCAATGAGCACCTGATCAATATCATCGCGAAGGTAGTCCCGGATGGCACGTATTACAACGTCACTTTCTTGGTATAGAAGGGCTGGGCCTTTATTTTCGGCGCTGGCAGTCGAGATGGCATCCCATAGCTGTAAAAGATAGTCGAGGTCCCACTGCAGCTCTTCTGCGCTGCGACCGACACCTGCGGTACGAATAATTACGCCCATGCCATCAGGGATACTCAATTCAGACAGTGCTTCTCGTAATTCACTGCGGTTCTCGCCTTCGATACGACGCGAAATGCCACCGGCACGCGGATTGTTGGGCATTAACACCATGTACCGGCCGGCGAGACTTACAAATGTCGTTAAAGCCGCGCCTTTGGTGCCACGCTCTTCTTTATCGACCTGAACAATAATCTCAGTACCTTCCTTCAATACATCTTTTATGCGTGTCTTGCCCTCGCCATCGGGAGCAGAGCTACGATAGTACTCAGGGGATATTTCTTTTAGGGGCAAAAAACCATGACGGTCAGCACCAAAGTCGACAAAGGCGGCCTCGAGGCTGGGCTCTACTCGAGTGACTTTTGCTTTGTAAACGTTAGCTTTGGTAGAAACGCGAGCGCGGTTTTCAATGTCGAGATCATACAGTCGTTGACCGTCGACAAGAGCAACACGGACCTCTTCGGGTTGTGTTGCATTGATTAACATCTTCTTCATTGTATACGTCCAGTTTGCGTTAACACTGAACGGGTGCGCAGAAGCATAGGGCTTCTAATATCAAGTTGTCACCACAAATAAGTCTCGTGGCCTAGTGGCATACCTTGCCACTATGTCCTTCCTTGTTTTGGCAGCCAGACATCAGTGTCGACTACCTAAAATTCGCACCGCGTTCGTATTATCGCGGGTTATATTTCACTGCCTACTTACATCACCTCCTCTCTGACGTGTAATGTTCGTTGTTTCTACACGGAGTGGTTCGGTGACGCTCCTAGGCGTCCATTCATCGGGCTGTGGGGTATTCTGTCTGGGGATTACCGGTTAGCTCACTTCCTTTGATGGCTTAGTAATGCCATATTGAGCCGGTACAAAACCAGAGTGCTAAAGTCTGGTGACGGGGTAGGTTATTGCGTTCATCTCTCTGTCAGGATTAACCCTGTCGCCCGGGCGAACTGCCCTCAGCCGGCGCCGAACGTACCACTAAAAGCGAAGTAATTCAATTGATAGATGTAAAGGATCCAAAAGGCATTAACCATGGGGTGCGTCTAGTCGAGGTTTCAGACGCCGAGTCTGGGCAGCGACTAGACAACTATTTACTGCGCGTTTTAAACGGTGTGCCCAAAACACGCATCTACAAAGCCGTCCGCAAGGGCGAGGTAAGAATCAATAAGGGTCGTGCAAAGCCTGAGACAAAACTTCAGGCGGGCGACACTGTGCGTATTCCTCCTTTTCAAGAAGCGATCAAGTCAGTACCAAAAGCCGCGTCTCATCATTGGGTCGCGCGATTGGGAGCTTCGATAGTGCTGGAGACCGACCAGCTGCTGGTCATTAATAAACCATCCGGGTTGGCAGTGCACGGAGGTAGCGGTGTTAATGCTGGCCTGATTGAGACCTTGCGCTTGATGTATCCCGAGCAGCGATACCTGGAGTTAGTTCATCGTCTTGACCGGGATACCTCGGGACTTATTATGGTCGCCAAGCGTGCAAGCTTGCTCCGAGATTTGCATGCACAACTGCGAGGTGGTCGCATTGATAAGCGCTATCAGGCCCTGGTTATTGGTCGTTGGCCGGCGCACCTCAAGCGCATTGACGCGCCGTTAGAGAAATTTTCACTGCCTTCGGGCGAGCGTAGGGTGAAAGTGTCAGGTGAAGGGCGCAGATCTCTCACGGAATTTCGCGTATTAAGGCGTTGGACGCAGGCAACCCTGGTCGAAGCTAAGCCTGTAACTGGCCGCACACATCAGATTCGGGTGCATTGTCGACATGCCAATATGCCGATTTTAGGGGAGCAGAAGTATGAAACACCCGAGTCTGAAATCTTGACATCATCCTTATCGGTGCCACGTCTGTTTTTGCATGCCGCAAAGTTAAGTTTCGACTTGGACGGTAAGCGTCAAACGTTAGAGGCACCACTGCCCGCCGACCTGCATGGGGTATGCGAGCGGCTGGGCCCCTCATTATGAATGGGCCCACTAGAGCTTACGGTAGGGCGTAACCGTGGGCTCTGAGTCTTTGGCAAAGTCGTAGGAGAGGGAGACCCTCGAGCGCTGTGGGGTCTTCGCTCACTAGGGACTCAAAGAGACTGATGCCCAGCGACTCCCATTTGAAGCTTCCGGCGCAATCCAGTGGACTATCTAGCTCGATATAGCGGGCGATAGCATCGGCTGAAAGAGGGCGTAACGTTACCGTAGTGGTAACAGCACTTTGCCGTAGCTCGTCTTTTGATGGTCGCCAGACCGCGAGGCCAGTAATAAATGTAACCGGCTTTCCTGAACAAAACGTTAGCTGCTCTCTGGCCTTATGATCGGAGCCCGGTTTACCGAGCAAGCGCCCAGAGCAAAAGGCCACCTGGTCACTGCCTATATAAAGTGCATCCCCGTCTCCCTCGAGCGAGACGGCCTTGGCTTTGGCGCTTGAAAGCCGCATTGCCATCGCGGGAGGCTCTTCTCCAGTGATTGGCGCCTCATTGATATTAGGTGAGCGACACTCGAAAGCCAGCTGAAGGCGAGAAAGCAATCGCTTTCGATAGGGCGAACTCGACGCCAAGACGAGTTTCACTGGTAATGTTTGTGTATTTTCCTGCATTGTCGCCAAACCCTTTGAATTACGGCTATTTTTTTTTGACACACTGGGAGTGCGTACGTATGATCCGCCGCCATGACGCACGGGGCATTGCCAAATACGGTTGAGGTGAGAACTTTAGCTGCTCGTGGCGTGGTAATCGAGGGTGGATTAACAATCGCTCGAATGCCCCGCTTAGAAGCCGCTACAGATGGTGCGGATGCGCCGGCTGCCGTTCACATTGATTTTCAACGAGATGAAGAAGGCCGGTACATTGCGGTTCTCGACGTCAGTATGCAAGTTAAAGTGCCCTGTCAGCGGTGTTTAGATGGAATGGTTATTGCGTTGAGCTCGCACAGCGCATTAGCAGCGGTGTGGACCGATGAGCAGGCGCAGGCCTTGCCCTCACGGTACGATCCACTGATAACCGAAGGCGAGACAGATTTATGGCGGGTTGTTGAAGACGAGCTTTTGCTGTCGATGCCGGCGTTCAGTTACCACGACGATGTCCTGTGCGGCATTAAGACGGGTGTGCTGACGGTTAGCACCGAAGGTGAGTACGTCATTGACGAGCCCGATAAGGAGAACCCTTTCAAGGTGCTTGCCGCGTTGAAAGCAGACAGTAAAATAGATTGAAGCACTGTCGAAAATTGTGTTTCGAACGTTGAAAACAGGAGGCCATCATGGCTGTTCAAAAGAACAAGAAAACCCGCTCTCGCCGCGGTATGCGTCGCTCTCACGATGCACTCGAGGGGCAAACTTTGACCGTCGATCAGACGTCTGGTGAGACTCGGTTACGTCATCACATGAGTGCTGATGGTTTTTATCGCGGCAAAAAAGTCCTCAACCTCGGTGATGACGACTAATCTCTCGTCTGATCACCTCTGAAGCGCTGAACCGCATCTGTTGCGTCAGTCGTTTCAGAGGCTGACGCCCTCGTATACCTTGCCAAGAGGGCATTATGAGTAAAACCGCCTTTATTTTTCCGGGCCAAGGCTCTCAATCGGTTGGGATGCTTTTACCTGCGCATGAGGCGTGGCCTCAAGTCGCCGATACCTTTGCTGAAGCGTCGGATGTCCTAGGCTTCGACTTGTGGCAGATGGCCTGCGATGGGCCAGCAGAAACCCTTTCTCTTACCGCAAATACACAACCACTCATCCTCACAGCCAGCGTGGCGCTCTTTAGGGCTTATCGCGCGCTCGGCGGACCTATGCCTGCTGTCGCTGCAGGCCATAGTTTGGGTGAGTTTTCAGCACTTGTCGCCGCTAACAGCTTAGATTTCAGCGATGCGGTGCGTCTGGTGCGTCAGCGCGGTGAAGCGATGCAGGTGTCTGTGCCCGTTGGCGTAGGCGCCATGGCTGCGATTATCGGCCTGGACGACGACACTATTAACGCAACGTGCGCTACGATTTCTCGCAGTAATGAGCACGTGGTACTCGCGGTGAATTACAACTCACCGGGGCAAGTCGTTATTGCAGGACACTCGGCTGCAGTCGAAGAAGCCGTTGTGGCGTTGAAGGAGGCCGGCGCCAAGCGAGCGTTGCCTCTGCCCGTCAGCGCACCTTTCCACACCCCCCTTATGACGCATGCTGGCGACGTGTTGAGAGAGGTACTCGCGACTACCGATCTACGTGATCCTTTAATACCGGTCATTAGTAACGTCGATGCTCAGGCGCAACAAACAGCATCAGCCATTCGCGACTTACTGGTGCAGCAGGTGTCCGCGCCCGTTCAGTGGACAGGCTGTGTGGCAACCATGATCGATATGGGCTGCGAGCGTTTTGTAGAGTGCGGCCCCGGAAAGGTGCTTTCGGGTTTGGTAAAGCGCATCGATAAAAGTAAGCCTTGTTCAGTCGTCGAAACTCCTGATGACATGGGTACCACATTGGCGGAACTTGGATAATTAACATTATGACTTCACCAGAAAAACGTGTGGCTTTGGTAACCGGGGCCAGCCGAGGGATCGGCAAAGCTATCGCCGAGCAACTAGCCAATAGCGGATTCACGGTCGTAGGTACGGCAACGTCCGAGTCGGGTGCTGCACTCATCGAGGAGTGGTTAGCGCCCCTTGGCGGGTCGGGCATGTGCTTAAACGTCACAGATGCTGAAAGCATTAGCTCGGTGGTTGCATCGACAGTTGAGCGTTTTGGGGCGCCCACTGTTTTAGTCAATAATGCAGGTATCACGCGCGATAACATTCTCATGAGAATGAAAGATGACGAGTGGAACAGTGTCATCGATACTAATCTCAATGCTATTTTCCGCGTTACTAAAGCGTGCTTACGGGGTATGACAAAGGCACGTTTTGGTCGAATTGTGAATATTTCATCTGTTGTGGGTTCGATGGGTAACGCAGGGCAGAGCAATTATGCGGCAACCAAGGCTGGTGCTGAGGGCTTCACGCGAGCCCTTGCGAAAGAATTAGGTTCGCGCGCAATCACGGTCAATGCGGTCGCGCCCGGCTTTATCGACACTGATATGACGGCGGAATTGTCCAATGAAAACAAGGAATTGATGCTAAATCAGATACCGCTTACTCGTTTAGGTCAGCCAGAAGAAATTGCTGCGACTGTTGCTTTTTTATGCAGCGATGCGGCAGGCTACATAACCGGAGAGACAATCCACGTAAATGGTGGAATGTATATGGGCTGATTTATTGCCCGTCAAGGGTTTTACTTCTTGAAAATCAAGGTAAAATCCCGACCACACTTGGGCTGGTGCCCGATACTTTAGACTGGAGAGACAATGAGCAGCATTGAAGATCGCGTTAAGAAAATAGTCGCCGAGCAATTAGGTGTTAAGGAAGGCGAAGTCAGCAACGATGCGTCCTTTGTGGATGATCTGGGTGCAGACTCGCTAGACACCGTTGAATTGGTTATGGCTCTCGAGGAAGAGTTTGAGACTGAAATTCCTGACGAGGAAGCTGAAAAAATCACCACTGTTCAGTTGGCAATAAGCTACATTAACGAAAATCTCGGCTGAGGTTTTTCGAGAGAATAGCGAAAAGCCGTTCTACTCCCGTAGAGCGGTTTTTTTTGCCTGATCAGTTCGTCGTCTGTTAGGGAGAGAATTAATGCAGGGCAAGCGCGTAGTGGTTACCGGACTCGGTATGGTGTCTCCGGTAGGGTTAGACGTCGACACTAGTTGGAAGAATATCTGTAACGGTGTCAGTGGTGCAGCGATGATCGAGTCTTTCGACACTGAGGCATTCACCACACGTTTTAGCTGCTCTGTGAAAAACTTTTCAGTCGATGGCTTTATTGCGCCCAAGGATGCCAAGCGCATGGACCCGTTTGTTCAGTTTGGTATGGTCGCTGGCGTACAAGCATTCCGCGATAGTGGCATTGAGATTACCGATGCTAACAATCGCCGTGTGGGCTGCGCGATTGGCTCGGGAATCGGTGGTATTGGGTCAATCGAAAACAATACTCGCTTAATCGCAGAGACGGGGCCTAGGAGAATTTCTCCATTTTTTGTGCCTGGCGCTATTATCAATATGATCAGCGGCAATCTGTCTGTCATGTATGACCTACGCGGCCCTAATCTTGCCGTGGTGACAGCCTGCACAACAGGCACCCATAATATAGGTTTGGGAGCGCGCTTAATCGCCTCTGGCGATGCCGACGCAATGCTCGTTGGTGGTGCCGAAATGGCGACCACCCCTGTAGGCCTTGGGGGTTTCGCGGCTGCGCGTGCGCTTTCAACGCGTAATGATGACCCAGTAGCTGCATCGCGGCCTTGGGATGCGAACCGAGATGGATTTGTTTTGGGTGATGGTGCCGCCGTCCTTATGCTCGAATCGCTGGAAAGTGCCCAAGCTCGCGGCGCGAAAATTTATGCTGAAGTGTCTGGTTTTGGCATGAGTGGGGACGCTTACCACATGACGTCCCCACCCGAGGATGGTCGAGGCGCCGCTGCATCCATGGCTAATGCTTTGGACGACGCGGGACTCAATCCAGAGGACGTAAAATACATCAACGCCCACGGCACATCGACCTCTGCGGGCGATCTAGCAGAAACTATGGCAGTAAAGTCAGTGTTCGGTGCGTCGGCACAGTCCGTCGCAGTAAGCTCGACTAAATCAATGATTGGCCACCTTTTAGGTGCTGCCGGTGCGGTGGAAGCCATATTTTCTATTCTCGCCATTCGCGATGGTATCGCGCCACCGACTATTAACTTGGATGCGCCCGGCGACGGCTGTGACCTCAACTATGTGCCACACACGGCGCAAGAATTTGAAATTGACCATGCGTTGAGTAACTCGTTTGGCTTTGGTGGTACCAACGGCTCGCTGGTTTTTAGCAAGTTTAAGTAGCAAATCCCAATGGCCGAATGGTTCTGGGTTGATGGTGCGCAAACCAGCTTGGTCTCAGCAGATGATCGAGGCCTCGCACTAGCTGACGGAATATTCGAAACAATGCGCCTAGAGCATGGCGTGCTGTGTCTCGGCAATTATCATCAATATCGGTTAACTGAAGGTCTTCAGCGCCTAGCCTTTAGGGATCCGGATGGCATTGCTAAGCAGGCTCTTGAGGCAGTGAGTTCGTGGGCGCTGTCACTCGCCGCTGATTATGAGGGCTCGTCTCTTAGATTGAGTATCACGCGAGGCTCCGGCCCCCGCGGCTATGCGCCGAGTGCGTCAGCTCCTCCCCGATTCATTGGACGGTTATCGACGGGCTTGCCCGCGCTGCAGCTGCCAGCATGCGCAGGCGTTGCCGATATTGCGTGGCCTACACAACCCGCGTTAAGTGGTTTGAAGCTAATAGCCCGAACAGAACAAGTGCTCGCGGCGCAGCAGCTTTCGTTATCAGGCTACGATGAGTTACTAATGGCTAATCAGCGTGGTGCTATCGTGTCGACGACGAGTGGGAACCTCTTTTTCCGCCGCGGCAGTCAGCTAGTAACCCCTGATCTGTTTGAGGCGGGTATTGCGGGGACTCGACGACGCTACATTATAGAATGCCTGGCAAAAGCATGTGAAATGTCAGTTAGCGTGACCGATGTTTTCCCCGAAATGTTAAGCGAATTTGAAGAGGCCTTTTTCTGCAACAGCATTATTGGCATTCGCTCGTTAGCTAATGTCGTATACGGAGATCGCAAGGCTACCTACGATTCAGTCGCAGCGGCCGAGAAATTGAGGCCGGCTATTCACGGCATGAACCATTGATAATCACAGTTCGAGTAGTGCAAGCGAGTGCATGATTGGTGAAAAAAGTAAGTCTCAAAATAGTTTTAGCGGCTTTCACGGCGTTAATAGGCGTGTTGCTAATGTCGGCATTGCTCGGACTGCGGTGGTGGCAACATGTGCTTGAGCAGCCGTTGACAAAAAATAAGCCCGAAATCATCTTAACGGTGCAGTCGGGAGATGGCCTGGGAACCGTGTTAAGGCAGCTATCTGCGAGCGGCCATGTCAAATATCCACGATTGACACGTTTGTGGGCTAAATGGACTGAATTGGATCGAGGGCTGCAAGTTGGCGAGTATCGCCTTGATCGAAAAACAAATCTCAAGCAGCTACTTCAAATGTTGAATAAAGGTCAGGTAATCCGTTACGGCGTCACTCTTCCCGAAGGAATTACGTTAGCTCAAGCCCTGGCTATTCTCCATGCTACCCCAGAACTTTCCGCGTCGATTGATGGCGTGGGAGACCCCAAACTCGCTGAGCTTACTGAATATCCAGGCCACCCCGAGGGCTGGTTTCTACCTGAGACGTATTTTTTTGTGCGCGGAGATTCGGATGCAGACATTCTTGCTCGCGCTAATCTACTCATGCGTGAGGCTTTAAACGATGCATGGCAGTCTCGTGACGATGGTTTGCCGTTAGCAAATCCTTATGAAGTTTTGATATTGGCATCCATTGTTGAGCGCGAAACCTCGGTCCCCGCAGAGCGCGAGTCTATTGCTGGTGTGTTCGTTCGGCGTCTTAAAAAAGGTATGCGATTACAAACAGATCCCAGTGTCATCTATGGACTCGGTGAAAATTACAAAGGAAACTTACGGCGTAGCCACTTACGCGATGATAAGAATCCGTGGAACACTTATCGGATACCTGGATTGCCACCCACGCCAATAGCCTTGCCAGGAAAAGAGGCCTTGAATGCTACAGTACACCCTGGACAGGGTAGAGACCTCTACTTTGTGGCAAAAGGCGATGGATACCATGCTTTCGCTGAGACCCTAGAGGCGCATCAGAGCAACGTTCAGCGCTACCAACTGCAACGCAGAGCAGATTATCGCTCGACGCCCGTTAAATAATGTGTAAGCGCGGCCGGATTCACCTATGACTAAAAAGATTAGCGACTAATGAATATTGAGATAGGCACGTGATTGAGCGCGGAAAATTCATTACCTTAGAAGGCGGAGAGGGCGTAGGTAAGTCCACAAACCTTGCCTTTCTTCAGGCGCGATTATTGGACGCGGGCATTGACGTTCGTGTTACACGAGAACCGGGCGGGACACCTTTGGGCGAAGCTATTCGCAGCTTGTTGCTCAATGAGGGTCCGACAGCGCCTTCAGCGTTGGCTGAAGTATTGCTGGTCTTTGCCGCCCGCGCGCAACATATTCAAGAGGTGATTGAGCCCGCACTCGCTGCTGGGCGCTGGGTTCTGTGTGATCGCTTTACTGATGCAACCTACGCCTATCAGGGATTTGCTCGTGGCTTGTCACAGTCCGCTATTGCGACTCTGGAGTCATTGGTTCAAGGGTCACTGCAGCCGGATTTGACCGTGCTCCTAGATTTGCCCCCGTCAATAGGCCTTAAGCGAGCCTCACAGCGAGCAGAATTGGATCGTTTTGAGGTGGAGGATGAAGCATTTTTCAATCGTGTGAGAGAAGGGTATCTAACGCGAAGCCTCGAAAACCCCGAGCGCTGGTTGGTTATTAATGCTGGGCAAGACCTCGAGGGAGTGCAGCGCGCATTGGCGCAAGGCTTCAGTAGTTGGATGGCATCTCATGGTAGTTGACGCACAAACACGCTGGTCTGCGACTCCATTGCCATGGCAGAGCGACGAATTTGAAAGGCTTCTAGTCATGCAGCAGCAAGAGCGTCTACCTCACGCATTAATGTTAGTAGGGCCCGAAGGCTGCGGAAAGCGTATTTTAGCAGCCACGCTGGCAGCATCATTACTGTGTCACAAGCGTAGCGGCGGCAGTTGCGGGACTTGTGACGGCTGCCTTTTAGCTAAAGCGGGAAGTCATGGGGACAGTCGCTGGCTCGAGCCTGAAGAGGGTAAGCGCGCAATTGGCATTGATCCAGTCCGTGAGGCTATACGATTTACGCAGCAAACGGCGGGCTACGGACAGCATAAAGTGTTAATTGTCAGTCCTGCAGAGGCAATGACCACTTCGGCGGCTAATGCCATATTGAAGACGCTTGAAGAGCCGCCTGGGAACAGCTTTATTATTTTTGTGTGCCACAGGCCAGGTGATCTACCCGCCACGGTGCGCTCTCGGTGTCAAAAAGTCACCGTACCGGCGCCGGATCAAGGCCAGGCGCTCATGTGGCTTGGCGAGCAGGGTCTTGAGGCGGATCTTGCCCGTCAAGCTTTTGATGTGTCTGGCGGTCGGGTTATGGCCGCGCTGGCCATGGCACGTACGGGTGTGCTCGAGGGTAGAGCTGCCATTCGAAGAACGTTCGAACAGCTGCTAGAAGCAAGTTTGGCCCCGGCTGGAGCCGCTGCCGATCTGTCCAAAGTAGAGCTGGAAACAGTCCTCGAAACTGGACTTAGCGTGCTGCAACATCGCTTGAAGTCCCATTCAAAGAGCGAGTTACATAAGAATCAGGCCATGTTTTTATTGTGCGACGATATTTCGCAGTGGTGCGCTGCGGTCCGTGGCGGTCTGAACTTGACTCGAGAGGGCTTAATCCTGCAGCTGTGCATGCGCATATCGACGGTGACAAAACTCCGTTAAAGATGCTGTACAGCTTGGGGACAGTTGCTATAGTCGCAGGACGTTTACCGAGGGTGGGTTTTTATGAGTGAAGGCACTCGACAGGGGATTTTGTCGCTTACTATTAAGGACAAGGCGGTCTTGTATGCCGCCTATATGCCATTTTTGCAAAATGGTGGCCTTTTTGTGCCCACCAGCAAAGAGTACAGCATTGGCGATGATATTTTCATGCTGCTAACGCTCATGGAGGAGCCGGAAAAAATACCCATAGCGGGGCGCGTGGTTTGGATAACACCTGCTGGAGCTCAAGGTAATCGGCAGGCTGGCATCGGTGTACAATTCTCGGAGCAAGATGCCGCTGCAAACGCAAAAATAGAGAACCATTTAGGCGGTGCTCTCAATTCTGAGCGGCATACTCACACAATGTAGCCAGACGTGGCCGTTGGGAATTGCAGGCGAGGGCTAGTGCGGATGGTCGCGTCAAGGCGCAGCGCGCTCACAAAAAAGGCACCGCGATCTCATATGAAAAGGCACTGCTAGCCCACATGAAAAAGGGCCCGCTTAGGGGCCCAGTAAAACGTTTAGGAGTGTTACGCCGCCCGCACTTTCATGTACAGAATAGTCAGCGCTGGGTGTAGCCAACCTGAAGTCTATCACCCGTGGAAGGAGAGCTGCGCTAGTGGCCGACCTACCAGTGTCCAGTATGCCTGAACCAGATCTGCTTTCCAGAGCAAACAAAAACTTTATTAGATCGATGCAGAATAAGCACGATTCCTTTTGAGTCATACGGAAAAATACCGCTAAAACACTTCACATTTGACTATTAAGTATTTGATTTTAAAAAATTAAAGCTAATTTTTTCCGGAAGAAAAGCCTTGATATAGCAATTGGTTATTCGGAGCGTCATACGTAATATCGCGTTGAAACTCTGCTCAGGCTATGAGAATATCCGCGCCCTTGATCGCAACAGCGCAAACGTTGTGTTCACGTGATGTGCGGGAGTGGCGAAATTGGTAGACGCGCTGGATTTAGGTTCCAGTGCCGCAAGGCGTGAGAGTTCGAGTCTCTCCTTCCGCACCAAGTTTTAGAACAGCGGCTGGCGTTCGGCCTCTGCTGTCCCTTTGCTCAGCCAGCAAATAGATTTATTTTCAGGAGAGAACCATGCGGGTTTCTATCGAAACGACTTCAGGGTTGGAGCGTCGCCTTTCTGTCGGAGTACCGGCCGATCGCGTCGACGGCGCCGTTGACCAGCGTTTGCGCGAAGCATCGCGCAATGTTCGTCTGCCAGGCTTCCGCCCCGGCAAAGTGCCAATGCGCGTCATGAAACAGCGCTTTGGCGCTGGAGTACGTCAGGAAGTATTAGGCGAAGTAATCAGCCAAACATTTCAAGAGGCCGTGCAGTCGGAAAATTTACGGCCGGCAGGTCAGCCTAAAATAGAGCCCAAGAGCTTTGATGCAGGCAAGGACATTGAGTACACGGCGATATTTGAGATCTTCCCTACTGTGGCTGTCAAAGAAGTCGCTGGATTCGACGTTAAGAAGCCGGTCGCTGATGTTACTGAAGATGATGTCAACGAGATAATCGAAGTGTTTCGCAAGCAGCAGGGCTCGTTAGAGACTGTCGAGCGGGCCGCCGAAGAAGGCGACACTGTCGTTATCGATTTCGTGGGCACTCGGGATGGCGAAGCATTTGAGGGTGGCAGCGGCGACGATTTATCGCTCGAGCTCGGTTCTGGTCGTATGATTCCTGGTTTTGAGGATGGGATTTCAGGTATGTCAGCTGGCGATAAGAAGTCGCTTGATTTGACGTTCCCCGATGATTACCAGCAAGAAGATCTTCAAGGTGCAGCTGTTCAATTCGATATTACAGTGAAAGAAGTGAAAGCGATGGAGCTTGCGCCCCTTGACGAGAAGCTTTTTGCTAGCTACGGCGTCGAAGAGGGTGGTGAGGAAACATTCCGTGCCGAAGTGAAGAAAAACATGGAGCGCGAGTTGCGTAATGCGGTCCAGAATCACGTCAAGCAGCAAGTCATGGATGCAATCGTTGAGGCTCATGCGGACCTGGAAATCCCCTCGAGCTTGGTGGGCCAGGAGATAAACGTCATGCGTAGTCAGATGTTCCAGCAGTTTGGCGGTCAGCCCAACCAAAATATGGATTTACAGAGTATTCTGCCCGACGACATGTTTAAAGAGCAGGCGGAACGGCGCGTCAAGCTCGGTTTGTTATTGTCTGAAATGATCGGCAAGTTCGATTTACAAGCAGATTCGGCTAAAGTAAGGGCGATGATCGAAGACATCGCGTCGACTTACCAAGAACCAGAGGAAGTCGTGAACTATTACTACTCTGAGAACGAGCAGCTTGCTCAGATCGAGTCTCGAGTCTTGGAAGACCAAATTGTCGATAAGGTTTTGGAAGCTGCGAGCGTGGCTGAAGAGACCTGTAGCTACCAGGAAGCACTTGCAGCGGCACGACCACAGCAGGGCTAACTTTTTTACGAGACAGATAGAGGCAGCATAATGAGCTACGACCGAGCGCCCATGGACGTTAACAGCCTAGGATTAATTCCTATGGTTATTGAGCAAACGGCTAGGGGAGAGCGATCATTCGATATTTACTCGCGCCTTCTGAAAGAGCGCGTCGTATTTATGGTGGGGCCTGTTGAAGATCAGATGGCCAATTTGATTGTGGCTCAGCTGCTGTTCCTAGAGTCAGAGAATCCAGACAAAGATATTCATCTTTATATCAATTCACCTGGCGGTTCTGTGACGGCGGGCTTGTCAATTTATGACACCATGCAGTTTATCAAGCCGGATGTCAGCACCATGTGTATTGGCCAAGCGGCCTCCATGGGTGCGTTCCTCCTTGGCGGTGGCGCAAAAGGCAAGCGTTTTATTCTGCCTAATGCGAGAACCATGATCCATCAGCCATCCGGCGGAGCTCAGGGTCAAGCGACGGATATTGACATCCAAGCGCGGGAGATACTCATTATTCGTGAGCGACTCAACCGTTTAATGGCGGAGCATACAGGGCAATCCATAGAAACCATTGAGCGCGATACCGAGCGTGATAGGTTCATGGATGCCGAGCAAAGCGTAGAGTATGGCTTGATCGATGAAGTTGTCCGCTCACGTATGCCCGCAGAAAGCGCTTAAATACCCTTCTATGGGATGATGAGCACTTGCATTGCACGTCGAAACATATCAAGGTTTACGATGAGCACAAACCATTCATCCGCCAGAGGCAAAGGTTTTTATGGCTAACGACAGTGTAACCGGCGATAACGAGAAGCTGCTTTACTGTTCGTTCTGCGGCAAGAGCCAGAACGAAGTACGTAAGCTTATTGCGGGGCCGTCCGTTTTTATCTGCGACGAATGTGTCGATCTGTGTAACGACATTATTCGTGAAGAAGTCCAGGAAGCCGCGGCTGAAACCGCCAGCGAGCGTCTGCCGATTCCCCATGAGATAAAAGGCATCCTAGATCAGTACGTGATTGGCCAGCAGCGCGCCAAGCGCGTGCTAGCCGTTGCCGTTTACAACCATTACAAGCGATTGCGCTACGCTCCCGATGCGAAAAGCGATGATGTCGAATTGAGCAAGTCCAATATCTTGCTCGTTGGGCCTACCGGTTCAGGTAAAACGCTATTGGCTGAGACGTTGGCAAGGTTACTTGATGTTCCATTCACTGTTGCCGACGCAACGTCACTCACCGAGGCGGGTTACGTCGGTGAAGACGTCGAGAACATTATTCAAAAGCTGTTGCAAAAGTGCGATTACGATGTCGAACGCGCCCAAATGGGGATTGTCTACATCGATGAGATAGACAAAATCTCGCGTAAATCTGACAATCCGTCAATCACTCGTGACGTTTCAGGTGAGGGCGTGCAGCAAGCGCTTTTGAAACTTATCGAAGGCACGGTTGCCTCAGTACCCCCGCAAGGTGGTCGAAAGCATCCGCAGCAAGAGTTCTTGCAAGTGGACACCAGCAACATCCTATTCATTTGCGGTGGTGCATTCTCTGGACTTGATAAAGTCATTCGTAATCGCTCAGAAAAAGGCGGAATTGGTTTTGGTGCCGAAGTTAAGAGCAAGGATGAGACCCGAAAGTTTGGGGAGACTCTTGCAGACCTCGAACCAGAAGATCTCGTGCAATATGGCTTGATCCCTGAATTTGTTGGCCGCTTGCCCGTTATCGCAACACTTGATGAGCTCGATATTGATGCGCTGGTTCAGATCCTCACCGAGCCGCGTAACGCGTTGACTAAACAGTATGCAAAAATGTTCGAGATGGAAGATGTCGAGATTGATTTCCGTGAAGACGGCTTAAGAGCCGTCGCCGAACGCGCCATGGAGCGCAAGACCGGGGCTCGTGGCTTGCGCTCGATACTCGAAGGCGTTCTCCTCGACAGCATGTACAGCATCCCCTCCGAGAAAAATGTTGCTAAATTAGTCATCGATGAAAGCGTGATTAACGGCGACTCCGATCCCTTGTTGGTGTATGAAAGCCAGGAGACTGCTGCTGTCAGTGGCAGCGAATGATCCTCAGTTAAAAGCGGGCTAGCGCCCGTTTTTTTGCTTTTTTCGCTCAGAAACGTCTCTTATTTTCGATTTGGGTCATCCTGCTATTGCAGAATGTGCGTATGATCCCCATATAAAATGGAAGTGTAATCGGAGATTTTTATGACTGACGTTGTTGCAACCGAACTACCATTACTCCCGTTACGGGACGTTGTTGTTTACCCTCATATGGTTTTGCCGCTATTTGTTGGCCGCGAGAAGTCTATCGAGGCCCTTGAGCAGGCCATGGCGGGGGACAAGCAGGTGCTGTTGGTCGCTCAGCGCAACGCTGCTGATGACAACCCCGGTGTCGATGATCTACATCAAGTCGGTACGGTTGCAAATATTCTGCAATTACTGAAGCTGCCAGACGGCACTATTAAGGTTTTAGTGGAAGGTGATTTCCGCGCCGCTATCGAGTCGATGGATGACGACGGTGATTACACCGTGGCCCATGTGCGCCAGATAGAGAGCGATGATGTTCCCGAGGCAGATGCTCCAGCGCTCATTCGAACGGTTGTCGAGCAGTTTGAAAAATACGTGAGTATGAGTAAGAAGGTACCTAGTGAGGTGCTGACCTCGCTTTCAGGTATTGATGAGCCCGGTCGCCTTGCTGACACCATCGCCGCGCACATGAGCGTGGATTTAGAGGAAAAGCAGCGAATACTAGAAATAGCGCCAACTCGCGACCGTCTAGATCGCCTGCTTGAGCTCATGGATGCAGAGATAGACCTCTTCCACGTTGAGAAACGTATCCGCGGGCGCGTTAAAAAGCAGATGGAGAAAAGCCAGCGCGAGTATTACCTCAACGAACAGATGAAAGCGATTCAAAAAGAATTGGGCGATATGGATGACGCGCCCAATGAGGCGGACGAGCTTCAGGCGAAAATTGACGATGCTCAAATGCCAGAAGAGGCCCATGAGAAAGCCTCA
>CAJQLP010000160.1 GCA_905479205.1 uncultured Luminiphilus sp.
CCGGTAGCGCCTGAGCCAATAGTCAGGTCGTCTATGCTAGAGACGGCGAAAATGCCTCCAGCTGACGATGAGATAAACACTTCGTCCGCAGCTACCAGTTCCTTGGCCGTAATGTTGGCTTCCCGCGCATCGATACCCAGATGAGCTGCGATTTCCAAGACGGATCGCCGTGTAATACCTTTCAGGCAATCGTGGTCCGGGGTTCTGATAATGCCGTCATTGACAGCGAACACGTTAAATCCTGCACCTTCTGCTACATAACCATCGTGACCAAGCAGTATTGCGTTTTGAGCACCTCTATCGCCGGCTTCAAGTCTGGCCTGAATTAAATCACCCCAGTGAAAGTTTTTTGCCGTTGCGTCCACACTGCTCTCCGGTATCCGGGGTACTGAACTAATGATCAGTGTTAGACCGCTATGGTTCGGGCTTGCTATTTGTGGGATGGCTTGTGCCCATCCATAGAGTCGGCTGGTGAATTTTGCGGGATCACGGATTTCGGCGGAGGGCGGTACGCCTCTTGTTGTGCAAAGATAGATAATCCCGTCATTCAGGTTTGACCTACGCACAAGTTCAATTGAGACATTGGACATTTCTTCGAGACTGCATGGTGGCGGAAGTCGCCATTTCTGCATGCTTTCCTCGAAGCGCCGTAGATGGTCCGCCAGTCGAAAAATCTTCTTTTGATGAAACGGAATGCCATCGTAGACCACATCCGACTTATTGAAACCCCAGTCCAACAGTGGAACCGCGGCTTCATGAAGTGGCACAAACGCTCCGTTGACGTAGGCGCAACCTTGTTCAGTGTTTTCCATCCTTCCCTCTCATCCTCTAGCGCATTGGCATAAAACCAGCCAACCGCTCTTTCGCCGGCTGCAGCGACGAAAAGGGCCGCGACCCTCATTCTATGAGCTACAAAAATAGCATTAAATGTTGTAAAAAAACACTTATGGCTATAAATTGTAGTACAAAATGTGTCGTATGTAGGTGATCAATGTCAGAGATAAAGCTAATACGTGTCCCCAAGTGGGGGCTGTCTATGGAAGAGGGGACGGTTGCGGTATGGCACATCGCGGAGGGCGATACATTCGAGGAAGGGCAAGACATTTGTGAGATCGAGACAAGTAAGATTGCCAACGTTTTAGAAGCGCCATTTTCTGGGCGCCTGCACAAAATAATTGCTCATCCGGGAACTACGTTACCAGTGCAGGCAGTGATCGCTGTTTCCGCCCCGAGCGGTACGAGTGACGAGGAAGTCAAGGCGACTCTGGCACTTGAGAGCGAAGGTATGGCGTTGGCCGCCGCGGATCCTCAGTCTGTCAGTCAGGCTTCGCCCGCCCGGGAGCAAGACGTTTCTGGTACTCCCAGTCATTCCGTATCGAATACCTCTGAGCGTGAGCGTCCAATCAATCAGGAAGCGGTTGGCGCTTGGCAAGTTCCAGATCACCTGGTTGGACAAGCCTCTGCAGACATATTTGCCTCTCCTCGTGCGCTGTCAGTCGCAGAAAAGGAACGCATTGATCTTTCCAAAGTCGACGGTACAGGGCGACTCAGTCGAATAGAGGTGAGAGACATCAGGCGTGTTGTGCAGGCGGCAGGTGGTCGCGCACCTGCACGCAGCCTTCATCCTAATGCGGAAGGTGTTTTTACAAACACTGCGCTAGTGCACTCCGAAGTGATGGCGACTCCGGTAGCCCGTCGTTTGGCAGAGACTTGGGGTATTCCTCTCCACGTATGTCGTCCAACAGGACGTGGCGGCAGAGTTTGCAAGGCCGATGTCGAGGCGATCAGGGCGATTTTCAGCTCGCAACTGGCTCAGCCGTCTCATTCAGCAGTCTCGAATGACGCGAAAGAGATTGGCTTCGATGTTATACCCATGACACCAATGAGAAAAACCATCGCTGCTCGACTCTCACAGTCAAAGCAAATGGCACCTCATTTCAGGGTGGCAGTTGAAGTGTATGTCGATGCATTAATGGCATTACGTAAGGAGCTCAACCGAGATCATCCGCAAGTGAACGTCACGGTAAATGATTTTGTGGTCAAGGCCGTTGCCGCAGCACTCGTAGAACATGAAGACATAAATATTCAGTTTGATGGTGAAGAGATTCGTAGGTTCCCTCACGCAGATGTAGCTGTTGCGGTTGCTGTTAAGGCAGGATTGATTACCCCGATTGTTCGTACTGCTGATAAAAAGACTCTAGTTGAAATCTCATCGGAAATTCGTCATCTCGCGACTAAAGCGAAGGCTGGAAACTTGCGCGCAGAGGAGTTTCAAGGCGGCACATTCACTGTTTCTAATTTAGGAATGTTTGGTGTCTCCCAGTTTGACGCCATCATCAATCCACCTCAGGCGGCCATTCTGGCAGTTAGCGCAGCGAGGCAAGGTGTCAAGTTCGATGGTGACAAACCATCTCCCTGTTCTGTAATGACACTGAATCTAGCATCAGATCATCGGGTAATTGATGGCGCTACCGCGGCCAGTTTTCTGCAAACAATAAGGCGCAATCTCGAATCACCGATTGTCATGCTCGCAGGAAACGCCCGATGAGCACCATGGAAAAATTCGATCTTGTCGTCGTCGGTGGAGGCCCTGGCGGATATGTGGCCGCCATACGAGCAGCGCAGCTCGGCTTGGCCGTTGCTTTGGTGGAGGAAAAATCACTTGGTGGCATATGCCTAAATTGGGGATGTATTCCCACAAAGGCTTTGCTCAAAGGGGCAGAGGTGGGCCAAACGTTGAGGAAGGCGCACAACTTCGGTTTTGAAATATCTGACTGGAATTTCGACATCGCTCGACTGGTCAAGCACAGCCGAGAAGTTTCTGCACAGCTGTCGTCGGGTATTGAATATCTGATGAGAAAGAATGGCGTCAAAGTCTACGCAGCGAGAGCACGCATCGAAAGTAAAGGACGTCTACAGCTGAGTCTTAACAACGGTGACTCGTTGAGGTTGGCGGCGCCCCACATTGTGCTTGCAACTGGCGCAAGGCCGAGACCACTGCCTGGGATCATGCCTGATGGTGAGCATATTTGGACCTACTTCGAGGCCCTAGTCCCCAAAGAGGTTCCAGAGTCGTTGCTAATTGTCGGGTCCGGCGCAATCGGTCTTGAATTCGCCAGTTTTTATGCTGATCTGGGTTGCCGTGTGACCGTCGTAGAGGCAATGCAATCATGTTTGCCTAACGAAGATGCTTCAGTTGCGGCGGAGGTGACACGATCCTTGAGCAGCAGGGGCGTGACATTTCACTCAAGTACTCGCTTAACCTCCGCCAGCGTGGTCGGTGACTCTGTGGTGTGTGAACTGGCGGGGCCATCAGATGCCTTTTCCCAGCTTACGGTAGACAAGGTTCTCATTGCTGCCGGTGTTATTGGCAACGTGGAGGACCTGGGATTGGACAATATCGGGTTAGAGCCATCTCACGGCACGATCCCGGTCGATGAGTGGTGCCGAACGCCAGTAGTGGGCTTTTACGCGATTGGCGATGTTGCTGGAGGGCCCTGCCTCGCTCACAAAGCAAGTCATGAGGCGGTACTTTGCATTGAGGCGCTAACGGGTACTGATGGCACGAAACCCCTCAACAAGACGTTTATCCCCCGTTGTACTTACTGTCACCCACAAATCGCCAGCATGGGTCTGACAGAGGATGGAGCTAAGAAGTCTG
This sequence comes from uncultured Luminiphilus sp., assembly GCA_905479205.1. Taxonomy (GTDB): domain Bacteria; phylum Pseudomonadota; class Gammaproteobacteria; order Pseudomonadales; family Halieaceae; genus Luminiphilus. Next base: position 3,662 of record CAJQLP010000160.1, read on the forward strand.
GTCGGTCTGTTCGCGTTGGGCATTTTCAGCTCAGAGCGAACGGACGAGCACTTGCATCTGGCGAGGCAGACGGTTTTGTCAAAGTCATCTTCGACGCTGAATCTGATGAGCTACTAGGTGCGCATATGGTGGGCGCCGACGTTACTGAGCAACTGCAGGGCTTTGGTATCGCTCATACCTTGGAAGCTACTGCACATGACTTAGTGCACACCGTTTTTGCGCATCCGACAGTATCAGAAGCAATGCATGAAGCAGTGCTAGATGCTGCCGGCATCGCTTTGCACGCCTAGTTTCTATATTACAATTTGAGAGATCACCCAATGAATAAAGAAAGTGCTCTTCGAGCCTACACCACAATGAGACGAATTCGTGAGTTTGAGACACAGATTTCTAGGGAGTTTGCAGCAGGCACGGTACCCGGCATGACTCACCTGTATATAGGTCAGGAAGCCATCGCTGTGGGCGTTTGTCACGATCTTAGTGACCAAGACTTTATTGCTTCAACCCACCGTGGTCACGGGCATTGCATAGCGAAAGGGTGCGATGTTCGACTGATGGCTTTGGAACTATTTAGAAAGGCAGGTGGGATATGCAAGGGCAAGGGTGGCTCAATGCATATCGCCGA
>CAJQLP010000161.1 GCA_905479205.1 uncultured Luminiphilus sp.
CCGATCATAGTGACGAGCTAGTTTGGGTTATAAATTCTGACGAGGCGACAGCGGTGACCGTGCGGCAAGATTCGCCTAATGTGATCGCAATTACGAGGCCTAACACCGGCATGAATATCGGTGCCTGGTCCGAAGGGCTCACGCATTGCGACGCCGATGCGCACGTCCTATGCCTTCAAGATGAGTGCGAACTTAATCGCCTCGACTTTGCCACCCGATACAAGCAGCTTCTTTCTCATGATGGCGTGGGGATGGTGGGTGAGTCTCTGAATCCTAAATGGGCGCGTTCTTGGCAGGATATCTATGCCAGTCCCTTGAATTACCAAGTAAAAATCAGCCCAAGTCAACAGACCACACGTGTGCAATATTATTTAGCGTGTATGAAATCATGGGGAATACAGCCGGGATCCAGTGGGTCTCATTTAAGGGCCCTTATTTGGGGCTTTAGTGCTCAAGCGCGAAAGTCATTGAGTCACCTGCCCATAGGCCTTAATAAAGAGCAATGTATCGCTGCCGAGATCGGTACCTGTAAGTTCATAGAGAATAATTTGGGGCTAAAAATTATTCAGTCCGATGACCTGCCGTTTCAATTTTTTAGCCACACCGAGTGGGACGTGTCGGGCATGGGCAAGCGACGATAAATTTTGAGCTTATTCGCGGGTCATGATAGCAGTGAAATCTTTGCGGCCAAAAGGCGTGAGGCTCACCCTAACCTTTGAAAATGGCAGATAGTCCAGCTCCCAAAGTTCGCGACAGCAGTCAAGTAAGCTTTGGGGTGTAAATTGCCAGCAATGCACATCAATGTAATCTGGTGTGCCCAGGTATTCGGCTAAGGCCGCACGAGCACCGTTAACTCTATTTTCGCTATTGCTTACGCCGTGATCATCTAGCCAGTGTCTAATCGAATCGTTGTGGGTCAGTAAGGCCCTATGCTCTATCACTGACTTCACTTTCGGGGATTTTCTCGTCTCTATATGCGCAGAAAGAATATCTGCGATTGTCGAATCTTTGATGTAGTGGTCAAAGCAGTATCGCCGATCAGGTATGACAAGATAATAAGAACCGCCGCTTTTAAGCAGGTCTGCGACTTGCTTGAGATGACTAATTAAATCGGGTGAGTGCTCTATGCAGTGCGATGAAATAGCCACATCGAACTTTGAGGATATCTCGCTGAGATCGCCCTCAGAATTGACGTGGTTAATTTCGGGTACGTTATCGGGTTGGCGTCCGTGCTCGCGCGCTCGAGCTTTCAGTTGCTCGGTGTTTAAGATGTCAAAGTATTCGACGTTGGGCCCTCGCAATAAGGGGCGATCAAACGGCCCGATCTCAAGCTTCTGACCGTCAATCTGGTTGCAATATTGAATCATGTTCTCTTTAAATGAAAATTGGCTTGATGGGAGTCCCGCGTCTAAAAATTTTCGCGCGAAAATACTGAGCAAGGTATTGTCATCTAAGGATCTTAAAGCAGGTAAAATGCCGCGGATTATCTGGGGGTCGATATCAATGCCAAATTTCTGCACGTGGTAGTCCTTATAAACATCTTGATTTTAAAATTTTTCGCGTAAGCAGCATAACAAAGTTGGTGGACTTAGCCTTGCGGCCTTAGATGTTTTTCTTGCGAGAACGAGTCTGATTTTTCAGTGTGTAATAGTTAAGCATGACGCTGCTAACATCTGGCGTTAAACTTAGGCTCTGGCCAAGAATGCTTGGTAACGTTTTTTGTTGTAGAGACTTCTCAGTCCATGATCCTAATGATTGACAATTACGACTCGTTCACCTGGAACGTCGTCCAATACCTTTGGGAGCTCGGTGCCGAGGTCGAGGTTCGTCGCAACGACGAAATCGATATCGCGGGTATTGAAGCTTTGGCTCCCGAAAAAGTTTGCATATCCCCCGGCCCTTGCTCGCCCAACGAAGCGGGGATCTCTATGGCGGCCATAGAGTACTTCGCCGGTAAGCTCCCGATTTTTGGTATTTGCCTTGGGCAACAGAGCATCGGTGCTGTGTTTGGTGGCAAAATTATTCGTGCTCCCAGTGTGATGCATGGCAAGACAAGCGCTATACACCACACCGGACAGGGAGTGTTTGCTGGTCTTAAGAATCCTTTCATTGCTACTCGTTACCACAGTCTCGTGGTCGACCCACGGACCTTGCCCGACAGCCTTGAAGTCACAGCTTGGACTGAAACAGATGAGGGTGAGCAAGAGGCTATTATGGGCTTGCGACATAAGGTTCTCGATGTTGAGGGTGTTCAGTTCCATCCAGAATCGATCTTGTCTGAGCACGGGCATGATTTACTGCGAACCTTTGTGGAGCGGCCTGCTCGTTAGTTATTTTTGGCACGCCAAGCTCTCCCCCATACTCTGAACCCGTTAGTGCGTGTTCGAGCTGGCACTAAAATCCGAGAAATTCGGTTTCGTATTGGGTACTCTAGACGGCGAATTGAAACCCCAGCTGGGGCATGGACGGAACATGGAAATCAAACAAGCCCTTCAGCAGCTAGTTGATGGAGATTCACTCTCGCGAGAAGACATGCGGGACGTCATGACCGCAGTGATGACGGGAGAAGCAACGCCTGCGCAGGTTGGTGCATTGCTAATCGCTTTGCGAATCCGCGGTGAAACCATTGATGAGATTACCGGCGCGGCAGAAGTTATGCGCAGCCTTGCTACACGCGTATCCGTAAGCCAAGAGTATTTGGTCGATCTCGTTGGTACCGGGGGTGACGGCGCAAATTTGTTCAATGTTTCAACCGCAGCCACATTCGTAGTCGCTGCTGCGGGAGGGCGTGTGGCCAAGCATGGTAATCGTTCCGTCTCTAGCTCAAGTGGGAGTTCAGATGTTTTAGAAACCTTGGGAATCCCTTTAGATTTGTCGCCCGAGCAAATTGCGCGTGCTATCGATGAGATTGGCATTGGTTTTATGTTTGCGCCGGCACACCATAGCGCTATGAAGCATGCGGTGGGACCGAGGAAAGACCTCGGTATGCGCACACTCTTTAATATTTTGGGTCCGCTGACAAACCCTGCCCACGTTGAGCGACAGGTATTGGGTGTTTTTAGCGAAGATCTCTGCCAGCCCATCGCTGAGTCATTGAGTAAGCTTGGGAGTAAACACGCGCTTGTTGTTCACAGTGATGACGGTCTTGATGAAATTTCTATTGCTGCAAACACGTCTGTTTGGGAAATGCGTGATGGCAACGTTGAGCGATTTCGTATTGATCCGGCAAACTACGGTCATCGGCATGCCTCGCTTGAAGGCTTAACCGTTAAAACAGCTCAAGAATCGGCTGACCTTATTCGCTCAGCCTTAGGTCGAAAGCCTTCGGAGGCGGGACTTAAGGCGCGCTCGATAATTGCACTCAATGCGGGTGCCGCGATCTATGTGGCAGGTGTCA
>CAJQLP010000162.1 GCA_905479205.1 uncultured Luminiphilus sp.
AAAACTGCCACAACATGTTAATCAGAGCCTCGTTGGATCGTGTTCACGCAGATGGGCGTCATCAAGCGCTTTTAGTTGCGCCAGCTTGTCCTGAATCCGAATTTCGAGACCACGATCGACAGGCGTGTAGAATTGCTGCGGACTCATACCTTCGGGCCAATAATTCTCGCCTGCTGCGTAAGCATCCGGTTCATCGTGGGCGTATCGATAGCCTTTGCTATAACCTTGGTCGGCCATCAGCTGTGTTGGCGCATTGCGCAAGTGATTGGGCACCTCAAGCGTGCCATGCTCCTCAACGCTACGTTGGGAGGCCTTGTATGCTAGATATACAGCGTTACTTTTCGCCGCGCAGCTCAGGTAGACAATAGCTTGTGCAATAGCGAGTTCACCCTCAGGGCTTCCGAGCCGCTCCTGTACTTGCCAAGCATTGAGGGCGAGTTCAAGTGAGCGTGGATCCGCGTTGCCAATATCTTCGCTGGCCATTCGCACAACACGTCGGGCGATGTATAAAGGGTCACACCCCCCATCAAGCATTCTCGCATACCAATACAAGCTGGCATCGGGATCACTCCCCCGGACCGATTTATGCAGCGCACTGATTTGATCGTAAAACTGATCCCCGCCTTTGTCGAAGCGGCGCAAACTGGCCTGGCTTATCTCGGCAAGAACGGCGGCATCAATGCGGCGAACACCGTAATCGTCAGTCGTCGCCAGATCTGCAGCAAGCTCTAGTTGTGCAAGAGCCCGTCGCCCATCGCCGTCGGCACTCAGTGCTAGTGTATTTAGCACGCCTGCGTCGACTCCGACATCGACTAGGGCGGTGCTAAGCGCGCGTTCCATCAGGACAATGAGTTGCTCCGTATCAAGCGCACGTAGTTTGTAGACGCGGGCACGCGACAGTAAGGCAGAGTTTAATTCAAACGATGGGTTTTCAGTTGTGGCGCCAATAAAGACAAAGGTGCCGTCTTCAACATGCGGTAAAAATGCGTCCTGCTGTGACTTATTGAAGCGGTGCACTTCGTCAACAAATAACACCGTTCGCAGCCCGCGTGCGGCGGCGCCTCTGGCCGCTTGGACAGCCTCGCGAATATCCTTCACACCCGCAAGCACAGCAGACAGTTGTATAAACTGTGCTTCAGAACTGCTAGCAGCAAGCCGAGCCAAGGTCGTCTTACCCACCCCGGGAGGACCCCATAAAATAAAGGAATGCAGATTACCTTGCTCAATTGCTCGTCTAAGCGGCCTGTCAGACCCTAGAACATGCTCTTGCCCCACAAAGTCGACCAGCCGCTGTGGGCGCATAGTCGCAGCAAGCGGTTGTGCACCTTGTGTGGCGTCGCCGAAAAGGTCAGAGTCTTGCAACATAACAACTAGGACTCAGTACCCAAAAAGTCCACACCCTCTGGAACTACGAAGGTGAAATCCCCACGCGTAAGCGCCGTTGCCGGATCAAGCGTTAATTCGATATCGATGGTTTGCCCCACTGTATCGAGAATCATCAAGCCTGAGACAGCCCCGTCAGCGAACCTAAATGTCAACGCATCGAAAAAACGCTGAGGTGTTCGGGGCCTTAACGTAAGGCTATCGCGTGTGCGGTCGATTTTATAAGCAACGGACAAGGTCTCTTCATCTTCAAGTAGCATTGCAAGCGGCGAAGCTTCCATCGCAGCCAGTGCTGATTGATTCACCGTTTCGAGATCTTGATCATACTGCCAGACATACTGCCCGTCACTCACGATGACCTGTCGGCCAGGCGCAGTGACTTCCCAACGAAAAAAATGGGGCTTAAGTAATGCAAAGGCACCCACACTGTTCGCTAGCGTGTTGCCGTGCCCGTCCCGAATAGCCTGGGTGAACTGGCCCGCTATGCTATCAATCATAAGTAGAGGGGTTTCCTCTCCGGCATTGACCTTCCGGATCAAACCTCCCAGCAAGCAAAGCGTTAACAGCAGAATGGTTGGCCAGCGATACTTTTCTCCGATCACGTTAATCCTCCATCGGCGGCGGCGCTAACACTTCCCGCTGTCCATTGGTTCCCATTTCGGTTACCACGCCAGCGGCTTCCATTGTCTCAATGAGCCGCGCTGCTCGGTTGTAACCAATCCGCAGCTTACGTTGAACGCTGGAGATAGACGCCCGCCTACTTTTACAGACGAAGTGAACAGCTTCATCATAAAGGGCATCTGCTTCTGGATCGTCACCATCACTGGCGGCACTTTGAAGTTCGCCCGCAGTAACAGGCGTTTGGCCTCCCTCGTCGAGAAGCCCCTCCAAGTAGAGAGGTTCGCCACGACGCTTCCAATCAGCGACAACTCGGTGCACTTCGTCGTCGGAGCAGAATGCGCCATGAACGCGCATGGGCACGCTGGAGCCAGAGGGTAGGTACAGCATATCGCCAAAGCCCAAGAGTTGGTCTGCCCCTCCTTGATCCAGAATTGTTCGCGAATCAACCTTTGAACTGACTGAAAATGCAATCCTTGTCGGAATATTGGCTTTGATCAACCCGGTAATCACATCGACCGAAGGCCGTTGCGTAGCCAGAATCAGGTGTATGCCCGCTGCACGCGCCTTTTGTGCAATGCGTGCGATCAGCTCCTCTACCTTCTTACCGACAATCATCATCATGTCGGCGAATTCGTCTATGACAACGACAATACTCGGGAGTTTATCCAAGTGTGGATGCACTTGCTCTTCCTCAGGCGTCATTGCTAGCGGGTCGGGCTTCCACGTCGGGTCGGGAATAGGCTCTCCCGCCTTGTTAGCGTCGAGCACCTTACGGTTATATCCCGCTAAGTTTCGCACGCCCAGAAGCGACATCAGTTTATAGCGCCGTTCCATTTCGGCTACGCACCACCGAAGGCCATTGGCGGCGTCTTTCATATCTGTAATCACTGGGGTGAGCAGATGTGGAATGCCATCATAAACTGACAGTTCAAGCATTTTTGGGTCTACTAAAATCAAGCGAACGTCTTCTGGTGTCGCTTTGTAAAGCAAGCTAACCAACATACAGTTAACGCCGACTGATTTACCCGAACCAGTCGTTCCTGCCACCAGTAAGTGGGGCATTTTTCCGAGATCAGCAACAATGGGCAACCCGGCAATGTCGTGACCTAAAGCAAGTGTTAATGGCGATTTACTGTCGTCAAAAGTTTTGGAAGACAACACTTCTTTAAAGTTGACGGTTTGGCGGTCGGCGTTGGGGATTTCAATGCCCACGACACTCTTACCCGGAATCACTTCGACAACACGCACCGATATGACAGCAAGTGATCGGGCCACATCTTTTGCTAAATTGGAAATTCTCGATACTTTTACACCCGCTGCGGGCTGGATTTCAAAGCGTGTAACCACGGGGCCTGGGTAAACCGCGGTTACCTCTGCACTGATCCCAAAGTCGGCCAGCTTTAACTCGAGAAGCCGAGAGAGCGATTCCAGCTCTTCTCGAGAGTACCCTCTTCCGCCTTTATCAGGGCCTGGATCTAACAAATCGAGAGGTGGCAATTCACCAGCGACAGGCGCATCGAACAGCATCACCTGCTTTTCCTTCTCGACGCGTAAGCTAGGCTCTTGCTTGGAGACTAGTGCTTTAATTTTCGGTGGCGTACGTTTCTTCTCTTTTTCGACATACTGTTCAATCTGAACCTTTCTTTGCTCTTGTTGTTTCTCGCGCGCGCGTCGATCGGCCATGGCATCGCGCGTTGACACCATCCAATGCCAACATTGGCGCGAGAGCTTGATACATTGGTTACCCAAATAATCAGTGACTGCCAGCCAACTGATATCCGCGAACATCGTCAGTCCTGCTAAAAATACCGCCAATAAAATCAATCGCGCGCCAACCGGGCTAAACGCACTGTCGAAGCTCTGGCCAATCCCCTGACCCAGTATGCCTCCAGCGCCTTGAGGAAGACCTGAAGCACCTTGGTCATTCAGTGCTGCGATAGAAGTAGCTGCGATGATAACAAGCACCAACCCAAGCGCTCTGAGGCCAAATAACGTCCAGTCGGTCGAGAGTTGATCGTCGTCGCGCAAGAGAATTCGTCCGGCGCGATAAGCCAGCAAAACGGGAATCAGAAACGCAGCGTAGCCCACCAGAGAAAACAAAACGTCCGACAAGAACGCGCCGGTGATACCGGCTAGATTTCGAATAGGCGCGTCGGTACCACTGGCTGACCAACCTGGGTCGCTGTGATTATAGGTCGCAAGTGCAAGAAGCATGAACAAACAGCCTGCGGCAACGGTAACGAACAAAGCATCTCTTAATCGCCGTCGTGGGTGCGCTGTCTGATTGCTGTTAGAGCTTGATTGTTTGGTATTCGAGGCCACAAGGGTATCCGACGCGATGGTATTCCAGCAAAGTATGGAGTTTGAACGCTCAGGGCGACGAACAGACACCGAAGCGCACTAAGTAACGCTGGATACCATACCACAGGAATGAGTATTTCATCTTGATTTCTTGTCGTTTTTCAGTGGCTTAACGAAACAAGCTAGTGCATGACACGATGTACTTTGTGGCCGTGCTCTGGGTGTTGTACCCTTGTCGCTCACTACAACTTGCTCTCATCGACACACATTAGATGAGACTTATCCCACGTTTGGACAACGCACAACATGACTACTCCTTCGCACCATCGATTAATTATCCTAGGATCCGGCCCTGCCGGCTATACGGCAGCTGTTTACGCAGCGCGCGCCAACTTGCAGCCTGTTGTAATAACGGGCATTCAGCAGGGCGGCCAGCTCACCACGACGACTGAAGTTGAGAACTGGCCCGGAGGTGCGGCGGATTTGCAGGGGCCACAGCTAATGCAGGAAATGCAGGCGCACGTTGAGCGTTTCGATGCGTCAATTGTTTTTGATCACATTGAAAAAGTGGATCTCAGTGCACGTCCCTTTCGGTTGGGCGGGAGCAACGACTACACCTGTGATGCGCTCGTAATTGCTACCGGCGCCTCGGCACAATACTTGGGGTTACCCAGTGAAGCAGCATTCATGGGCAAGGGTGTTAGCGCATGCGCTACCTGCGACGGCTTTTTTTATCGTAATAAGGAAGTAGCGGTAATCGGCGGAGGTAATACCGCTGTCGAAGAGGCGCTGTATCTGAGTAATCTTTGCAGCAAAGTACATCTTGTCCATCGTCGCGACACACTGCGATCGGAAAAGGTACTGCAGGACCGTCTTCTTGCTAAGGCTGACGAAGGCAAAATCGTGTTGCATTGGCATCGGACCTTGGAAGAAGTACTGGGGGATGCTTCGGGTGTCACAGGCATTAGGATTGCCTCTACTCAGGGGGAACCTGCTATTGAAATCCCGCTGGCGGGTGTGTTCATTGCCATCGGCCACAAACCTAACACTCAGATATTTGATGGTCAGCTCGCGATGGAGGGTGGCTACATCAGCATCAAATCCGGACTCAACGGCGAGGCGACTCTCACGAGTGTCGAAGGTGTTTATGCTGCAGGCGACGTTGCAGATCACGTTTACCGTCAGGCTATTACGTCAGCGGGCTTTGGATGTATGGCAGCCTTAGACGCGGAGAAGTACTTAGATGCATTAAACGACGGGCACTGAAACTAACGTTGTGGACTTTGAATTCCCCCCCACTGACAGCGCCCTAGAAGACCCCAACGGCCTCTTAGCCGTTGGGGGGGACTTGTCCCCTAAGCGCCTAGTCGCTGCCTATGCTAGGGGTATTTTTCCTTGGTTTGACGAATCTCAACCGATACTGTGGTGGAGCCCTAATCCTAGGTCGATATTGCTAGCGGGCAATTTTCATTGTTCTCGCTCGCTAAAGAGATCGATTCGCAAGGGAACGTTTAGCATTAGCGTAAATAGCGATTTTTCTGCGGTAATCCGCGCATGCGGGCAGCCGAGATCCAGTGGTCCGGGCACGTGGATATCCCCTCAAATGATAGTCGCCTATGAGCAACTTCATGAATTAGGGTTCGCCCACTCGATTGAAGTTTTTCAATCTGGGCACTTAGTTGGAGGATTATATGGCGTGGCAATAGGAAAAGTTTTTTTTGGTGAATCGATGTTTTCACGCGTGTCGGACGCGTCTAAGATCGCGCTAGCAACCTTGGCTAAAGCACTCGACTCCGGCCAGTTGTTGCTTGTTGACTGTCAGGTGGAAAACCCTCATTTGAGCCAAATGGGCGCCACCAATATTCCAAGACAAGACTTTGAAAAATTGCTCAGTAACGCTATAAAAGACGATCAACATTTGCTCGCTATGACGGGTACGTCGGCGGACAAGCTAATCCCCCGCTCTCATCCAGACTGGCTCAGTACTATTGGGGGAGATCCCGCGGGTCTATTGGAGAAACAGCTATGACTGCCTCGCTGAGAGATATACGTGTTTACACCACGTTTCCCCACGATTGCAGCTATTTAGAGGGCGAAGAAGCGACCACGTTATTTATCGATCCCCGTCAAAAAATATCATCAGAGCTCTATACCCAACTCTCCCTCATCGGCTTTCGGCGCAGTGGAGAGCATGTATATCGTCCACACTGCGCGCGCTGTAGCGCGTGTGTGGCGTCACGTATACCGGTTGATGCGTTCAAGCGATCAAAAAGTCAGCAACGTGTATGGCGGCGTAATCAAGATCTCCGGATCGTCGAGTCGAGCGATATTTTTGACACTGAAACCTTCGACTTGTATGCGCGGTACATAAAGGAAAGACACGCTGACGGAGACATGTATCCACCGGACAAAGATCAATACCAATCTTTCCTCAACAATGGGCTAGGAAATACGCGTTACTTTCGCTTGTACGATAAGCAGCGTTTGGTCGGGGTGATGGTTAGCGATCAAATGCTTGATGGTCTATCGGCTATTTACACTTTTTACGAGCCGACGGAGGAGCGACGGAGCTTGGGAACGTTCTCCGTGCTCTATCAAGTAGAGTTAGCTCGGACGTCTAATTTAGACCATGTTTATCTCGGTTATTGGATCCAGACCTGTGAAAAAATGAGCTATAAGGCCCGTTTCAAGCCGCTTGAGATGCTGGTCGGTGGCGAGTGGCAAAGAGAAGACGCTCTCTCTGGGCCGGATGATATTGCAGTGACTGAATTGTGTTTTGTGGAGAAACCCTAAAGGAGTGCTTTTGTGTGCACCAACTTTCGGGTACAGTTCAGCGCTATTTTAATAGAGGCTCAACCGTTAATGGCTAAAGAAGACCAAATCGAAATGGAGGGTGAAATTGTCGAAACCCTTCCAAACACCACTTTCCGAGTAAAACTCGAAAATGGTCACCTAGTGACCGCGCATATCTCTGGCAAGATGCGTAAGAACTACATCCGCATTCTTACTGGCGACAAAGTTCGCGTAGAAGTCACTCCTTACGATCTGACAAAAGGCCGCATCACTTACCGAGAGCGTTAATTCGGCGTACTTGCGGTAAGTAAGTGAGTAGACGTGGGCAGCGCGCGCCAGCACGATGCCCTACTGTCTTACGTCATCACTCAAACTTTTGTAAGGGCCTCTTGGTTTTCCGTTACTGCGACAACACGCAGTGCGGCTCCGTCAGGTTCTAGCACCACACTTGCAGTCCCGCCCTTACTTAACTCGCCAAAGAGCACCAAATCAGCAAGCGGTTTCTTGATGTGTTCTTGTATCACGCGTTCCATCGGCCGCGCTCCCATCGTGCGGTCGTAGCCTTTTTCAACTAACCAAAGTCTAGCGTCTTCATCGACTTCTAGCGTAACCCGCTTCTCATCAAGCTGCCCCTGGAGCTCCGTCAGGAACTTATCAACCACGGTTAGGATCACATCCTCACCCAGTGGTTCAAACGGTACAATTGCATCGAGGCGATTTCTAAATTCGGGGGAGAACATCCGGCTGATAGCTTCCAAAGAATCACTGCTATGGTCTTGATCGGTGAAGCCAATCGATCGTCGGCTGACGTTCTCTGCACCCGCATTAGTCGTCATTACTAAAATGACATTGCGGAAATCTGCTTTACGACCGTTATTATCAGTCAGTGTCCCGTGGTCCATTACCTGAAGCAGTATGTTGAAGACTTCGGGGTGAGCTTTCTCGATTTCATCAAGAAGCACGACCGAATGAGGATGCTTTGTCACCGCATCCGTGAGCAAACCTCCTTGATCAAACCCAACGTAGCCCGGAGGGGCCCCTATCAAGCGCGAAACAGTATGTCGTTCCATGTATTCCGACATATCAAAGCGCGTGAGCTCAAGACCCAATTGCAACGCCAGTTGCTTTGTGATTTCAGTCTTACCAACACCCGTAGGCCCTGCAAGTAGAAATGAACCAATGGGCTTATCACCAGACCGTAATCCCGCTCTTGCCAACTTGATGGACGCCACCAGCTGGCTAACGGCTTTGTTCTGCCCAAAGACGACCATTTGGAGGTTGGATTCTAATTTCTCGAGCAAATCACGGTCGTCTGAAGTGACGGTTTTTGGTGGGATTCTAGCAATTTTTGCCACAACAGATTCGATATCACTCGGACCAATAACCTTTTTACGTTTACTCGCAGGTAGCAACTGCTGATACGCACCCGCCTCATCAATGACATCGATGGCTTTGTCTGGCAGGAAGCGATCGGTTATGTACCGAGCGGCCATTTCTGTAGCCACCCTTAAGGCCTTATCGCTATAGCGTAATTGGTGGTGCTCTTCAAACCGCGACTTGAGACCTTTTAAGATTTTGTAAGCATCATCGACTGAAGGTTCCATCACGTCGATTTTTTGAAAGCGACGACTCAACGCTTTGTCTTTGTCAAAAATGCCACGATACTCTGCAAAGGTCGTCGACCCGATACAGCGCATCTTGCCGGAACTTAGCAGGGGCTTAAGAAGGTTGCTGGCATCCATCACACCGCCAGAAGCCGCTCCCGCGCCAATAATGGTATGGATTTCGTCAATAAATAAAATGGCGTGTTCGCGATCCTTAAGGTTGGCTAACAGACCTTTAAAGCGCTTTTCAAAGTCTCCTCGGTACTTTGTGCCCGCAAGTAATGCACCTAAATCGAGTGAGTACACTACTGCATCTTGAAGAGATTCGGGGACGTCTCCATCAACAATTAGTTTCGCCAAGCCCTCGGCAATAGCGGTCTTTCCGACCCCCGACTCGCCGACGAGCAAGGGGTTGTTCTTACGTCTTCGTGCGAGGATTTGCGCAACACGCTCCACTTCCGCTAGTCGACCAATGAGTGGGTCAATTTGTCCTGTCTTGGCTTCTTCATTGAGGTTTGTTGCGTATTTGTCGAGTGGAGTCTCTTCAGGCGCGGCGCCTTCCTCGCTGGCCTCGGGGCTGCCGTTATCGCCGCCGAACTCACCCTCCTCGTCATCTTTAGCAATACCGTGAGTGATGAAATTAACGATATCAAGGCGAGATACGTCTTGGCTCTTTAAGAAATAAACCGCTTGAGACTCTTGCTCGGAAAATATGGCAACCAGAATATTAGCGCCCGTGACTTCTTGCTTGCCAGAGCTTTGGACATGGAAAACTGCGCGTTGCAACACTCGTTGAAAACCCAGCGTCGGCTGAGTATCGCGACCATCGGCTTCGTCGCCTAACAGCGGCGTCGTAGAATCAATAAATTCCACCAAATCGCCACGAAGTGCTTCGGTGTCTACCTGGCAGGCTTGCATAACCGTAAGCGCAGCCGAGTCATCTAGCAGTGCAAGCAGCAGATGCTCTACCGTAATAAATTCGTGCCTACGCGTGCGCGCAGTGCGGAAGGCTTCGTTGAGAACTTGCTCGAGTTCTTTGCTCAGCATGGCTTTTACTCCTCGTCTTCTGACGGCTCAACTTCACACAGTAACGGATGCCCGCTCTCTCTGGCATACTGATTGACCTGCATTGATTTCGTTTCAGCAATATCTTTGGGATAAATTCCGCACACCCCTTTTCCTTGAGTATGCACTGCAAGCATTATTTGGGTAGCTTTTTCTCGGTTCAGACCAAAAAACATCTCGAGTACCTCAATAACAAATTCCATTGGCGTGTAGTCGTCATTCAGAAGTACCACTTTGAATAATGGAGGTCGCTTGAGCTTGGGTTTTGCAGGGGAAACTGCCAACCCGCCTTCAAAGCCGTCATCATGCTCAGGGGATTGGCTACGCAATGGCTGCGTGTGTCGCTGGACCGACACCTTTCTAGGATTAGTCATCATTGGGTTAGTATAGTTCAAACTCCGCGACTTTCAGCCTTACATTTAATAGGGAGATAGCATGAATGTGGTAAATGAACTGCGACAACTTCTAGGCGAGACCGCAGTATTAGATGCCAATAGTCTTCGTGAACGCGCAGCGGGCATATGGCGTGCCACTGAACCCTTAGCAGGACAAGCATTAATTCGCCCTTCCACCACAGAAGAAGTTTCAAAGGCTCTCGTCTGGTGCGCTGAGCGCGGTTTAAAGGTCGTCACTCAGGGCGGTCTAACTGGTCTAGTTCATGGTGCAGACACTGACCCAGACTGCATCGTTCTCTCGTTAGAGCGCATGAACGCTATTGAGTCAATCGACGCCTCTCAGCGCTGCGCGGTAGTGCAAGCGGGCGTAACCTTGCAAACCCTTCAAGAAGCTGCTGCTCCACATGGGTTGATGTTTCCATTGGATCTAGGAGCCCGAGGTAGCGCCACCTTGGGAGGTAATGCAGCCACAAACGCCGGAGGAAATCGCGTCATTCGATACGGAATGATGCGTGACATGGTGTTGGGTGCCGAAGCGGTTTTAGCTGATGGCACTGTAATTAATAGCTTAAGTCCCCTAATTAAAAACAATGCGGGGTATGACCTTAAACACTTGTTTGTCGGCTCAGAGGGTACTTTGGGCGTCGTTACTCGCCTATCGTTACGCCTGCGCGAGGCGCCCGTCAGCCGCGACATGGCCTTTGTCGCTCTTGATTCCTTCGACCATGTTAAAGCGCTGCTCCGGCACATGGATCAACAATTAGGCGGCGGTTTATCTGCCTTTGAAACGCTGTGGAGTGATACTACCAACTGGTGACGACTAAGCCTGCTCATAGCCGGCCACCGGTGCCCCACGGCCATGATTTTTATGTGCTTTTAGAGGCGCAGGGCGCCGATGGAGAGCTGG
>CAJQLP010000163.1 GCA_905479205.1 uncultured Luminiphilus sp.
GTCTGTTCGCCATCCACAGATGCCGTCATTTCTCCGGTCTGGCGTGCACCCTCGGCCCACTTAAAGTTGTTGCCGGATGGTCGCTGGGTGTTATTCACAACGCTGCCAGTCTGGCTAGATTTATTAATCCAGCGGAAATTGTTGTAGTCGCTCTTATCGCTGATGGCTGAAGCAACATTGCTAACAGCAGTCATTGCGCCGCGCAGCTGCTCGTCGGCTACAGCGCCATTGGTAAGTACAGCTAGGCTGATGGCTGCTGCTGTGATTTTTAGAGTTTTGCAGTAGTTCATTTTCAATTCCTTGCTGTCTGATGACAAGCTTTGTGCGTCCAGATATCGAATGAGTAACTTTTAGTTCGTTCTGGAACCACAGTAGGCGCGAACAAGGTGATCGGAAATGATGTGAACTACCCAAATGGGTTAGTAGATTCTAATGGGGGTTATTAAGCTTCGATGGATCTTTATGTTCATCTGCAGAATTGCTGAGGCGTTCGAGCTGCTGCCGCTCTTCTTCATAGAGTCGGCCCCAGTCGACGGGAACTCCGATTACTTGTGCCGGTTCCCTACCTAGATCGAGACGCTTCAGATGTTCACTGACGCCCCAGCGACGATCGTTGCTGAGCCCTTTTTCGGAGGGCTTGTCCGATAGCATTAATTTGAGAGTCGGCAGTGTTGGCTCACCCTTGTCATCTCGTTCGGCCGGGCCTATCAGCTGCTCATCCCCGGCCACGGCTGCATCGATATCCAACGTTTGCTGTTCGCAATCTGTATTACCTAATGTTAATGCTCGTGAGACATTGGCGTAGCCTGCGCCTTGAGTGAAAGGACTGTAGGCTAGTCGGCCATCCCGATTAATGGCCGGTTCGGCGCTCGACATAATCAAGCACTTAACGTCATCGTTACTGAGTTCCGGATTTGCTTGGAGTAACAAAGCGGCCATACCTGAAACAATGGCGGCGGCTTGAGAGCTGCCTGTCGAAACAAATTCGCCGGTTCCGAGAACATAATTTGGATTCTCCATAGCGAGCTCCGAATCGGGCGGTAACAGCCCTGTGATGTGTCCTCCGGGAGCCACTACGTCAGGCTTAATATGACCTGCAGGTGTTGGTCCGCGAGAGGAAAAATCGGGAACGTAGTCATCGTTTCTATCGTTTGGTGTCCATGAATCTGTTAATGCGCCCACAGAAATGACGTAAGGGTTGTTCGCCGGAGAACCTACGGTTCCCCACTCGGGCCCATCGTTTCCCATAGCGGCTACCACCGTAATACCCGCCTGCCATGCTTTCAGCACGGCCTGGTTAAGTGGCTCATCCCAGTACATGTATCGGGGTGTCGCTGACAAGGACATATTGAGAACGCGAATGTTATAGCGCTCGCGATTATGCACGGTCCACTGTATGGCTCTAATAATATCCATGAAGTCGGCATCGCCACGCGGCGCGAAAGTGGTGATGGGAATCAGGGTGGCGTCCGGTGCCATGCCATTGAAGCCGACGCCGCCTTGCCGGGTAACGGCTCCGCTATTCCCAACAATACTTGCCATGTGTGATCCATGTCCGCCGAGATCAATCAGGGGGGCGTCTTCGCGATCGTTACGCGCGTCGTAATGGCTTGCAACGCGATATTCACCCGCCGTATTTTTGGTCAGTGCGCTTACATCCCACAAACCTGAATCAATAATGGCGACGCCCACTCCCTTTCCTGTAATACCTGCTTGATGAAGCAAGGCTGCGCCCGCGACGCTAGGAAAGTAAAAGTCGGCATGGTTATCGGCATAGGCGCGAGGAAGCTCCGCTGTGCAATCGGTCAGCGTAAGCTCAATTTTCAGATCATTTTGTGTTGGGGGAGTGTCGAATTGAGCAAACGCCAGTGTGATGTCGGTCACTCCAGGCGGAATAAGGGTAGCCGGATATTTAGGGTGTCTAGTGGTCCAGTCAAACGTAGAAATGGGTGTGTCGGTATCGCGATGCTGTAATACGACCTGGGCGTTCCCGAGTGCTTCCGGCCAGCTTAAATGGCTAACAGTGATTTCCTGACTCGTAGCGCTGAAGTTATAAATAGACCAAGTCACTGAGTCGTCGGTAATAGCAACGTCAAGCGCACCACTGACAGGGCAATCTCTTGGTTCGATAGGATCGGAAGGGTTGTAGTCTTCAGTGACGCTCTTCACAGCGGGATTTTCCCGTAAAGCATCTAGCGCCTGTACTTCAATTTCCCCACCAACACCGTTAATAATGGGTAGTACATGGGTGACGCTGCCGCCCAGCTCAACGATTGCGTTTGACAATGCTTCGGCATCGCCACCCTGAACAAGTACCTGTACGTTATCCGCTGTGACTGTATTCGTATTGGCGGCGACAGGTAAGGGCGTTAGCGAGCAGATGAGGAGCAGTGCGAAGGTATTTGATTTCAAGGCGCCACCACAAAAATTTTGCTTAAGACCTTATGCCAAGCTGATGGGTGAAATTGTTCTTGGCAACCTTTACGAAGTCTTCAATAGTGAGAGGCTTCGCTAGCAAGTAGCCTTGAATCAACGTGCAGCCGTTTTTACATAGGAAACGTGATTGCTCGACGGTTTCCACGCCTTCCGCGACAGTGCGCAGACCGAGTGCATTGCTCAGGCTAAGAATGGCTTTGACAATGCCGTCGCCACCCTCATTGCCGATATCAACAACAAAGCTTCGATCGATTTTGAGCGTATCAATTGGAAAATTGCGCAGGTAACTGAGGGACGAATACCCGGTGCCGAAGTCATCGATTGCCAAGTCAAAGCCGATCGCTTTGAGCTCTTTTAGCTTGCTCAAGTTTGTGGAGGCATCTGACATGAGTACGCCCTCCGTTAACTCGAGTTCAATTTTAAAGCGTGAGTCTATATCTTTTAGCGTCTCACTGAGCTCGGCAACGAAATTGGACTGGGTAAATTGTATAGGAGAGAGATTAATGCTGATCGCGACATTGTCGGGAAAATGTTCGCCTGCGGACACTGCGTCTTCGTTGACTTTGCGCAATATAAGATCGCCCAGCGCAATAATGAGTCCGCTACTCTCGGCAACCGGTATGAATTTGACGGGCGAGATATTTCCCAGCTCTGGATGGTTCCATCGAACGAGGGCTTCTACACCCGCTATGTTGCCCGTCCGTGTGTCAACTTGTGGCTGGTAAACCATAAAGATCTGTTCGCCCAGTTCTAGAGCGGCACGAAGCTCTGTTTCCAGTAAAACCTTTTCTGCTGCGTCTCTATTGAGCGAC
>CAJQLP010000164.1 GCA_905479205.1 uncultured Luminiphilus sp.
GACGGAATCTCGCACAAGACGGTGCGTGGTTTGGCCGGCCAGCATCGCAAATCTGGGCGAGCATTTTTGGTGTATACGATTGTCGTATTGGCGGGCTCAATCGCCTATTTTAAAGTCGCGGGTTAAAGCACGGTACGGATCAATTAGAGGGATTAACGCAAAAAGCGGCGTAACACCCCGGTTAAAAATACGGTAGCAGGTGTTCGAAACAATCATCCCGTCGGCCACAGCGGATCGCATTGTTGCGTATACGCTCTTCGAAGGGCAAGCCTGCGTAACGTTCATGGGTATCCAGCAGCTGTGCAACCCGCCAGTGCCAGCGTAATACGTCGTTAAATCCCCAGCCATACAGGCACAGCGCAACCGCCAGTAACCGCACGTTCGGGCGTCTATTGCGCAGTTTATTCCGCGCCCGCCAGAGCCAGGCCAGCAGTACGCCTGTGACGACTAACAAATTAGCCACTGCATTCGGAAAAACCATGCCGGTGGCGTGTATGCCTCGGACAATATTATTGGAGTAGCCCTGCCACAAGGGCGGGTTGGTCCAGTCTTCAAAAATTTGTTCCGCGACTCGCAAGGCGGAAAACGGTTTCAGCGTTACGGCTTTGAGCAAAAGTGGCTCTCCGTCATTGTCATGATCGGTTGGGTCACTCACAAAACCAATGGCGAGTGTCGACACCTCCCCTTTATAAGCGTCACCACCGTATGGCATTGCCACCTGTGTGACTTCGTCAAAGCTTCGGTTGAGTTGTAGTCTGTGGACATTGCCCGGGTCACTGGCGAGTTGCCAAAACACAAACGCATCCGACCACGTGGTGAGTCCTTCAATATCAAAACTGATAAACGGGTAGTTCTCGGCTTGAAAGGATGTCTTGATCTCTAAAATTGCCGCGCCATCTAAGTACTCGGTAATAACCGCTGCGCCGTCTTTATAACCGCCATTCCCCGCTTGAACTGGCGTGAACTGATCTCCAGCAACGGTTAGTGGTAAGACATCGCCGCGATCGGCAAAGCGCACAAACTCGGGGTGAAAGTCAAAGAACCAAATACTGTAGACCATGATCAGGACAAGGGCTGCTGAAAAAAAAGCGCCGGCGGCTTCCTTTAGCGCGGGCACCCAGACGCGACCCTGCGGCGCATGCGCTTGGTCATTCGCATCCGGCCGCTCAGGCTTTTCTTGCGGTGTGTCAGTAGGTGTCATGGTGATGTTGAGGGTCTTTAGAAAACCACATTATGCCACGTCACGCCTTTTTATAAATAATCTGCTTGGAGGGGAGCCAACGATTCAGAGCGCACGTGTAGCGTGTTAAGGGCGGCTGAGCCAAGATCCTGTTTGCCAGATTGATTGTCTTTGTTTTTTTCTCGGTGAATAGCTTTGCGAAAAGGGTTTTAAGCATGGGGATTTGGAATCAAATGAGTTGGATGTGTCTTAATGGGCACGATTATTGCTAATTCCTTAATGGGATAGCTCTGCCTGCGGGCGTTGATTCGGGTGAGAGCTACAGGATAGGGGTTGTTGTGACTGGTACACAGTTGCAGACCCAGCGAAGAGAGTAACGTTTTGGTTGAACAAATCAGTGAGCTGATCGAGAGGTTTGTCAGAGAGCGGGATGTCCCCGATGGCTTCGCCCAGACGGCGAATCAATGGTATCTCGAGGCACTGGCGCTAATAACTGCGCGGCACAGTGACGCTGGCAGGCCTATTTTGGTTGGGATCTCGGGTTGTCAGGGGTCTGGCAAGTCGACCCTAGCGGCGTTACTACGTGTTTTGCTTGAGAGACAGGTCGGTCTCAGCGTTGCGTCGCTTGCACTCGATGATTTTTATCTTGGGCGTGAGGATAGAGCGGCGAGAGCCCGGGAATTGCACCGGCTTTTTGCGACTCGTGGAGTGCCGGGGACCCATGATACTGCCTGGATGAGTCGGTCTATTAACGACCTGCTGACTGGCGCCGGCGAGGTGATTACCCCTGCTTTTGACAAGTCCCAGGACGATCGCACTGGCCGCGAGCGCTGGCACCATTATGGTGCGCCGGTCGACGTCGTCCTGCTGGAAGGCTGGTGTATCGGCATTCCTGCCCAATCGGCTTCCGATTTGACGTTGCCCTGCAATGAGCTGGAGCGTAGTCACGATCCAGAGGGTGAGTGGCGCGGTCACGTGAACCGATTTTTGGCAGCGGATTACCAGCCGCTGTTTGATCGCCTCGATCTGCTGCTGGTGCTCCAGGCCCCTGACTTTGGGGCGGTGGCTCAATGGCGACTCGAGCAGGAACAGCATTTGGCAAGGCAACAATCGCAACGCGGCGAAACCACAGGGAGGGCGCTCATGGATGAGCAACAGGTAAAGGACTTCGTGCAATATTTTCAACGATTAACGCTACACGGATTTGAGGTGCTGCCCCAGCGTGCTGACTTGGCCTGGCAGCTAGACGCGGATCGCAAGGTGAGCGGATGTCTAGGGAGGGCGTCATGAAGCGTCCCGTTATCTACACCGATCTTGATGGTTCCCTGCTCGATCACTATACCTATGAGGC
>CAJQLP010000165.1 GCA_905479205.1 uncultured Luminiphilus sp.
GGCTCGCGTCCACTTAGTCATTAAATAAAGTTCAAAGAGGGCGGGAGTTTAGCGGTGAAATTCGTGACTAACAATAATAAAACGGGCTATCGATAGAACTTAAAAAAAGCACGATCTGAGAGATGCACTAAGCAGCGCGAAAATAGTTAGATACGGCGCTCAGATTTTTTGAAAAAGTCGCCACGAGAACGCCATAGCTAACGTCATGTTTTCGCGAGCAAGCAAAGCTGCGCGTTTTTCTCGCTGTCCACGATAGGCAAAAGGAGTCGCCATCACTAATGCATTGATCAGTAGATTATCGAGTGTTTGTTCGTACTGACACTGACCCTCTGATACAAGAGTGGTCCCTAATATCTGGCGCTGTTTCGCGGAATGCTCTCGAGGTTCTTCATAGAGCGCCTCGCGAAGTGCCCACAAGTGTCGTGGTGCTGGCCCCACTTCAAGATAATAGCCTCCGGGCCTCAAAACACGGTTCAGCTCCTCGTCATTAATGGGAGCGAACACACACAACGCAAAGTCAATTGAATCTGTCTCGATGGGCAAGTGACTTGATCCTGCTACCGCATAGTGGTGCCCGGGGTAGGCAGCAGCGGCAAGCTTAATCGCGGGCTTGGCAATATCGATGCCATAGACCGCTATGTCGGGATGTCGATCGGTGAGGTGAGCATCGTAGAAACCTTCACCGCACCCAATGTCGAGGAGCGTTTTTACTCGCCCTGTGCCGGTAATTATTTCTACAATCGTCTCTGCCAAGGGTTCATAAAGCCGTGCATTGTGAATAAGACGTCGCGCGTTAATCATGGCTGCGTCATCGCCCGGCTGTTTACTTCGTTTTTGATGGGCCGGCAGTAAATTGACGTAGCCCTCTTTTGCGCAGTCAAAGCAATGATTATTCTCACATTGCCATGTGAGCTTTTTAAGCGTTAGTGGAGCTTTACAAATTGGGCAAATCCAAACCATGACGCGCGCATATCCAGGGGCAGTTGATTGGTGAGCGACACATGCTACACCGAGTCATCGTTATGCGAACTAAATTTGTGAATTGAAGGCATACCGCGTTTCCAGCGTTATATCCTTGGGTTTAAATAGCAACGGCAAAAAGCACTAACGAGACTCGCAGGTGATGTAGACTCTGGAGTCTGGTTACAGGCGCGCTAGTTTTAAAGGACGCTGCCCGTAAGAAGAAGGGTTACAATGAGAGCGCCTTTTATAAGACAGACCAATATAAGACAGACCAAAATAAGACAAATAGGACTGACACTTTATGCAATCTGAGGCGCAGAGCGCGGAATCCGGCCACATTACCGGATTCGGGACACCTTTCTATCGTAATTATGTGCTGCTGTTACTCATGGCGGTCTACACCCTTAACTTTATTGATCGCACGCTCATCGCTGTCGTTGCCCAGCCTATTATCGAGTCGTTTCAATTGACCGACGCGCAATGGGGGCTTCTCTATGGCCCTCCATTCGCTATCTTTTATGCGGTTATGGGTCTGCCAATTGCTTTGTGGGCAGATAGAGGTAATCGGGTCCAAATTATCGCTTTGTGCATTGTTTTATGGTCAGTAATGACTGCGCTATGCGGTGTTGCTGCCGGTTTTGCGACGCTTTTGATGTTTCGCATTGGCGTGGCCATTGGTGAGGCGGGATGCACGCCACCCGCGAATTCTCTTATCGGCGACTATTTCATAGCTCGAAAACGCGCGACTGCGCTGGGTATTTACGCGATGGGCGTGACCTTGGGTAGTGTTCTGGCCAATTTATTTGGTGGGCCTATTGCAGAGATGCAAGGTGCCGACATCGGTAAATGGGTTAATAGCATTGGTCTGAATTGGCTCTTCAGCGGATTAGACTGGGCCAGTATCGAAGGCTGGCGGATTGCCTTTGTGGTTGTGGGTCTTCCCGGCGTACTTGTGGCTGTGCTGGTTTGGACGACAATTAAAGAACCCCCCCGTGGCTATTCGGATCCACCGACTATTGCGCCACTGTCTAAACCTCCTTTGTCAGAAGCCTTCAAAGAACTAAAAGTTAAGCCCTCTTTTTGGTGGATGGCGCTGGGTGCGTCATTGGTGGCTTTCGTGGGCTACGGGTTGGTGAGCTTTCAAGCGCCATTTTTACAGCGAGTCCACGGTTTGAGTGTTCGTGACGCGGCGATCAATTTTGGCGCGCCGCTGTCGTTAATGGCTGCGGGCGGTACCTTTTTGGGTGGATGGATTACAGAAAAAGCGACATATCGCTTTCCGACTGCGGTGGCATGGGTTCCCGCTATTGGTCTGATACTGGCAGTACCGGCCTACGTTACTGCGTTTTTCATCGAGGATCCGTATTGGGTGTTTATTATTTGGGGCGTGGGCGCGGTTCTGCACTACAGCTACCTAGGTGCGCAGTACAACATTGGCCAGGGGGTTGTGAGCAACCGTTCGCGCGCGACCGCTATTGCCGTATTGCTCATTTTAGTGTCGCTGATTGGCAATGGTTTAGGCCCGTATTTTGTCGGCTTTACGAGCGACTATTTTATGACGGCACATTTAGCGGCGGGCGATGTGCTTGCTGATTTATCACCTGCGATTTGCCAGGCGAGAGAGAGTGGCCTGAATGAAGCACAATTAGCGACCTGCGCTAGAGCGAGCGCCGAGGGACTGAGGTGGGCCATGGCGGTCACCGCGTGTATATTCCTCCTTGCAGCATTTTGCTTCGTCATGTGCGCAAGAACGCTTAAGCGCGATTTCGTTGCCGAACTGGGTGCGAGTTAGGTGCGAGTTCAGTGTGGTGGCACTGTCACAGCAGTGGTGTAAGCGTGCCGTGAGAGATTGCAAGATAGTTGATAAGCCAGTGCTTTGCCTTTTTTATGACAAAACCAGAGCACTCAGGTAACGCCAAAGAAAGCCCAGCCAAACACCGGCACTAAATAGCAGCGAAACAAGCACAGCTGCTGAGCCCAAGTCTTTTGCAAGCCCCGACAGCTCATGATGCTCAAGACCAATGCGATCTATTGTTGCCTCAATAGCAGTGTTAAGAATTTCAACCACCAAAACTAAAATAAGCGAAAACAACAAGAAAAAAAGTTCCAGTAAGCTTTGACTAATAACAAATGCAAAGGGGCTTAGCAGTGCTGCCAATCCGGCTTCCTGCCTAAATGCGGCTTCATTCTTTAGTAGAAAAGAAAAGCCTTTTATTGAATTATCAAAGGCGGCAACAATTCGCTTAAAGCCGGTCAATTTGTCCATAGGATCTATTCATCCGAAGTAAGTGCCCTAATTTAAATGCCTTTTGCTCGGTGACGTGAGTATATCCCTAGGCCTTTGAGCGGTTCTAATTATTAGCATTCACCACCACCGTCAGCGAGGCGCCAGCAGAACCTTTTATTTCAAGCAATACTTCTTGCGGTGTCACTGCAGCAATATAGGGCTCTCTTAGTTTCAGGTCGGTCATCTTTTTTAGACCAAGCAAATTGGCAATAGGCGTCAAGCTATTTTGTTCGCATACGGCTGAATCGTGGGCAACAATGAACAACACTGGGTACTCCGTTGCAGCCTCAGTGATTCTGGATACTATGTCGGCGGCACTTCCATCTGCGTCGTCAAGCGCAGCAGAGCAAGTATCTGCGTGGGCGATATTCACTAACGCGCCACTATCGGCGGCAGCTATAACATTCAATCCTCGTTTCAGAGACAGAGAACCGCTGGTGTCATTTCGAGCAAACGAAGTGCCCTGATGTGGCCCTCCAAAAGAGGTGACGGTGAGTTTTTCCGCACCCAACAACGATGTATTCAGTGACTGAGCATCAAGAACACCCGTTAATCTAAAGTTGCGCAATTGCGCTCGGCGCGAATCGGCCGCGGAAGGTGTCTGCGTCATGGATTGAAAATAAGAGGAGATCAGCTTGTAAGGAAGCGTTGCGCCACTTTCAGCGGATAATAGGGTTAGCTTATCTGCGGCTAGACTACCCATTACCAGGCAATAGGGTGTGTGCACCGTTCTCATATTGGCGTCGACTATGGGCATAACCTCAGCACAGGCATCCACCCACACAAACCTCTGCGTATCGTCAAACTGCTCAATTCTCGTACGCAGGCCATTATCGTCAAAAAAGTCAAACAGTACCTCCTTTACGCCTAGCGTATCGTTCAGCTGAATAACGACGGGTAGCTTCAATGCTTGGGGCCCGAGCGAGACTTTACCGAGTTCAGTATCAATCATTAGGCCCGAATACACTTGGGGGAAATTCCATAATGAGGATAAAAATGGACGGTAAGACCGGAGCTCTTTATGCCAATCAGGAGAGGTTTCGGCAAGCGTCGGAGAGTCAGTCAACAGATTTCTGCCGAATCCCATCGCGTTTATGTCACCACCAATCAAGCTGGCGACCGTTGCGCTTAGATCAAGCGTGGTTCCGGTTTTAGCAATTGTTCTAGGTGAAATATCGCCGCCCAAAATCAAAGCTAAGTCTCTTCTCGGTAGCTTCTTGAGTGAATCGGTGGCTGTATTACGCATGGCTAGATGGTCGGAAGCAATGACTAAAATCGTGTTTTCTAGGAGCTTGTTGGCGACTAGTTTTTCTACAAACTGGCCGACTAGGTAATCCGCGCAATGCACTGCGTTCAGCATGGGATTAGTTCCGTCAAGGTAGGGTTTATCTCTACAGGAGGCGGATACATTTCCATTGGGGTGGTGGGTATCGAGCGTTAGCGTGAATAATCCAAAGGGTTTTGAGGTGGCGTGCAGGCTTTTGATACGTTCGATTAGTAGTGGGTAGAGACTGTCGTCGTAGAGACCCCACCAGTTTCGATAATCGGGATTCTTTAATTTTGGAAGTAATTCATCAACGCCTTCAACTGACTCAAAACCATGATCTCTGTAGAAACTGCCTTTGCCTGCAAAGTTCAGTGATGCGCCACCCATGTAGCTCAACGCATAGCCGTTAGCCTCGAGCATATCGCCCAAGCAAACAGCTTCAGGCAAAAACTTGCCCATGCCGGAAACTGAATTACTGTCGCCGGGCGTTACCAATGGTATGCCGCACTGAGAGCTGACCATGCCCGCGATGGTCCAGCCTGTTCCATAGGTTTCTCGAATATCGGTAAATTGGATCGCACGCGTGCCCAAAGACACCAAATTGGGTGCGAGACCTGGGAACACCTGTTGATCTAAATAGGTCAGCTCTAGAGATTCTAGATAGATGTAAATTAAGTTCTTTTTGACGTTAATCTCAGTGTCAGGCTTAACCTCGGTATAGCTTTCAGGAGCATCTTGAAGCGGATTTGGCAGAATTAGAATTTCTGCAAGCCCGTACAGCCCCGCTGTCCCAGGGCTAAACGCGATGGCGATTAACACGAATAGGGTGGCGAGTGCGGATTTAAATTTACCCTGCGCGCGCTTAGGTTCACGTGACGTCGGGATCAGCGGGAATAGACTTATGCCGGCAACGATTACCAAATACACAACGGAAGTAATAATCGTGCCACTGAAGTCGCCGAGGCCTGTTCCCGACTTGTCCGCAGACAAGTGATAAATAAACGCCTCGTTTATACCGTCATCAGTTAAGTAGTCAGATAAAAGAAATAAACCGCAGATTAAGAAGGACAGAAAGATGAGTGCCGATAAAAATCGTGTGCCTGTGCCTGTTTGGAGATGACTCCTCGATAGCAGAGCGCTCAGTAGTGTTAGTAGAAGACAAAAGTAAACCATGGAAGATTATTGGGTTCGCTCGTTTATTGGGACGATGGTGGCGTACTATCACGCACGGGGCGATGAATAACCTCGATCGCCAACTGCTTTTTATCAGAACAGATAACTCTTCTTGGGTAAATCAGTACTTAGAGTGAATTTTGGAGATAAGATCAGATGCTTTGCGCTGACTGGTCACGCAGTTATCGTGAGTGTCGACAACGCAATGACTGCAATAAAGAGGTGGTCCATGGCTTTACATATTGTCCTTTTTGAGCCTGAAATACCGCCGAATACCGGCAACATCATTCGCCTGTGTGCAAATTGTGGCGCTCAGTTACATCTTATCGAGCCGATGGGCTTTGTACTGGATGATAAGCGGTTACGTCGTGCGGGGTTGGATTACCATGAATTTGCGCAAGTAAAAGTGTGGCCCAATTTAGAGGCTTACCGAGCGGCGTATCCTGATCGCCGCCTCGTTGCGGTTGAGACTCCGGGAAAGATCTTTCACTCAGATTTTGAGTTTGAGTCTGACGACGCGCTCTTGTTTGGTCCTGAGACGCGAGGCCTATCTGAGAATCTGCTGGCAACCTTGAGTCCCGAATGCATTATTAGAATGCCTATGTTGCCCGGTAGTCGAAGCCTTAATCTTTCTAATGCGGTAGCCGTCGTTGTCTATGAGGCCTGGCGGCAGGCTGGCTATAGCGGTGGTCGATAGCAGATGCCTCAGTCGGTTGGTTTAAAAACCTGAGTGGATTTTTAAAATGTCGTGCGCCACGGCTGACGCCCTATGCGCGAAGCTGCAAATGACGCTAACGACGGCGCTAGAGAGGGAACTAGAGAGGGTGCTAGAGAGGGCGCTGGCGAAGGTAATAAGAGAGAGCATTAAAGTATTCGCATGGGTACAATTTGCACTCAGACAATTTGCACTCAGACAATTCACATCGACAAAAGGGGATACACCTATGTTGAGGGCTTCAGTACTTTGCTTCCTTGTTACCTTCACCGCGTATTGTGTTGCCGGTGAGCCGGGTGAGTTAGGTTCAGACCTTGCAAAGCAGTTGGGTGTAACCCTGCCTAGCATTGCACCCGCGCGTGCCAGCCACGAGGGCCACGGGCCTCATGAACGGTTAGTCATTGATAATGCGATGCTTGTGGATGGCTTGGGTTCTCCGCCTCGCGGCCCGGTATCCATCATCGTCGAAGGCAATCTGATCAAGGCAATCACTTCACGTGCACCGAAGGCTTTGCCCGGTGAGCAGCGAATCGATGCCGCTGGCATGACAGCCTTGCCGGGCTTTATCGACTCGCACGTGCATATCGGCAATCCGCTGCAGGGTCTGGCGGGGTCAATTACTCCCCCTGAGTATGTGTTTAAGCTATGGCTTGCTCACGGCATTACAACGGTGAGAGACGTCGGTTCAGTGATGGGTTTGCAGTGGACGGTAGAGCATGCCAAGCGCAGTGCGTCTAATGAGATTGTCGCGCCAACTATTGTCCCCTACGCGATGTTTCCGGGTTCAGATATTACGGATGCGAAAGGAGCGCAGGCCTGGGTAAAGTCAGTACAGGCTCGAGGAGCGCAAGGCGTCAAGCTTAGAGGTGGTACTAAAGAAGCGTTAACGGCTGTGTACGAAGCAACTAAGGCATTGGGAATGGGTACCGCCAATCACCATGATCAGAATGGTGTTTACGATATGAATGTGTTGGATAGCGCACGTTTAGGTCTGGACAGTATGGAGCATTGGTACGGACTTCCAGAGGCTATGTTCACAGATCGTACGATCCAGGATTATCCCAAAGGCTACAATTATTCAGATGAGCAATGGCGTTTTGGCGAGGCAGGAAATTTGTGGCTGCAAGCCGCTGGGCCTGACACTGAGACTTGGGCCAATACTATTAAAGAGCTCATTGAGCTCGATTTTACGCTTGTTCCTACGTTCACAATTTACGAGGCTAATCGTGATGTGATGCGTGCGCGCCGCGCTGAGTGGCACGAGGAATATACATGGCCGGCGCTCACTCAGTTTTTTAAGCCTGACCCTAGATTACACGGCTCCTATCATTTTGACTGGACCACAGGTCATGAGGTCGCATGGAAAAACAATTTCAATCGTTGGATGCGCTTTGTAAACGATTTCAAAAATGCGGGCGGTCGAGTTGCGACCGGCTCGGACGCAGGTTTCATTTACAAAGTATTTGGCTTCGCCTATATCCGCGAGCTCGAGCTTTTACAAGAAGCGGGGTTCCATCCGCTAGAAGTTATTCAGGCTGCCACCCGCAATGGTGCAGAGCTTATAGGTATCGACGATTTTACGGGTTCGATTACACCGGGTCGGCGCGCCGATATCGTGCTGGTGGATGGAGATCCCATTGCCAACTTTAAGTTGCTATACGGAACCGGGCATATGTACCTCGATCGAGAGACCAATACCTTAGGCCGAAAGGGTGGTGTTAGCTATACCATCAAGGACGGCGTGGTTTTTGACGCAAAGGCGCTATTGGCTGACGTTAAAGCGATGGTGGCGCGCGCGAACCATGGCGCGAGCGACTAGCTTATCGAGATGTTTTGATGGCAAAAAGTAAAGAGCAAGCAGTGGAGTTGTGCACTCGGCGCTGGATTAAGGAGTTTGTAATTGAGCGTAATCTCTGTCCTTTTGCGCGTCGTGAATGGGAGCGAGATACGATTCGCTACCGACTCTATCTCGGCTGTAGTTCAGACGATTTGTTGGCTGTTATCGATGAGGAATGCAGTTTGCTCGACGTCAATGCCTACACAGAAACAACAATGATTATCGTGCCCAACATGCTGCAGGATTTTCTCGACTTCAATGATTTTCTTGGCTTATGTGAAGAGCTAATCAATAGCACGTCGAGGGAGGGGGTTTATCAAGTGGCCAGCTTTCATCCGCGCTATCAGTTCGCAGGCACGGAGCCTGACGATCCTGAAAACTATACCAACCGTTCACCTTACCCGATGCTACACCTCCTGCGCGAAGCCAGTGTGGAGATCGCTATTGCCAATCATCCGGATATCGATTCTGTTCCCGATAGCAATGTCGCAAAGCTCAAGGCCCTTGGGGTGTCGCAGCTTGCTGCGCAGCTCAACGAATTTCTTGCAGTCGAGTCTTAGTATCCTCGCAGCGGATCAACCTTATAAAGCAGTGTTTTTCCTCGCGAGAAGCGCTCAAAGTTTTCTTTGAACAACGCCACCACGGCGTTAGAGGGGGTGACAGCAGCGGTG
This sequence comes from uncultured Luminiphilus sp., assembly GCA_905479205.1. Lineage (GTDB taxonomy): Bacteria > Pseudomonadota > Gammaproteobacteria > Pseudomonadales > Halieaceae > Luminiphilus. The sequence continues at coordinate 8,914 of CAJQLP010000165.1, forward strand.
TGCGATGTAATGAAGACGTTGGATTTCTGCCAAAATGGATGATCGCGAGGCAGAGGCTCCTCTTCGAACACATCGAGAACCGCGTAGCGGACATTACGATTTAACGCGCCCAGTAGGTCCTGCGCCCGCACAGCATTACCTCGCCCAACATTGATGACTATTGCGTTGTGATTTAGGCGCTGCAAAAGGTCAGCATCGATAATGTGATCGGTGGCGGGGGTGCTCGGTAAAACACTGATGAGATAATCGAGTCCCTGAGCAAAGCTCAAGCGATCATCGCTGGCGTAAACGTGGTCAAATCCTGCAATCGAACGGCCGTCGGAATTTAAGCCCCGGCAAGTGATACCCAACTGCCTGGCAATGGAGGGCAGCGCGGATCCAATAGATCCGGTACCCATAATACCCATCGTCTTGCCGGCGGTGCTGCTGTCCTCGATGGGTTGCCAGCCTGTGGCTTGGGCGTGGTTTAAGATATTTCTCTCCAGTGCTAAGAGCCAGCCAAAAACATATTCCGTCATGGACTGACCAAAAACCCCTTTAAGCGCGGTAACGCTCAATGAGTCGCTTGCGAAACGACTGATAGCATCGACCCCTGCCCAGGTACTTTGTGCCCATTTTAGTTGTGGGCACTGGGGTATGAGTTGCGCCAACTCCATAGGAGCGCCTAATAATACAGTGATCTGGCTGAGATCAATTTCATCCGATGTATTGGCGACGGTGCATACGTGCTGGGGTGCAAGCCATCGCTGAATTTCTTTGCACCAACCGGCGCTCGGATCACCGATTATTAACGTGTTTAATGTTTGTTGATCTAACATTGTTCAGGCTCCTTACTTGAACACTGTCCCTGAATGGCATCCTTTAAGCAGTGCCGGCTAAGCAGTGTTGGCTAAACAGTGTCGGCGCTTTGCTGGGGCAGCGGTCGACTAAGATAGCGAACAACCGCTGCGCCGAGTAATACGATGGGTACCAGTGTGGCCAGTACGACTGCCTGCCATCCAATACCACTGAGTACGACGCCCGCGAGTAGGCTGGCTATAGCAGAAGTCCCGAACACCAAGGCTTCGTTAAAACCCTGAGCGCGGAATCGTTCGACCGGACGGTAGGTTTTTACCAGTAAGGTAGTTCCGCCAACAAAGAGAAAATTCCACCCTACTCCGAGTAGGATCAACGCTGAACCATAATGAAAAACTTCTTGACCACTCCAGGCTATAGCCATTGTTGCAATATAAATCAGAAGCCCCACAGCCATAAGCCGTCGCTCTCCAAACTGACTAATCAATAGGCCTGATGCCAACGAGGGTAAGTACATGGCCAAAACGTGAGCCCGGATAACGCTGGCGGTATCGGCGACGCTGTGCCCATCAAGTATATGCATCGAAACAGGTGTGGCAGTCATAACAAATGTCATGATTCCCTGGCCGACCACGCCCGCTGCAATGGCTAACAAGAAAAGTGGTTCCGCTGCGATCAATCGCAGTGACCTCGGTTCAGCTTGGATGCTTTGTGTGGTGAATCGCTCTTTTGTTAACGTCAACCCTTGCAGCAGTATGGCAGCGACGAGATAAAGCAAGCCAGCACCGGCAATGGCACCGCTAAAGTTCTTCTCAGGCCCTAAAAAGCTCGCTGCAAGCCATAGGTGCTGACTTTGACTAACAAGCTCAGGTCCGATAATCGCGCCACCAACACTGCC
>CAJQLP010000166.1 GCA_905479205.1 uncultured Luminiphilus sp.
GTCATCTCAGATTTTAGCCGCTTTATATCGCCCGTTGGCGTACGCGAATTTATTACCGGCAACCAAGGTATGGGACACGTGGTGCTGCCCGCCGCTAACTTTGACGACACTGTGACTTTCTTTTCGGACGTACTCGGCTTTGGCCTCTCCGATCTGATGAAAATTCGCTTTACGCCAGACCCCCAGGAGCCAGAAAAGCGCCTATGGTTTATGCACTGTAATAGCAGGCACCACAGCCTAGGCCTATTCGAAATGCCCCACCCCTCAGGCTGTATTCACATGATGGCAGAGGTGCCGACTATCGACGAAGTAGGTCTTTGCGATGATCGACGGATCGCTACAGGCACCAAGCTTTCTGGCACTTTGGGCCGGCATGCCAACGACCATATGGTGTCTTTCTATATGCGTAGTCCTAGCGGGTTTGACGTCGAATATGGTGCCGAGGGGCGCATTATTGATGACTGGAACAGCTACGAAGTCTTTCAAAGTACTGTGCCGAGTTTCTGGGGACATGATTTTAGCGTAGGTCACTCGGACTAAATGTAATCGCGCAATTAGTGCGTTCGGGGTATGCCCCAGCGAACGAGCTTTGTAAGGATTAGATCACGGATGCGCACTACGCATCGGCGGCTTGCTTACTCGCGGCCACCAATGGAGCCAAAATAGGACAATAAATATGAGCACACACGAACCCGTCGTTAGCCAGCAAATACTCGATCTTATTGCCAGCAAGTCTGATGAGCAGCGCAGCAATCGCAAAATGAGTCCCGAGGTTGTTGAGGCGCTCAAAGAGTGCGGCTTCTTCAAAATGCTCCTTCCCAAGCAATGGGGTGGCAGCGAACATCGTCCCCAGGCTTTCTTCGCTGAACAAATGCGAATTGCTGAGGCAGACATGAGCACTGCATGGGCGTGTGGCATTGTCGCAGTTCACGCCTTCCAAGTCGCGCTAATGTCTGAAGAAGCTCAGCGAGAAGTCTATGGTGATGGTCCAAACGCGCTCATCAGTAGCTCATACAACCCCGTGGGTGCCAAAGCTGAAATGTGTGAAGGCGGCTTTATGTTGAGCGGCCGGTGGGGATGGAGCTCAGGCTCCGATCATTGCAGCTGGGCGCTTCTTGGTGGCGTTATTCCTGGTGATGGTTACCGTACATTCTTGATTCCTCGCAGTCAGTATGTGATTGAAGATACCTGGGATGTGATGGGCCTTCAGGGTACGGGCTCGAACGACGTATTCATTGAGACACCCATCTTCGTACCCGAGCATCGAACTCACAAGCAAATGGACGGTTTCAATTGCGTGCACGACCAAGAAAGCGCCATGTACGACCTATCGTGGGCTCAAACCTTTGTTCGGGTCGTGAACACCGCAGCTATCGGCGCACTCAAACATGCGCTCAAAATCTTTATTGATACGCGCGTGGGCACTGCTACTACTGACATGACGAAGCTCGCAGGGGACGTGGAAACCCAAGAGCGGATTGCGCGTGCTATGAACACCACGGCTGAGCTGGAAGCAGTAATGATGTATAACTTTGACAAAATGGAAGCGGCCAATTGGAAGCCCACCATCGAAGAGCGCATCCTGTATCGCTACCAAGCCTCTCTGGTCATCGACAAAGCCATTGCCGCAATCGATACGTTGTTTGATGCCGCTGGTGGACGCTCGGTGTTTAAGAATCATCCACTCCAAAACCTTTGGCATGACATCCACATTGCACGTTGCCACGTGGCGAATAACCCGACCGCATTTAGCCGCAACCTAGGTAGCGTCGCGCTAGGCATGGATAACAAGGATGTGTTTATCTGATGGCAGCGAATCCTGAACAGTCGCGTTGGCTTGAGGTCGATGACCTATCGCTTCACTACACCGTCCATGCGCCCCATGCTGATGAACGCGGCACTGTCGTATTCATCCATGGCAGTGGCCCTGGCGCGAGTGGCTGGAGCAACTTCAAGCACAATGTTGCGGCATTTCAGGACGCAGGCTATTGCTGCGTCGTCTATGATCAATGGGGTTATGGCTTATCCTCAAAGCCCCAGGACAGAGACTACACGCTGGCATTTTTTGTCGACGGACTCATTGCTTTACTCGACGAGCTGAACATTGGCTCAGCAACGCTTGTGGGCAATTCTCTTGGGGGAGCGATCGCCTTGGGGACATCTCTTGAGCATTCCGAGCGAGTCAAATCACTTATCTTGATGGCCCCCGGCGGTATTGAGGCTCGGGAACGGTATTTCGCTATGCCAGGCATTCAAGCCATGGTGAAGTTCCCAATGGGCTCCCCTGAGTTTACCCAAACAGTGCTCAGCGAATTACTGACCCAATTGGTCTATGACCCAAGTAATATCGACGACGAGTTGGTCAATGAGCGCTGGGCCACCCTAGAAACACAAAATGCTCATGTACTCGCGACTATGCAAATTCCTGATCTATCGGATCGTCTCGCGGATATCACCATTCCGACCCTAGCATTCTGGGGTGCTGACGACCGTTTCTGCCCAGCCGATGGCATCTGGAAAATAATGTCTATGTCGGGACCGGTACAAGGAGAACTCCTAAACCGGTGTGGGCACTGGGTTATGAGTGAATACCCAGCACTTTTCAATCGCCGTTGTACCGACTTTCTCGCCAACTAACGCCCAGATAAGCTGGAGTCTCGCCCCGCTTTCTGTTATTTAACCTGAGGCGTACTGACGAATAAGCGGCAGCGATCAATCTATGAATCAACCCAGTCTGGAGATGTTATCCTCGTTATTGGCGGCGCTCTACGATGGCCACATCGAGGAAGATCCTTACAGCGCTTTCCTAACTGCTATGCGCAACAGTATTGATGCCAATTTCGCCTCGATTACCATGCGCGAACCCCAAGGGGATGATGGCGGGCTCATGTTCGTTTCATGCGAACAACTCCAAAAGACCTTTGTTGATGATCGCAACAATCCCTACAGCGACCGGTACTACACATCGAACCTTATGACCAACCTTCCTTGGGGTAAGGTTGTCTCTCTGGACGAATGTCTTTCCTATCGATCTTTGGAGCAAACCGAGCTCTATCGTTACTGTATGTCGCCCATTGGCATCTATCATATGATCGGTGTCGACCTTCGTAATGCCAACGGACAGCGCTTTAGCGTGCGCTTTGGGCGCCCGAAAGATGCTGCTAATTTTGGTGACGAAGAGCGCTCTTTTTTAAATCTCATGGCCGGACATATACAGCGCGCTGTGGCTAACGGCATGCAAATCATTCAGCTAGATAAAGAGCGCAAGCTCTACAGCTCAACCTTTGCACGGCAGGCTGTTGGCATCATCTCCCTCGATGAACGCGGCAAGGTAGTGACTCGCAATACCGTCGCAGATAACTTAATACGCTTAAAAGACGGTTTCTCCATCGTCAATGAGCAAATCTATGTGGAAAGCCCAACGACACGTGGGAAGCTCAACGAATATATTGAAGCCATTGTTCAAGCACAAAGGACGCAAGAACCTGCTCCCACCAACGCTATTGCCGTTGAACGTCCTTCGGGGAAGGCTGATCTAGAATTCCTGATAAAACCGATGATGATCGATAAAACGGTTGAGCCGGGGCACACCCCCCATATGATCGTATTCATCAACGAACCCGAGCGCAGCTATGAGATTGACACCAAAATTTTGATGTCCCTCTATGGGCTGACGAATGCAGAGGTCAACCTATCGAAGCGTCTAGCTGAAGGTGCCAATCTCGATCAGGCGGCTACCGATTTAGGAATCGCGAGAAACACTGCGAGAGCGCAGCTACGCAGTATTTTCGCCAAGACGGGTGTGTCGCGCCAGTCGATGCTGGTGAGCCTGATTTTAAAAAGCGTTGTTACCTATTCGTAACCCCTTTTTTTCAATCACAAAGCCGTGGCGAAAAGCGGCTGTTAAATGCCAGACCCCTAAATGGCAGGCCCCATATTTTCTTTGCCCCAGAATGCGCGCATGGCTACGACCTTACCAGCGCTATTGAATCGGAACACATCGATAATATCGATACTCATGGCTTGGTCTCCCGAGCCTACGTTAATCTTAAAAGGAAACGCCAACTCGTCTCCAGCAAGCTTTGGCTCACCCGTGAGGTGCCCCGCCGTAACGGACTGACAGGCCACCGTGTAAAACTCCCGCAGGTCGTCTTTTCCCGCCTTGATTTCAGTACCTACTGGATCTTCCACAGTCGCGGAGTCATCAAACAAGCCGAGGACTTTGTCGAGTTCGCCATCGACTAGCGCTTGAATATAAGTTTCACAGACCACTTTTGCTGCGTCGTAGCTGATCATAAATATCACTCTTTCTAGAAAGGAAGGCCGTCATCAATGGCGTGCTGACGATCGGCGGGTGTGTCGACGTCAGGGACATGGTACACGCCGTTCAGAGTATCCCAGACTGCAGGTGCATCAACTCGGGGTTTGTAAAACTGCGCGTACCACTGACGGCCAATTTTAAAAGGACCATCTTTCTTGAGCGCCATGATTTTCAGTGCCGGCCGCTTGTGGCGCCAGATCTGAAAATCAGTTGCAAACGCTTCGAGTGCACCCGCTTGGGTTTGTCGAGCAATCTCACGATCGTCGTCAGTGACCACAGCGCCTGCAGCTTTGATCAAGCAGCCATGCCATGCCTTGATCTTGCCATCATCTACCGGTGTATTAGCAATGAGCTCAAACTGCACTGAATCGCCCCATACCTGTTTGGAGAGGAGAATGCCCGGGCCTGTGTACCAGGTTGTCGTATACAGCATGACCCCGCCATACAACTGCATCGGGCCGCCCTGTCTCTGAATGTAGCGATAATCCTGGGCTTGATTCTCGAAGTATTCACAGGGGGCGCCGTGCGTTGGGCCTAAATGCCGAATATCCGACATGTTATCGAGTACTTCTTGAGGATGAATATCGAGCTCACCGAGATGGTCTAACTTCCAATGTATCCACTGGGGGTCATTCCACTGCTCAAGAAATGGCGCGTCATAATCGGGCGCACCGCCCTCTTCATCAAACCACGCCATGATGCACCCCATGTTATCCACCACGGGATACGATTGGATCGATGCCGATTTTGGGCACGGGCCGTCATGATAAGGAATATCGTCCACTTCCCCGGCGCTGTTGTAGCGCCAGCCATGGTAGGGGCAGCGTATAGAGTCGCCCTCGATTTGATGACCATTTCGAACAATCATCGCAGAATCACTGGCGGTCAGATGGGTACCCATATGGGCGCAGTAGGCATCGAGTAACACTGGATTACCGGTTTCTCCCCGATAAAGCGCTAGATCTCGACCAAAAAAACGAATCGCCATGGGGCCCTTATCGAGCTCGCTGCTCTCAGCCACGACAAACCAGCCACGTGGAAAGGTATGTGGACCTAAGTTGTAGTCAACTGCCTTGGCCATGGTTAATCCTCTGACATTATTGTGAGTAGGCTATCAGTATAAAATTCAACCCATCAATAGAAACGTCCATATGGACGTGCGGGACCTCTATTAGGCGTCGCCTTCCTGAAAACTTGCATCACGTTTTTCGTTAAAGGCATCACGCGCCTCTTGTGAATCCTTGTAACTATACGCTTCAAGAGTAAGGCCCTGCTCTCGACGGTATTTATCTTCCAGATTGCCGTCTTCAATACCATTAAGCGCCTCTTTCGCGAGCGTCACCATCACCGAGCTTTTTGCGGCGATCGATTCAGCAATGGCCATGGCCGCATTGACGCGCTCGCTGAGTGGAACTACACGCTCCACCGCACCTAAGCGATATGCTTCATGGGCGTCGATAAATTCACCGGTGAAGTACATGTGGCGAACTTTCTGCACTGGGAACATGCGTTGCAAATGCGCACCACCACCCATAGCACCTCTGTCGACCTCGGGAACCCCAAAGGATGCGCAGTCTGACGCCACGATAATATCGGCCGCGCCCGCTATACCAATGCCGCCCCCAAGGACAAAGCCGTGCAGCGCTACGATGACCGGCTTAGGGTTCCGGTGTATCGCTTCGAAAGTATCGTAATTACCCTTGTTAACGGGCACGATGCGATCGGGGTGTGCACCTAACTCCTTGATATCAACGCCCGCGCAAAAGCCTTTACCTTCTGCGCTGATGACCAAGCAATGCACGTCAGAGTGCTTGCCTAAGCGGGTAATCTCTGCGGCAATTGCAGCCCACTCGTGGCTATCAAAAGCATTCACCGGGGGCTTGTTGAAGATTAAGTGTGCTATGTGATTGTTAATTGAAATGCTAAACGCCATTGCTTTATTCCTTTGGGTGCTGCTCCGTACAATAACTCTGAAAAGTACAAGAACTACACCGAGTGACTTGAAAGAGCCCTCAGAGTGTCGTCTGCTTCTCGCATAATCCTTTCAATAAGGTCTGCTACAGCGGGCAAATCATCGATAACCCCAGCAACTTGGCCCGAGGGCAAAATGCCTTCGCTGGGGTGACCGTTCACCATGGCCTCCTGGATCATCATGGGCGCGTTCGCAGCCATAATAGTTTGCCCAAGCGTTGTGTTACCTGACCGGTACATTTTCCAAGCACTACCGAGCATGCCCGACAAAGAGCCTCCGGTCATGCGGGTAAAACCAATGCCATTTTTTATAGCGCGCGCCAACAGACCAGCATTTGACGCATGCATCAGATCAGCTAAATATTGATTCGCAATCATTCGCTGCGGCAGACCATCCAGCCGAGTACTCACAACAATATTTTCCGGGGCCGTATCGATATAAACCGCTTTTGTTTGACCAGGAACAGGCGACTCTTGGGTCAGCAAGAAACGCGTACCCATAGCAATACCATCGGCGCCTAGTGCGCGCGCAGCAATTAAACCGGCACCGTCGCGGAAACCGCCCGCTGCAGCCAACGGCACACTGACCGCACGACGAACCTCGGGAAGTAATACCGTTGTTGCCACCGAGCCCGTATGTCCGCCCCCTTCGCTACCCTGAATAACCAGCGCATCGGCACCCATTTCAACCGCTTTAACAGCGTGTTTTTTTGCGCCAACCGTTGGGATGCAAACAATTCCTGCACGTTTAAGTTTCTCGACAGACTGTGACGACGGTGACCGACTGTAACTTACAGCCTTGACTCGCTGGGCGACGCACAGGTCAACAATGTCCTCTGCAAAGGGGACGTACATATGAAAATTGACGCCAAAAGGAGCGTCGGTCTTCGCTTTAATAGCGGCGATACCTTGCTCGATCTCTTCAAGGGTCATCACGGCACCGGCCAAAAATCCAAAACCACCCGCATTGCTAGTTGCCGCTACGAGGTTCGCGTCAGCAACCCAGCCCATAGCGGTTTGGATAATGGGGTAACGGCACCCAAGCAAGTCAGTTAATGGCGTATTCATAGACATACCGTTGTAGCACCGTCAGAGTTTACAATGATGCCACATTACTGGTGTGATCAATTTAAGGTCAACGTCATGATGCGAGGACTTATAGGCTTAATAGACTATGACGACTGAAGTTGTTCAGCGCACCATACGCACTCTGGTCGAAAAGATAAAAGACACATACCCATGGACGACTACACACGAGCTAACCGTGACGCTGTCGCGCAGCTAACGGCAATCGGTGCACCTTTTGAGATCGAGACTCAGCACTACGAGGGAGTGCCACTCAAAGCCTATAAAAATGCCGAACCTAATCTCGCGCAGCTAATGGCGCCCGGGAGACAGTTCGGTGATGCCACTTTTGTTCAGTATCCAGGCCAATCTCTAACCTACAACGCCTTTTGGTTCGCAGTCGATCGGTTGACCGCAAGCTTGATCATCGACTTAGGCATCGTGCCTGGGGACAGAGTCGCCATTGCAATGCGTAATCGGCCCGAGTGGCTCATCGCTTTTACCGCAATCGTTCACGCTGGGGCAGTCGTAGTGCCACTCAATAGCTGGGGTAAAAGTGAGGAATTAAGCCAGAGCTTAAATGATAGCGATGCTAAATTATTGATCTGCGATTCGCCCCGTTTTCGCTATGTTAAACAGAGCAACAGCGGCATTACGGCGTTACTCGTCGACGCGTGCGAAGGTGATAACCCAGAGCATCACTGGGAGGACGTGCTTGTAAACGATCATGCGCTAGCACGCGTTAAAATCGATAGTCATGACCCTGCGATTTTACTATTCACTTCGGGGACATCTGGGCGCCCTAAAGGCGCCCTTTTCAGCCATTTCAACTGCTGCCAATCGCTGATGAATATTGAATTCATTGGCGCGTGCACCTACATGACCAATACCGACGCGATGAATGCTATCTTGGGAAGCGCGACACCGCCCAAGACATTGCTCTCAGTACCCCTCTTCCATATCAGCGGCTTGTTCAGCCAATTCATCATCAATCTGCGTCACGGTCGCGGCTTGTATATTATGTATAAGTGGGACGCCTCTGAGGCTCTTCGCCTTCTGCGCGAAGAGGGTATTACGGTAATTATGGGCGCACCCGCAATGCTGTTAGAGCTACTCTCCCATAAGGACTTTCGCCCCGAAGATGCTAACAACCTAAGCAATATCAGCGCAGGTGGCGCCGCCACACCTGAGATCCTGCATAACCTTTACAGAGAAAAGGTAACGCAAGCCCTCTCTGGGGCCGGGTGGGGGATGACCGAAACGGGAGGCACTGGCGCTGCATTTACCGGCAAATATATGCATGAGCGTCCCGGTGCATCGGGCTTTCCCAGCCCTATCCTCGAGCTCAGTTTCCACGATGAACAGGGTCAAATTGTGCCTGAAGGGCAGTCGGGGGAGATTTGGGTTCGCTCCGCGGCGGCGATACAACGCTATATCAGCGGCGTGTCTGACGATGCGGACTTTAGCGACGGCTGGCTCAAAACGGGCGATGTGGGCTACGTAAGCGAAGAGGGCCTGCTGTATTTAAGTGGCCGAACCAAAGACATGATCATCCGTGGTGGAGAAAACGTTTATCCCGCGGAAATCGAGTCCTGCTTGCTAACCTATCCGGGCTGCATCGAAGCGGCTGTTATTGGCATGGATAGCGCCAAGTGGGGAGAAGAAGTTGCCGCCGTTATGCGTTGCGAGCAGCCTGCTGCATCAGGTGATGCAGATGGTGTCCGAGCACACTGTGAACAACATCTCGCCGGATTTAAAGTACCCGCGCAGATTATCTTTACCGATGAAGCATTACCTCGTAATGCCGTACAAAAGTTGCTGAAGAGCGCGATTCGCGATCGTTATTTCATCACGCCATCACAAAATACAGAGGCTTAGCCGCAATGAGCGAAATGGAAAAATTCCGCGCTGAAGTACGAGCTTTTTTAGAAGCGCATTGTCCCCCATCTCAGCGACAACCTATCATACGTGAAGAGCAAATATGGGCGGGTAAAAAAACTCAATTTCCGAGTGAAGACGCCCGCCAATGGTTCGAGGCAATGCGAGATAAGGGCTGGACGGCGCCCGAATGGCCTACCGAATACGGTGGTGGTGGACTTACCCCAGAGCAAGCTCGGATTTTGCAAAAAGAAATGGCACGGATGAATTGCCGACCGCCTCTTTATGATATGGGGCTGTGGATGCTGGGGCCCGCCCTCCTCGCCTACGGCAATGACGCACAAAAGGCGACGCATATTCCTCGAATTGTGCGTGGCGAAGCTCGGTGGGCACAGGGCTACTCAGAGCCGAGCGCCGGCTCCGATTTGGCGAGCCTAAAGACTCGCGCTGATGATCACGGCGATTACTTTGTCGTTAACGGCACGAAGATCTGGACAACACGCGCTGATGTGGCAGATTGGATTTTTTGTCTTGTGCGCACCGATCCCGAGGCAACGAAGCAACAAGGAATTAGTTTCCTGCTCATTGATATGGAGAGCGAAGGCGTATCCACTGCACCGATTCAGCTCATTAGCGGTGAATCGGAGTTTTGCCAAACGTTCTTCGACAATGTCAAAGTCCCCAAAGATAATCTCGTTGGAGAACTGAACGAAGGCTGGGCAGTTGCAAAAGAGCTTCTAAAGCACGAGCGAAAGCTCATGGGCACAATGGAGTCGATCACAGAGAAAGTTGACGTGGGGCTGGTGGAGCTCGCGCGTGAGCACCTCGCATTCGACGAGAACAACAAACTAAGCGATCGTGAGTTGCGCCAAGGGATAGCTCGTCACTTGATGAATGATGAAGCAATGGCGTCGCTCAATGAGCGTATGTTCCATGAATTCAAAGCGGGCAAATCCGATCCTCGCCTGCCCATGCTTGTTAAACATCTTGGCACGTCGGAATTGCAGCGCAAGGATGAACTGATACTGCGTATTTTAGGCAATCAAGGCCTGAGTTGGGAAAGTGACCGTACCTCACCCAACATCCACCGTATGGTGAGAAACTGGGCATACAACAAGGCACATACTATCGCTGGAGGCACGTCGGAGATTCAGCTCAATATCATCGCGAAACGCGCCCTAGGGCTTCCCGACCAATAAAAGGCTTGCCCGACCAATAAAAGGCCTGTCCGACCAGTAATAGGCCTGCCCGATTAATAAGAGGTTACCACCGTGGTTCTCACGAAGAGCAACAACTACTAAAAGATACGATTGCCGATTTTCTCGACGAGCACGCACCTACGTCGGCTCTGCGCGAACTGCGCGACAACCCCGACGCACCTGCTTGGCAAGACATGCTGTGGCAGCAACTGTGCGAGATGGGCGTACCAGCCGCTGCGCAGCCCGAAAGCGAAGGTGGCTTGGGCTTTGGTTGGTTGGGCCAAGGCGCGATTCTAAGGGAAATGGGCGCACGCTTAACTGCGTCCCCTCTGATATCAAGCGTAATATTTGCAGCTGCGGTCGTTCGACACTGCGCCAGCGCAGAGCAAGCCCAGCAATGGCTACCCGGGCTCACTGAGGGCACCGAGATCGGCTCCGTAGCATTTCAAGAGAAAAGTCACTTCCATGTGGACGCCCAGTTAACTGAGGGCCCCACGGGAGCCATTAGCGGTAAAAAAATGTTTGTGCCCGGCGCCTCGAAGGCACGTTCCTTATTTGTCACCGCACGTCGAAACAACGGTGACTTTGGCATCGCGCGAGTAACTTTACCTCTTCATGGCGTGGAGATTGCAGAAGAATTACTTTTTGATGGCAATCGTTACGCACAGGTGCTCTTCGATCAAACAGAGATTTCCGACGTCAACTGGCTGCAGGGTACTGACATCGAAGCCGGCTTTCAGCGCGCTATTGATGAGGCCACTATCGCATTATCAGCAGAAATGATCGGTGGTGCCCGTGC
>CAJQLP010000167.1 GCA_905479205.1 uncultured Luminiphilus sp.
CCAGCGACTCAAGCGCGTGTTCAATATCGACATTGAGGTTTGCAGTCGCTGCGGTGGGTCTGTCAAAGTCATCGCTTGCATCGAGGAGCAGGACGCCATCGACCGGATCCTGGCTCATCTTGAGAGCAAGGAACAGAACACCTGCGCTTTGAAACACCTGGCACCACCGACCAGACCGTCACCTGAGACATTGCCTCTTTTCGCAGGAAGCGGATCCACAACCCCACATCAGCAAGGACGCCACTGAAAAAACCATGGCATGGACTACTGCGGGCTCTCGTTCAGGAATGGACGGATCTGAATTGCAAGATCACCTCAGCGGGTAATTTTTCAGGCCTGCAGGCGGGTATTTCGCGGATTTCTCCAGTTCAGTCGGCTGTATCAGCGAGTAGATCTACTCTCGACAGGTCGTTTATTCTTCCTATACTTAGGCTCCTACGTCAGTGACATATAACGTCTATCCGCAGGAAGACGCTTCGCTCAAGGTAACCGTAGAGGCGGGCAGTGGGGTTTGGTGGAATTACATTTTGATTCGCAACTAAATCGCGAGAGTTAACGTCAAAGCCGGGCCAAGTGCCCGGCTTTTTTATGGCCAGGACGGCCGGTATGCCGCGGGAGCACAGGGAGGTGCGGAGCGGCGATGGCCGACGGTTCAATTGACTTTGATCTGTCAGCTCAATCGGTCTTAGCAGGTATTTGATAAAGCGCGGCGTACAGCACCGGCACCGATACCAAAGACAGCAGGGAGCCAACCGCCAGACCGCCCATGATGCAAACAGCCATTTCGCGGAAAAAGCTGTCTGCAAGGAGGGGCGACATGCCGACGATTGTCGTTGCTGCAGCTAACATCACTGGACGCAAGCGACTCACACATGCAGCTATTAACGGTTCAGACTGGTAGCCTGCGTGCTGAATGCGAAGCTCGATTTCCTCGACCATGATGACGCAGTTTTTGAGCACGATGCCAACTAGACTTAACAGACCCAAAAGCGCGGGGAAGGTAAAAGAAAGTTGCGAGAGGTTGAGCGCACCTACCACACCCGCCAGCATCACGGGCACGGTTAGCCATACGACCAGTGTTTCCCGGATCTTACCGAATAGTAAAAGCGTCGTGAGGATCATTACAGCCATAGCGAGTGGGAAACGCGCCCCTAGGCTCTCTTGGGCAAGCTTGTTTGACTCGTACTCACCGCCCCATTCCAAGGTATACCCCGCTGGTAGGGAAATTGTCTCGACTGTAGATCGGATTTTCTTGAGTGCCTCTACTGCAGTCTGACCTTGCCGGGGATTAGCCTCAGCGGTAATGGTCAATAGCCGATTGCGTCGCACCAGCATGCCATTTTCCGGTATCAATTCAACGTCGGACAATACCTGGTCTAAAGGCACGTACTGTCCTGCGCTGCTACTCCAGACCGCTCTTGTTGCAAGCTGCGTGGGATCTGTTAATGGGTCTTGAGCTCGGGCCAGCACAGGCACCAATTTTTCACCATCGCGTAACGTGGTTAGAACGATACCCTCGGTATTGAAGGCGAGACTTGAAGCGACGTCGGACCGGCGAACTCCCGTTTGCTCTGCCATGGCATCCTGAAAAGTGAACTCAAGCGCAAGCTGCTTTTCTCGCCAGTCACTGCGCACATCCACCAGATGAGCGTCGCGAAATACTTTCTCTGCCTCTCCCGCAAGAGCCCGTAATACCGCGGGGGAGGGGCCAGAGAACCGCGCCTCAAGTTTGGCAGCGCCCCCCGGGCTAAACTCGATGCGACGAGTACGCGCTTCAATTTCACCAAATTGCTCTGCCAATTGCACATCAGCCCAAGCGCGTATGCGGTCCAGAGCTGCCACATCGCGTACACGAACGGCCAGCTGTGCATAGGCTCGATTAGCTCGTTCCGGTAACAAAATCATGATAAATCGAGATGGACCTCGTCCTACCCAGGTGGTGATATTTTCGACCTCGGGATGTTGTCTTATAACGTTGGCAATTTCCTGTGCCACTGTATCTGATCGGTCCAGATGGACGCCCTGAGGAAGATTGATGTCAACGAAAAATAACGGGGTGTTAGTGGTTGGGAAGAAGCCCTGTTTGAGGTGGCCCGCGCCCCAAAAGCTTGCGAGTAGAACAATAAAAAGGCCGGCAATACTTGCGCGGCGCCAGTAAAGTGCCTTGCGAATAAGCTGTCGATATCCTCGGTAAGTGATGCCCGAATACAGTTGCGCCTCGGTTTTGTGAACCCGCTCTGGATGCAGCAATCGAAGGCCAATCGCGGGCACAATAGTCACAGCAAGCAGCCAGCTAAGAAGCAGAGAAATCCCCGCTACCTGAAATAGAGAACCCAAGTATTGGCCGGTGGAGTCACTGGACAGGCCAATTGGCGCGAACGCTGCGACACCGATAATCGTTGCTCCAAGGAGTGGAGTTCGCGTCGACATCACGCTATCAATCGCGGCTTTGCGCGGCGCGGTGCCTCGTTGGATACCTGTCAACATGCCCTCTGCGGTGACAATTGCGTTATCCACTAGCATGCCCATTGCGATCATCATTGCGCCCAAAGAAATGCGCTGTAATTGAATATTCCAGTAATTCATGATCGCCAGTGTGCCTAGTACCGTAAGCAGTAGCACGCTGCCGACTACTACACCAGAGCGCCAGCCCATGAACAGGCAAAGTGCGGTTATTACGGTGGCTATAGAAGCCAGCAGATTGAAAAAGAAGTCATTGACCGCGGCGTCGACGACCCGATGCTGTTGGTAAATGGGTGTAACGTCATACCCAATCGGTAACTGTCGAGCAAGCTGTGCCAGCGCGCTTTCTACGCCGTGGCCGATAGCAACAATATTTTGTGATTCGTCAACGGCAATTCCCATTGTAAAAACGCGATCACCGTTGTGACGAATCCGCAACGCGGGATTAGCTACCTCCCCTCGGGAGACATGAGCGAGGTCACTAAGTCGCAAGACCTCTGTTGCTCCGGGAACACTGACTGGAAGGGTCTGAAGTAATTGCAAAGAATCCGTGGCATCGCGAGCGCCCAATCGGAGTAGGCGGCTACCCACTCGCATTTGTCCTGGCTGATCCACCAACATCGCCGAATCGACTGCGGCCGCAATGCTCGTAGGCGGGATTCCCATAGTCAGAAGTTTCTGTCGATCAATATTTAGGTAGATTTGCTCTTGGGGTAGACCGTCCAGTTGAACCTTGGTCACATGGGGAATGGCTTTGATGGCAACCGACAGCTGTCTCGCCACATCCAGTGTGTCGGCTATGGAGTAATCCGGTGGCATGTTGATGGCATAAAGCAGACCAAAGACATCAGCAAAGTCATCTTCCACCCTGGGCGGCAGGGCACCGACCGGGAGATGTGTGACTGCATCAGCCACACGTCGACGCAAAACATCCCAAATTTGTGGTGTCTCCGATGCCTTAACTGTGTGCTTGAGTTCGATCTGTATTTCTGAGCGACCCACCACGGATCGAGAAATGAGTTTGTCGACCCATGGCAGTTGCTGGAGCGAAGCCTCAATGGTATCGGTGACTTCTTGTTCAACTTCCGCCGCGGATGCCCCCGGATACAGCGTGACCACGTAGGCTTGTTTGATCGGGTAGGGCGGATCCTCTAGTCGTGCCATCGTCGCTATGCTGTAAATCCCAGCTGCGATACAGACTAGCGACGCTATCCATAAATAAATTGGATTATCCAGCGCGAGTTCTGTGATGGTTGTCTTCATGGTTGTTGTCGGGCTGGTAGAGCTACAACCTGTTCGCCGGTTCGTAGACCCCGTCCGCCACTAGCCACCAGCAGATCACCCGGTGCCAATTCACCCGTCACCGCCACTAGATCGCCCTTAATCCCATGTGACTGCACCGGCACTTTTTCTACACGATTAGCTTTGATACGCCAAACCCAAAACCTATCATCGATATCGCTCAGCAAGGCATCGCTGGGCACTTCAATAAGATTTACGTCGGCTTTGGGTGCGGGGAAATATATCTCTGCACTCATTCCCGGTAATACGGGCCAAGGCGGCAACTCGGTAAGGTCGTAGCGTAATTCAAAGGCACGACTCACGGCACTTGCCTTGCTCGTGTATTCCCGCAGTGTCAGGGGCCAACGCTGTTGTGGGTCGTGACTGAAGACCACCTCTGCCTCTTGCCAATAGTTAAACTCCCGGGCCGCGATTTGTTTCTCAGGAATAAAAGTGACTACTTCGCGTGCACCACGCGGTGCAATCGTGATGATTGGCTGCCCAGCCTTAATGTAGTGATGGGGATCTGCTAACCGCTCGATAACGGTCGCATCCCAGGGTGCTAGCAAGGTGGCGTCACTGAGTTCAACTTCCCGATCCGCAACTTCGATATCGGCTAGTTGGTAACGAATTTGAGCCTCGTCACGTTCCGCTTGAGAAATCATGGATTTGGCATGCATGTTGTTTAGGCGCTCGTATTTGAGCTCGGCAATGCGCCGCTCTGCCTTGGCGCGCTCAACCTTCAGTTGCAGCGCGCGGCTATCGAGTCGAGCCAATACCGTTCCCTTGCTAACAGTACTGCCTGCAACCACGTTCAATGCTGTGATGCGGCCATCTAGCTCAAAAGCAAGATTCACCTGTCTCGGAGCGTCTACAGTTCCAACCAAAGATGCCTCCCTTGAAGAAAGGATCTCGCTAATCCGCCAAGTTTTCACCGCTACCGGCTGGTCAATCGGCGGCGGTTGGTCATTGGTGCATCCAGCGAGAGCCATTGATAGAACACCGAGCCACAGCACTTTACCTATCACGGGGCGATATCCCTTTTGCCGGCTCGCAGATGCTCGCGTAGGCGTTTCCGCTGGTCATCGTCTAGCTCCAGTAAGCCCAAAGTTTCAAGCAACTGCAGACCCTCCGTCGCCAACAGGATGGTCATTGCTGCCTCAGGAAGATGAGTGTGTTGGTAAATACCCTTTACGATGGCATTAATGTGCTCTCGGGCGGGTGACAATAGATCGGGGTCTTCAGCTGACACGGCCAACAAGGCTTGTGATGCGTAACGCTCTTCGTCCAGTAAATCGATATCGTGACTGATAATTTGTTCCAACATTGCACTGATCGCGCCCGCGTTCGCTAGTGCCCGCACCGATGTCCGTTTGTCGAGCAAATCTTTGAGCAAGGCTTCAAGCAAGGCGCGCTTGGTGGGAAAGTGGTAAAGCAAACCGCCCTTGGAAACGCCCGCTCGTTCCGCGACGGCGCTCAGTGTCAAGTGGGCGGCACCCTGTTCTGCAATTAACTCAACCGCCGCCTGACACAACTGTGTCGGGGTATTGGTGTTTACCATGACTGCCTCTGAACTAAACCGTCCAGACGGTATACTTATTGCGCGCGCCGGGGTCAAGTCGCAATGCCGAGGATCCAGCTGCTCTCGCGCAAGATCTCATGCAACATTTTGCGAACCCATTACATCGCACCAGCGAAAGTGTTTATGAATTGCCTCGTGTGGTCAGTGCGAGAATAGATGCACAAGCCGCACTGCGCTACCTCCACACTAATGCTGATCAACTGAACATTGATTCCGATCGAATCGGCATTCTAGGTTTCTCTGCAGGCGCTATTGCAGCCACCGCGGTAGCACTAGATAACGCTGAAGACGCTCGTCCTGCATTCGTTGGCTCAATTTATGGCAGCTTGCGCTCAGTCGATGTGCCGGCCGACGCACAACCCTTGTTCATGGCAATCGCCTCTAATGACCCCATGATGACACACCATGGCTTTGGTCTGATCGAGGACTGGCACAACTCCGGTGGCTCAACCGAACTTCATTGGTACTCAGCTGGGGGGCATGGTTTTGCCTCAAAGCGACAAGACACCACTAGCGACCTCTGGTTTAAGCAGTTCATTTTCTGGCTTGAATCACAGCACTTTTTCTGAGTAGTTTGGTAAAAAACCCAACAAGTGGCTGGGCTTCTTAGATCGATCTAGTGGCTACTGCTCGTGATTGCGAGGATTCTCTGAAGAAAGAGCACGAAGTGTCTGAAGTACATCGTCACAAAATCGCTGGAATAATTTACCCAATGCAGCTCTCTTTGAGCCGAAGCGAGCCATAAATGCGCCATTAGAAGTTCCGGACATCTCACAGATCTGACTCACCGTAACATCATGGAAGCTTCTCTCTTTCAGTAGCCGTGATAGCGCATCGCGCATCTTTGTTTCTGTTGTTTTTGCGCGAGACTGCTTGGGTGTTATGTATATGGTTAATCTCAAAAATAGCTTTTGCTAAGTTTGCAGTGCAATTTCATGTCACGCAAACGATAGCACCCAACTTGGTAGACTAGTCGCGCAGCGGTGAATGGAGTACTGCTGGTACTTCCTTGCTAGACAAAAGGGGCCTGAAACATTGGCTCCTTCCTTTTTCAAATCCACCTCTGATGTATCTGGGCAGGAACAATAACGATAACACCAGAGCATCTACGCCCCCGGGGGGCATCTCCAAAGCGAGCAATAAAAATAATATTGAGTTGTGCTACATCGATTGCTAAATTGTCAACGTATAAGCGGCTGAAACCGCACTGTAAGTTATTGATTTAAATACGGTGGAAAATATGGGAGTTTCTCCCGCCGCCTCCACCAAAAACCGGAAAGGGTCGCCCGTCAGGGTGGCCTTTTTTTCTATTCGCTGCCAAAGTTAATTCTTTTACGCCCAATTGGTACGAGGATAAGAACCAAATTGCGCAACGGGCCGTTTTCCCTTCACATGCTGTGCCGTGTATAGGTAGCCTCTAGGCGTGGCTGTTATGGCGTAACAATATTGAACACTTCATCTGGTGGCTCGAGCAGCGTAAAAAACCGGGCAAGGTCAATGACAGAACCATCGAGATCTACTTCAGCGGAAAACACCGTGTCTTTAACCCCTGCGGCCCCCGTGATCAGCTGAATAAATAATTCATGCGTCAGTCGGACCGTAGCGTTAGCGCGCTCCGCGGGAGCGCCAAGACGGCTGTGCAGTACTGAGTTTTCTAAATCGAGTACATAAGTCTCACCCACATCGGTGAAGATAAAATTGAAGGTGAAACGCTCACCATCCGCGCGAGGGCCATCTAGCATTGCGGCAATTAGCTGCATGAATTCTTTTATCGGTGCCGCACGCAGTAAATCGACCGCATTCTTTGGGCTAATACCCTCCGCCGGCGGTCCTCGGCGAAGCTCAAGTGCAGCCGTCAGGTACACATCGCGCCAGGGGCCAGACTCCGCCTGATAACCCAGCTGATCGTAGGCTTTTGCCAGCAGTCTTTTCGCTGAGACGTCATCAGGCGCTGCAAATACCAAGTGATTCAACAGTTCTGCAACCCACCGATAATCACCCTGCTTATAGGCTTCTTGCGCGATTGCCATCACCGATTCTGCACCGCCCATAGCGGACACGTAACGCTTGGCGGCGGCGGCTGCAGGGAGTGGATCAAGATTGGCGGGATTCGCGTCATACCAGCCAAAGTAACGCTGATAAACCGCTTTTGAATTGTGTTTCAACGTGCCGTAATAACCACGGTTTGAAAAGCTACTTTTTAGAGATTCAGGCAGTTCCAGCTCTTCCGCAATTTCGTTGGGAGTATATCCTTGAGAGGCCAAGCGGAGGGTTTGATCGTGTATGTAACGATATCCATCACGCTGCTTTTTTAAAAAGTCGACTATCTCAGCATTACCCCAGAGGGGCCAATGATGGCTGGCAAAGTAAACCTCAGCGCTCCCAAAAAGATGTAACGCATCATCGATATGCTGACTCCAACTAAGCGCATCGCGCACTTGAGCGCCACGCAAGGTGTACAGGTTATGCATCGTTCGAGACACGAGCTCAGCTCCACAAAAAGCCTTGTGCTCTGGCAAATAAAACGTGAGCTCGGCCGGCGCCTCCGAGTTTTCCGCGTTCTGAAAAATAAAATCGACGCCGTCGATGGTTATCCGCTCGCCCGTTTCCTGAATAATACGAGTGGGTTTGGCGATTCCTACACTCCCCAGCGCTGGCGCCTTACCCAAGCCTGAGTCAACATGTCCCTTTGGCGATCGCTCGAGCTGGCTGCCATACATAAACATGGAGCGCCGACTCATTGTCGGGCCGGCAAGAATATTTTCGCTAGCAGCCGCCGCTGTAAACCCGACTGGGGCAATAACTTCAGTGCTGCCGTCCTGCTCTAGCACCGATGCTACACCGCCAAAGTGATCAATATGTGAGTGGGTTAAAATAACAGCGCTGATAGGTCGGACACCGAGATGCTTTTGAGCGAATGCGAGTGCTGCGGCGGCTGTTTCATTTGTGGTTAACGGGTCAACTACGATCCACCCATTTTTGCCCGCAATTAGGCTCATATTGGAAAGATCGAAGCCGCGCAACTGATACAACCCGTCCGTAACCTTAAACAACCCGGCAACATTGTTTAAGCGTGCTTGACGCCAAAGACTAGGATTAACACTCGCTGGGGCGTCCGCTTCGAGAAAATCATAGGCCGGCATATTCCAAATGGATTTGCCCTGGGGTGAGCGCACGACTAATGATTGAGCTTGTGCAATAAGCCCTCGGCGTGCGTCCTCAAAATCCTTAGAGTCATCAATAGGTAATTGCGCGCCAACCGCCCGATTAAGCCGGGCAGTAACCTCAGACGCCGCTGAATTGCCCTGACGTCCTGTAAGACCCTCTGCAAGACCCTCTGCCGACGGCGAAACATCCTCCCCCTGACACGCAACTACCAATGCGGCTGTTGTGAGTATTAACAGTAGATAGCGACCCGAGAACTGCTTAGCCATTCGTCAAGACCTCTGATGCAATACGAGCATATTCATTCGGTTAATCGTCATTTAGAGGAACCCGCTTGGGCGTGATTGCTTTATTATGGTAAGCATAATCCATAATCATAACTACATAACCATAAATAAAAGGTCTAACAGTATGCTCGATCAACATCTCACTCTTCCTTGTGGCGCACAGATTAAAAACCGACTATGCAAAGCGGCCATGACCGAAGGGCTGGCAACAGCCCAGGGAATACCCACAGAAGCACTACAGCGCCTGTACTCGGTATGGAGTGACAGTGGCGCCGGCATCCTGTTATCCGGCAATGTCCAGATCGATGCCGACCACCTCGAGCGGCCGGGCAACGTGGTCATTGATAAGGAGCCTGACGATGAGATGCGCGCAGCCCTAACCGCGTGGACTCAAGCGGGCACTCAGCATGGCAATCATTTTTGGGCACAGATAAGTCATGCTGGGCGCCAGACTCAAAAGATGATCAACCCGCACCCCAAAGCGCCGTCGGCTATAAAGCTTGGGCTTCCCGGAGGGCAATTTGGCGAGCCTGTTGCAATGACCGAAGCAGATATTGAAGCAGTCATAAGTGGCTTTGTTCTTTGTGCTCGAGTCTGCAAAGACGTCGGCTTCACTGGCGTCCAGATACACGCAGCACACGGTTATCTGATCTCTCAGTTTCTGAGTCCGCGAAGTAACCAACGCGATGACCAATGGGGTGGCAGCCTTGAAAATCGCGCACGCCTACTTCTGAGCATCGTTAGAAAAGTCCGAAGCGCCGTCGGCCCCGACTTCCCAATATCTGTAAAACTCAACAGTGCAGACTTTCAACGTGGCGGCTTTGAGTTCACCGACAGCTTACAAGTAGCCCAATGGCTGGAAGCTGCATCAGTTGATCTTCTTGAAATTTCGGGAGGCACGTATGAACAACCAAAACTTTTGAACATGGAAGGTTTGGAGCCTGTCGAAGAGCAGGCTATCGCTGCAAGTACGCGTGCGCGAGAAGCGTATTTCGTAGACTTTGCTCAAGCGATGCACAAGCAGGTAAACATTCCTCTCATGGTCACCGGCGGACTGCGGCAAAAAGCAGCTATGGACGAAGCACTCGCGTCGGGCAGTGCGGACGTTATCGGCATCGGGCGCCCCATGTGTGTGATGACCGACGCACCGAAAAAGCTGCTCGACGGTCTCGAGGAGCTCCCCCGTTATGAAAATGAGCTCTCTCTACTACCCCAATGGCTTAAAGGCTTAGAATACTTCGGTCTCATTAGAACACTGGCGACGTTCGCGACACAATATTGGTACTACGAGCAAATCGCACTGATCGGGCGCACGGGAGCGGCGAGCAATGACCTGAGTGTATTTAGTGCCACCAAGCAGCAGATGCGCGAAGCGAGTATGCTGGCTACCGCACGTAAAAAGAGTGCGTAGACTCGACTAATAATAAAAGTGGGCAATAACAGTGGGGCTACACCCATGACTCAAATATCTAGAGCTTCAGTATTGGAACTGCATCGTTATCCCGTTAAATCTATGATGGGTGAAATGCTTGAGCACGTTGAAATAACTGACAAAGGTTTCAAAGGCGACCGCGTGTTCGCTGTGCGAGACGAAGTTCGCGGCGGCATACGCGGAGGAAAGAAGATACCGCAGCTCATGGCCTTGCGTGCGACTACCGAGGAAGCTGTCAGGCCCTGTGCGCGAATTACAGCACCATCGGGAGAAACCTTGTTAAGCACGGCGCCCGACATCAGCCAATGGCTCAGCAGCGAGCTCCAACACTCCGTAACTCTTTGGCCACTGTTACCCCCAGAACAACTCGATCACTATCGACGTGGCGCGCCCGACAATGAAGATTTTGAGCAAGAACTCCGCGGCCTGTTTGGCAGGCTGCCTGATGAACCGTTACCTGACTTAGCGCTGTTCGCTGAAGTCATTGACTTTGAATCGCCACCGGGCACTTACTTCGATGCATTCCCTTTACACATCCTATCGAGACAGTCACTCGACAGTGTCGCCTCATATGACGCCCAGCAGCGCTTTGACATTCGTCGCTTTCGACCTAATATTTTTATTGATCTGCCCGGCATCGACCATCCATACCCTGAAACAACGCTGGCAGGCCAACGGTTGAAATTTGGTTCAGCTATTCTTGAAATTGTTGGGGCTTGTCCACGCTGCTCCATGACGACTCACGGGTTCGCGGATCTACCGAGAGACACTGGCATCATGCGGACACTGGTTCAGCATGCTGACGGCAACCTCGGTTGCTATGCAAAGATTATTGAGCCGGGTTTTGCGAGCGTGAGCGATAGCCTAATCTTTCTCTAATCATTTAATGACGACCGCCCTATGCTTCGGCTAAGCCCTCTGTGCAGGAGAGTAGAAAATGTCTGAGTCATTGACATTGAACACAGCGCATCAACAAACACCCGAAGAGCGCTTCGCGCAGCTACCTGAACCCAGTTTTGCTGACCTCGCTCACATTCCGGGCCCTCCCGAAAGCCGAAGAAGCATGTTGTACATGTACCGAGTCATGCGTGACCCGCTCCACTTTAGCCGGCAAAGTTATCAGGAGTATGGTGCAGTCAGTCGCGGCATCAATTTTAACGGCTGGGGCGTCACGCTCATAGGTCCCGACGCACAGGAGCTGATACTCGTAAACCGTGACGAGATTGTGTCGTCGGAGCAAGGCTGGCATACCGTCCTTTATAAGCTATTTCCTCGCGGTCTTATGCTGATGGATAACCCCGAGCACCGCAATCACCGACGAGCGTTGTCGGTGGCGTTTAAAATTGAACCCATGCGTCACTACTTCAACGGCTTGCAGCGCGGCGTTACCCGCGGCATCAACCAATGGGGCACTGAACTAAAGTTTTATCCGGCCATCAAACAGCTCACACTGGATTTGGCGGCCGATGCTTTTCTTGGCTTGCCCTGGGGCCCCGAAGCGCAGCGTATTAACACGGCCTTCGTCGACATGGTTCAAGCCTCCGTCACGGTTATTCGAAAACCTATAATCGGAACTCCGATGTGGCGTGGAATACGTGGTCGCCAGCTACTCTGTGACTTTTTTAAGCAAGAGATCCCCAAGCGGCGCGGTGGTGACGGTGAAGATTTCTTCAGCCAGTTCTGTAACGCGCGTAATGACAACGGCGAACTCTTGTCCGATCAGGAAGTGATTGATCACATGAATTTCTTGATGATGGCAGCGCACGATACGTTAACCTCTTCGCTGACCTCCGCCGTGTATTTTTTGGCCGCAAACCCCCAGTGGATGACTTGGGCATGCGAGGAAGTTGATCGCCAGCCTGAGATTTCCTACGACAATCTCAACGATTTCGAACGCCTTGAAATGGTGTTTAAAGAAGCCATGCGATTGAACCCGCCCGTTCCGGTCATACCCCGCCGCGCGGTCAAACCCTTTAGCTATGGCGGCTACGACATACCTGCAGGTAGTATGGTTAGTATCAATCCGATGCTAACCCACAGGCTGCCCGAATTCTGGGATGATCCTGAAAGCTTTAACCCCGAGCGATTCACCGTGGAAGAAACGCGTAAACGACATCGTTACGCCTGGGTTCCCTATGGCGGAGGCTCGCATATGTGTCTGGGTTTACACTTTGCTTACATGCAGGCCAAAGTGTTTTTACACGCATTGCTATTACAGCGCAGACCCAGTCTTAAAGCCGGTTACGAGCCTAACTGGGCGCGCTTTCCTATCCCGAGACCCAGAGACCAGCTGCCTATCCAGCTCAAACGTCGTTAAGTCCGGACAAAGACTAGCTGGACAACGTGAAGCTATCCGCGTCGAGGTGCGCGGGGAAGCTCTCTCGCCATTGAAGCAAGTCTTTCGCCACGAAGGTAGCGCTCTCAATGCCCTGACGATTTTGCATATCGAGCAGCGTCTCGCCCGAGGCACTGATCGCCAAACTATCGCCGCTATAATCTAAGCCGTTTGCATCTGCTCCAACGCGGTTAACACCCACAACACAGGCCAAGTTCTCAATCGCACGTGCGGGAAGAAGCGCTCGCCAATGAAGCGATCGGCGTGCAGGCCAATTCGCCACATACAGGAGTAAGTCGTAATCCTGTCTATTACGGCTAAAAACAGGGAATCGAAGGTCGTAACAAACTTCGAGCTTAATTCGCCATTGCCGCCACTCGACAATGACCCGCTCAGCTCCGGCCGCATAGCGCTTGTGCTCTCCCGCCATTCGGAACAAGTGTCGCTTATCGTAGTGATACACATTATCGGGCGTTGCAAAGAGTAAGCGGTTAAACACTGCCCCTCCATCTCGGATCGCTACACTTCCCGCCACGGCCGCGTTGAGCTCGACTGCCATTGCCTGCAGCCATTGATACGTATCGCCTTGGGGCGCTTCAGCGTTGGCCAATGCGTTCATCGAAAAACCGGTGGTAAACATCTCTGGTAACACATAGAGATCCGCCGATGTTTCTTGCGCACGAAGCAATTGGGTAAAGTGCGCGCGGTTATCAACGGGCGATTCCCACTGTAATTCGCTTTGCACCAAACTAACTTTCAAATCTTGCATAATAATTCTGCCGCCTGCTCCAAAGTCTCATCGGATTTCGCAAAGCACAGCCTTACTTGGTATTGGTCGGCCGGTGGTGAAGCGTAAAATGGCTCAAGCGGAATAGTTGCAATGCCGTGTTCCCGCGTCCATTGCTCGGCCACCTGAGATGCAGGCGCCTGACTGATCGCACTGTAATCCACCAATTGGAAGTAGCCGCCCATTGTTGGGGTAAACCGCAGTCTTGAAGCGTGCAAACCGTCAAGCAATTTGTCTCGTCGCGCCTGATACTGACCAGCCAGTTCGCTGGGGTATTTTGGATACGCCTTCATGAACTCCGCCAAGGCCGCCTGTATGGGCGTTACACCCACAAAGCAGACATACTGATGGATCTTACGAAGTTCATTGGTCAAGGCTGCTGGAGCGACGCAATATCCTGTCTTCCATCCCGTCACGCTAAAGGTCTTACCAAATGAAAAATGCGCAAAACTTCTCGCGCGCAAACTGGGGTAATTAAGTACGCTTTTATGCTGCTGACCGTCAAACACAAGAAATTCGTACACCTCGTCACTACAGACGAGCAAGTCATGCCGCTCCACGATACGTGACAGCGCCTGCATGTCTTCCTCAGACCAACTATAGCCTGTGGGATTGTGCGGTGAGTTAATCACGATCATCCGCGTACGAGCCGTAATAGCCGCTTCAATGACGTCCCACTGCGGCGAAAAATCTAAAGGGTTTAATGGAACGTGAACCGGATGGCCGCCACTCAAAAGAACCGCCGGTTCATAACTGTCATAGCAAGGGTCTAACAAGATGACTTCATCACCCTTACTTACTGCAGCCGTAATTGCGCAAAATATACCTTCCGTAGCGCCTGGGACAACGGTCACCTCAGCCACGGGATCAACCGTAACGTTGCGATAGGCGAAAATCTGCTGGGCAATTGCTTCCCTGAGCTCAGCGAGGCCCACCATGGGAGGATATTGCTGTCGCTGCGCATCGCGCGACGCACGCGCGAGTGCCTCTAACAGGGGCTCCGGCGGGGGAAAATCGGGAAAACCCTGCGATAAATTCAGTGCACCGCAGTCATTAGCCAATGCCGACATGGTTGTAAAAATTGTCGTACCCACATGAGGTAGGCGCGAACGCATGGTACTCTTCACTGACGTCTCACTCTGTTACTTTTTTCTGAAGAAGAGCATCCTCGCTGTTACGAACACTCGGTGCAAGAGGCACGTCGCGCGCAAGCGCTTCGGTAGCTGAAACCGCGGTAAAGAATAGTGCTATAAATTGCTAATAAGGAGCGCCTTGAAAGGCTGATGACATGTGCCTCATTGGAATAGCATTAGATCACTTCGATGACTACCCCATAGTAATTCTTGCTAACCGCGATGAATTTCACGATCGATCGACCGCCCCATTACACCAGTGGCCTGACATGCCAGCCATTTTTGCGGGTCGCGATGAGCAGGCAGGCGGAACATGGCTAGGGGTATCTAGAACAGGTCGTATCGCAGCACTCACTAACGTGAGAGGGGAAGTCCCTCTTACTGCTGCAACGCGGTCACGCGGCCAGTTAGTCACTGACTTTTTGAACAGCACCTTATCAACAGAAGAGTGGCTTCAGCAGATAGCTCCGACAGTGCAACACTTTGCAGGGTTTAATTTATTGCTTCACGACAACAGTTCGCATTTCTCAATATTTAGCAGTTCAGGCGACCAAAGGCAGATCGAGATCGGCGTTCACAGCCTGTCAAACGGGACGCTAGATGCCGATTGGCCAAAGGAGCGACGCCTTAAAAAAGCGCTGTCGGCCCTGGATGATGCGAATAACGTCGAACGGCTTAGAGAGGTTATTGAAGATCGTATTCAAGCCGTCGATGAAGATCTTCCTAATACGGGGGTAGGATTGGCGCTCGAGCGCCAGTTAGCGCCGCAGCTAATCGTTGGCGATACCTATGGCACCCGTTCAACGGCAGTTTTACGCGTAGATCTGCGCGGCGATATAGATTTCCGAGAATACACGCGCAATCCCGATGGGCGCGTGACGAACCAAATAGCAATGAAGGTAAGTCCAAGCGCCAATGGCTGATATCGCACTCATTACTGGGACGCAATCGATTCCCGACTCAGTTATTGCACGCTGGCATGCCCGTTTACCCGTTAGCGATGACGAGCGGCTACGTCTTATTGCACACCCAGGTAGACGCAGAGAGTTTATTGTTGCTCGCTCATTACTGCAGGTACTGAGCCATTGCGTAACGGGAGAATACGGAGCCGTCAGCTATACGGACACGGGCAAACCTCAGTGGCTTACACACTCACACCAACCGTTGGCATGCACGATAAGCCACAGTCACGGCGCAGTTTTAGTGGGGCTCAATAATAATGGTGCAATCGGGGTCGATATCGAAACGCCGCGAGACCGACAGAATCAAAGACTGGTCAGTCGGTACTTCGATGAGGCCGCAGCCAAGACCTATGCGGCCAAATCTGCCAGTGAGAAAACCGAGTTTTTTTATCGGTATTGGTGTGATCGCGAAGCATTGGTAAAGTTTGACGGAACACGGCCTTTACTGCAGCTCTTAGGCATGCCTTTTGAGATCGAGCCGGGGGTTCAGCACCAGCATCTTCATACAGCAGACTTTACCCTAAGCGCGATTTATCGGGGCTCTAAGGCCCACTGGCTTCGCGCAAGCGTCCAAGACAACGAATTACAGCTATCAACTTGGACGCCCTAGCACTGGACGCTCTTAGCGCAATAACCGCTGTCCCTCGAATACTGGTGCGGTGCCTTATTGCGCTCTACAACGCGATGATCAAGCGCGATAACACGGATAATCTTGGCGGGCGCAAGCAACGCGATCGACAAGCGATCCAAAGAATCCTCCGACATACAGTATTCCCGATCTGCATCGTAGGCTATCGTCGACACACGCACAGCACTGAGTGCCTGGGGATGAAAGCGGTATCGAAGCACCGCAACCTCGCCACCTTCACGCAGTACCAGTCGTCGACCCGCACGAACCGCCGCGGCAGCATGTAGTTTAAGCAGCGCACAAGAGTCTCCGGCCATGGCGCACTGGACCTTAAAATTGTGATAGCGGTGTAACTCTCGCAATGACGACTCATGCACGGCTTGATAAAGGGTAGTCGGTTTAATCGTTGTATTCATTACTCACTCTCTCCACTGTTTTACTCAGTAAAACCGCTTGAGGGTGATAAACCTCGATCAGAATCTGTCCGACAATTGATGAAATATTCTCAATAATGTCACGGACAACGTAGTGAACCAGAGGCCTCCAGCGCCATGTGGTGAACCGCGCATAAGTGCATTACTCTCGCACAGTCATGAAGCGATGAATCTGAGGCAAGAGTAATTTATGCAACTTCACGCCGATCTAACTCGACGAGCAGTAGTGCAGAGCGCAGCACTTGACTGGATACCCTCGCCAATGCCTGGCGTCGATCGACGTATGCTAGACCGTAACGGAGCGGAAGTTGCGCGCGCTACGAGCATTGTGCGCTACGCCCCCGAATCGTTTTTCTCGGCTCACAGCCATGGTGGTGGCGAAGAGTTTTTTGTACTCGATGGTGTTTTCTCTGATGAAAATGGGGATTACACCAAAGGCATGTATGTTCGTAATCCTGTCGGATCTCGACACACCCCTTTTTCTAAAGAGGGCGGCACCATCTTTGTCAAATTGCATCAATTTGATCCTGATGATCAAGCGTCGGTGCGTATCGACACCACTTGCGAGCAATGGCGACCTGGCATCGTCGATGGTATTACCGTTATGCCGTTGCACCAATTTCGAGGCGAGTCAGTCTCTTTAGTCAATTGGGCAGCCGGCGTGATATTTCCGGAACACCAACACCCGAATGGCGAAGAAATTTTAGTACTCAAGGGACAGCTTATTGATGAGCAAGGTTGTTACGATGAAGGCACATGGATAAGAAATCCTCCCGGCAGCCATCACCGCCCCTTTAGTGAAAAGGGCTGTGTTCTCTATGTTAAAACGGGGCATTTAGGTCAGCAATAAACGCTCACGCGTTCTAAGCTTTAGCTGTTTAAGAGTGATTCAGTTCGTATCGACACTCGACTTCGCAAGCCCCTCTTGTGCTCTGTGCTTCCCGCGAATGAAATCGGTGTGGGCGACGTATAACAGGTCTGCCGTGCGCCGAATCAGATGATCCTCATACTTACTCAGTTCACCGTCAGCGTAAGCCACTTGCCACATTGCCTCGATAAGCTGTATCCGCTCTTGGGGCGTACAGTGGTCGTTGATTGTGCGTGTAAACTCATAGAGCGAGGTCGCGTGCTCTACGCGATGCTCTGATTCCGTCGTCACCATTTCCAGCTCTTCGGGCGACAGGTCAAAAGCCGCTTTGAGATGGCGCACAATCGTCTCGTACTCCACCTCGTCTTGCTCAAAGTCCGAACGCGCAACCTCGAAGAGCAAAGCAGCGGTGGCAAGGGCTAGGTGGTGTGAATTCTCGCCCGATGACAGCGCATCGGGCTCGAATAGTTTTTTAAAGTGCTTTAACAACAAAACTTATGGCGACTCAATCTTGAAGCTCAAGCCAGCGTTCGCTTCTAATCGCTCGATAAGCGCATTGCCCAGCGCAGCTGCAGGTGTCCAAATGCCGCCACCCGCCAGATCCGGATTGCGCAACAAGCACACGGCCGCCTCGGCAAGCATTTTAGACGTCGATCCATAACCGGGATCTTTGTCGCCCGCGACGCTCGTTACCAGAAGCTGGCCATCATCGGTCTGGGCAACAAAAGCGACTTCGTAGTTACCAGCCTCGCGCTCTTCCTTCGATGGGCCCTCACCCGGCTTTAGTGGGCTCTTAGCAAACGAGTCATCTTTGGTGACAAAATCAGCTACCGCCTTTCCTTGGTCGCCGTCACCTGTTAGCAACATTTCATCGTAGGTAAAATCGTCGCCGTAGGCATTGCCCAATAAATAGTTGGAGCGATGCACATTCTTGGTATTAATAGGCGCCATGATGAAGGGCGCGCTCCAGCTATTGATTTCCTCATCGTACTGAGGCTTGTCGCCGGCAGGTTGGTCCGGCCCCTGAAAGCCCTCGGCTAGAGAGAAAGGATTAGTGAGA
>CAJQLP010000168.1 GCA_905479205.1 uncultured Luminiphilus sp.
GGCCGCATACTCACCACCATATTGCCGGCAAAAGCACCTGCTGGCTGGCAAGCGATGTCCGTCCTGTACATGGGGACATTGACGCCCTCAGTAATATTGCGAATCTCGATGCCTGCGGCCAGCAACGCCTCCTCAAAGGAGAACGAACAGCCCAATGCGAACGCGACATGATCGTCTTGCCACGCGTCCATCAAATTGGTTGGTGTAGCCGTAGCGCAGCCATTTTCCCAGCGCCGGTACAGAGGCGCATCAGTCCGCACGTCAATATCAACGCCGAGATCTGGAAGTGCGGGATTTCCTGGCTCTGGGCTGATCGCAAGTAGCGGACAAGGTTTCGGGTTGCGTTGACAAAACAATAGAAAATCGGCCGCAAAATCAGCGGGAAGAATCACTAAATTACACTGCACGTAGCCCGGCGCGACACCGCTTGTCACGTCGGAAAAGTCGCCGCTGCGAATACTTTGGCGGAGCTGGCGAGGGTTATTTTTGTCAACTGTGTGATTCATTAAATAATCCTTGTCTGGCAACCTATGGCAGCTTGCATTAACGTGTAAGACTACACAAATAAAACTACAACGGAGTGTTTTATGCCTCACTTTTCGGTAACCGCCAAGGAGACCCCTGCGAAGCCCGCCTATATTATGGCGAACACAGGGGAGGTAATCACTTACGCTGAGCTCGATAGCAAGAGCAATCAAATTGCGCAGCTGTTTCGCCTATGTGGTCTACGAAAAGGTGACCACATAGCAATGATGATGGTAAACTGCAGCGAATTCCTGCAGATCGCTACCGCGGCGATGCGCACGGGTCTTATTTTCACGCCGATTAGTACACACCTAAAGGTCGACGAGACCGCCTATATTCTTGAAAATTGCGGCGCCAAGCTGTTTGTCGCTTCTGCAGCACTCGACGCAGTTGCCACGCAATTGAGGGGCAAGGTGGCTGGTATCGAGCGATTTTATATGGTCGGCGGCATAAGCGATGGTTTTGAATCATGGGAAGAGGCAGTTGATGTAATGCCCAATCTGCCCGTCGATGATCAATTCATGGGCTCCCCCATGCTCTACTCATCGGGAACAACGGGCAAACCCAAAGGAATATTTATCCCTCCAGCGACTGAGATATTCGACGCCCCTGGCACACTCACTGGTTCCTTAGCGCCAGCGTTTGGCTTCGGCCCTGAGACAACGTATTTATCGCCGGCACCGCTCTATCACGCGGCGCCCTTGCATTACAATTTGATGGTGCTGGACACTGGCGGTACGTCGATTGTGATGGAGCGATTTGACCCAGAGAGTGCGCTTGCGTTAATTGAAGAACACCGAGTAACGCACAGTCAGTGGGTGCCCATTATGTTTGTACGGATGCTAAAGCTGGCTCAGGAGGTGCGGGCTCGCTATGACGTCAGTTCCATGCAGATTGCTATCCATGCCGCAGCGCCTTGTCCTATCGAAGTGAAAGAACAAATGATCGAGTGGTGGGGTCCGGTTATCGTTGAGTACTACTCGTCGAGCGAGGCGGCCGGCTTTACGATTATCGACTCGCCAACGTGGCTCACCCACAAGGGGTCGGTGGGAAAACCGTTATTTGGTGTGCCACACATTCTCGATGAAGACGGGAACGAGCTTGGGGCTGGCGAAATAGGCACAGTGTATTTCTCGGACCTTCAGAATAAATTCGAGTACCACAACGAACCCGAAAAAACGGCGCAAGCCTATAATGAAAGAGGTTGGTCCAGTTGTGGCGATGTAGGCTACTTAGACGCAGAAGGATTTTTGTACCTAACGGATCGAAAGAATTTCACCATTATTACGGGTGGCGTCAATGTGTATCCTGCCGAGATTGAAAACGTCCTCATCGGACACGCTAAGGTAGCTGACGTCGCTGTGTTTGGGATTCCAGATGATGAGTTTGGTGAGGTTGTTCAGGCGGTGGTTCAGCCTGCAAACTGGGCCGATGCCACCGATGAGACGGCTTTTGAGCTCCTCGAATGGCTGCGTGAGCGACTGTCGTCGATTAAGGTGCCTAAAAACCTCGATTTCAACGAGCAGCTGCCTCGAATGGACAATGGCAAGCTATACAAGCGCCATCTCATGGAGGCGTACAAAAATCGCGAGGGCTAGCGCCGGTTGCAGACGCCGGTTGCAGAAAAGCCAGCTTAGACGTGTTCTAACCGGGCTAGTTGCGATAAGGTGGCATAATGATTTTCCCATTAAAGAGGTATCGCAGTGGGTAAACGAACAAGACGGTTGAAAGCTCTTAATAATGAAATGGTGACGGCTAATAGCTACGATCAGTGGCGCGCCGCGGCCATAGAGCATGACGAAGTGTCTGGTATGGCCGAGTGGCGTGACGTTGAGAGCACGGATCTTTTTGATTTCGCGCAGATACGTTTACGCCTCGATCGCCTGCAATCACTTCGGGCGCGCAATGATTACCAAGGCCTGCTCTTTGCACTCAATGAAGGCATTCACGGCAATATGGGCGGCATGGGGAAAAGCGCTCTCTATCGCCAGGCTAAATTTGGAACTAAACGACTTATTGAGGATTACATAACCGAAATTGACGCCTCTTTACGGCTAATCGCTGAGTTAGATGACGAGATTATTCCAGCCCAAAAAAAAATTGAGTTCTTCTACCGCTGCAACGTGTGTTTTGGTCGTTCAGCGCTCATGCTCAGCGGTGGTGGCGTGCTGGGTTTTCTGCATTTAGGCGTGATCAATATTCTGGTTGAGCAGGGCTTGTTACCGCGGGTGATTTCTGGCTCTAGTGCAGGCTCGCTCGTGGCGGGCGTGTTGGCTTGCCATACCGATGAAGAGATGACGCAATTCCGTGATCCTGAAATTATGCGCGGAGAGGCTCGTAAGGACACTAATTTCTTTAGGCGTTTGCTACTTGGAACAGGCCCGCACCTAAGCCTTGACGATTTGGAAGAGCTAATCGAACGTCTAGTGCCTAATATGACGTTTGAAGAGGCTTATGCCAAAACGGGGCGACAAGTCAGTGTCACTGTTGCACCCGCACAGCCTCATCAACGCTCACGCTTGCTCAACGCAGTAACATCCCCCAATGTATATATCCGATCGGCGGTAATGGCGTCTTGCGCGGTGCCAGGGGTGTTTCCCCCCGTGATGCTGATGGCAAAAAATGTTCATGGAGAGCCTCAGCCTTATTTGCCCGGGCGTCGCTGGATCGATGGTTCTGTTGCAGATGACTTGCCGGCGAAACGCTTATCGCGTTTGTTTGGCACCAATCACTACATCGTGAGCATGGTGAATCCCATAGCTACGGCATTCTTGGCCAAAGACGAGAAAAAAAGTGTGCTGCGCAGCGCTGCAGGGAGTTTAGGTGTTGGTGTTGGGCGTGAGGTGCTTAATTTTTATCGTGGCATTGCACAAAAGTATGGTGATAACTGGCCCCGTTTTAACATGGCATTACATGGACTCCACGCTTTAATGGATCAGGAGTACTCCGGTGACATTAACATTGTCCCTAGTTTTCGCATTGCCAACCCACTGCGCTTGCTTTCTCACTTAGATGAGTCTGAGCTACTTGAAATCATTCAGTATGGGGAGCGCGCTTGCTTTGAAAAGGTAGAATCAATCAGACGCTGCACCATGATTTCGCGAACGCTAGAAGACATTCTCTATCGCTTTGAGTACGGTGACTTGCGCCCTGACCCCAAAAAGATTCATCGACCACGCTCATCTCGGCGCCGTCCTCCGCCCACAAAAGCTCAGCTAGAGCGATTAACTAAGTCGGTACCCGCCAAGGCCTCGGCGAAGAAGGCCGCAGCTGGCTCTAAGTCGGGCTCTCGATCAGCAAGTGTCGTGACGCACTAGCTTATTGAGTTAAAACCGGATTATGAGTAGAGAGTAATAGTAGGGCGCCTTAGCGCCCCTCTATAGCTTTTAAGCCTAAATCGGCTAGTGGCTGAACTAAATCTCCTCGGCTAGCGGCATCTGGGCTTGACGCATTGCCGTCGAGAGCACGCTTTTTAACCCCTTGCACAATGGCGGCTAGGCGAAAGTAGCAAAACGCTAGATAGAAATTCCAATCGCTTATACCGCTTCGACCCGTCCGCTCGCAGTATCGCGCGATGTAGTCCTCGTCGCTGGGAATGCCTAAAGGCGCGCGCTCTACCCCAGCCATCCCATTGATACTACCGCCTCTCGGAAGTTGCCAAGCCATCACTTGGTACGCTAAATCGGCTATCGGATTACCTAACGTCGACAACTCCCAATCGAGGACAGCTATGATTTTGGGTTCAGTCGGATGCCACATAACGTTGTCGAGCCTATAGTCGCCGTGTACCAAGCTGACTCTACCGTCATCGACAGGCATATTGGCTGGTAGCCATTCAATAAGACGCTCCATCGCTGGCAGATTCCCTGTCTCGGAAGCTCGGTATTGCTTGGTCCATCGACCGACCTGCCGCTCAAAATAGTTGCCGGGTTTGCCGTAGTCAGCTAGGCCCACTTCGTTGATGTCAACAGAGTGAAGTTCAGCTAACACACGATTCATCTCATCATAGTATGCACCGCGATCTGCGTAACTGAGATCTTCTAGAACAGGATCCCAAAGTACCCGACCATCGAGATATTCCATGACGTAAAACATAGACCCAATAATGGAGTCGTCTTCGCAGAGCGCGATGGTTTCTGGAACGGGCACAGCGGTTTTTTGCAGTGCGGAGATGACTCTGTACTCGCGATCAACCATGTGCGCGGACGCCAATAATTGTCCGGGCGGTTTGCGTCTAAGAACGTATTGTTCCTTGCCCGCGGTGAGCTTAAATGTGGGGTTTGACTGGCCACCTGCAAATTTTTCAGCTGTTAGCGGACCGTCAAAGGCGGGCACGAAGTCTCTTAACCAGCTATTTAGACGGCTAATGTCAAGGGTTTGGGTGCTCACAGTGCATCTCCTGAGTTATCTATGGCAGCTTAAATCCGAGCATTCGAAAAAAAACTGTATTTGAAGTTGGAAAGTTTGAACCTTGAGTATGCTGTGGTTATGCTTGGCACCGCAAGTTCCTGCAATCACATAAAAAAAGCTGTTGGGAGAACCGATGAGCATTATTGAGCATTACAAAGCGGCACGTGAACTAACATTACAAAGCGGCACACTCTTTGAAGTTGGTCCGCAAAATGTTGGTGGGCAAGAACTGTTGGGTTACGTCAACGCGCCTGGCTCAATGCGCGACTTGTGGCTCCTCGCCACAGGTCATGGCGAAAACGAATACCTCGTCTTTGGCGACGAGCGTTGGACGTATACGCAAGCTGCTGTGGAGGTTGCCGCCTTCGCTTGCTGGCTCAAGGGCCAGGGGATTGAATCTGGCGATCGCGTAGCGATCTCCATGCGTAATTATCCTGAATGGATGCTGGCTCACTGGGCGATCAATGCCATTGGCGCGGTTGCCGTAGGAATGAACGCCTGGTGGGTCGGCGAAGAAATGTCCTATGCACTCAAAGATTCTAAGCCGCGAATACTGATAGCCGATGACCGTCGATTGGCCACGTTCGCTGCCATCGCGGACGAATTCCCTGATATGACTGTGGTCTCAGTACGCGCTGACGACTCACCAGTAGCCGCGACCACGTGGCAAGCCGCTACTGCTGCCGGAGGCGACATGCCAGACGTCGTCATAGACCCCGACAGCGAGGCGATGATTTTTTATACGTCCGGTACAACTGGCCGACCGAAAGGAGCTCAGCTGACCCATAGAAGCTGCGTTGCAAACGTCATCAATGTCGCTTCAATGGGCAGAATTTATGCAACGACTCAAGCGCGAGTGCGGGGGGCGGAGGTTAGCGAGCCAGTAGCCCCTCCTGCACCGGCAGCTCTAATTGCCACACCTCTTTTTCACGTGACGGCGAATAACTGTATCTTGCAAGGTGGGACGGTAGCCGGTGGAAAGTTTGTACTCATGTATAAGTGGGATCCGATCGAAGCTATGCGTCTTATTCAAGCGGAGAAGCTCAACACGCTGAGTGCTGTCCCCATGATGACCCGGGAGTTACTGAATCACGCCGATCGCGACGAGTATGATTTGAGCTCACTCACCTCTATGGGTGGTGGTGGCGCAGCAATGCAGCCGGACTTGGTTGGCAAAGTCGCCGCGGAAACTAAGCGCGCTAAGCCCACCCAGGGATATGGGATGACTGAGGTAAGTGGCATTATTACTTATATTGCCGGAGATATTTTTATCGAACGTCCCGAGAGCGCCGGCCCGTTGGTGCCGACACTTCAAGGCTGTGCCCGCGACAAAGAGGGTAATGCACTGCCTGCTGGAGAGATCGGCGAAATTTGTGTCCGCGGTACCCCTGTGATCAAGGGCTATCTTAACCGCCCAGAAGCCACGGCTGAGACCATCGTTGATGGGTGGTTGCATACTGGCGACCTCGGCTACTTTGACGAAGACGGGTTTATTTATTTAGTAGATCGCGCCAAAGATATGATTCTACGAGGCGGCGAAAATATCTATGGTGCTGAAGTAGAGAACGCAATTTTTGATCATCCGGCGGTGCTGGAGTGCGTCGCTTTTGCCGTGCCCGATGACCGGCTGGGCGAAGAGGTTGGCGCTGCCATCCACCTTAAAGACGGAGCGTTACTAGACGCTGCAGGTTTACGGGAGCATTTGGCGGCTAAATTGGCGGCGTTCAAAATACCCCGCTATATGTGGTTTCTAGCAGAGCCATTGCCACGTAATGCTAACGGCAAATTCTTAAAGCGCGAGTTAAAGGACGTACTTGACACTGCCAGTGCCGACTAGCACCGCCCACGCTCCGCTTTCAACCGAGGACGCCGACCAGGTCGTTCGGCGTGTCCATGTGGATTGTGGCCGCGCTGCCGCGATTCTAGGCATACCACTCGAACCACCCCCCGTGCTTTTCGATTTAAAAGGATCGGCGGCTGGGATGTTCTGCGCCCGTGGTCGTGAAGTTTGGTTACGGTTTAACCCATGGCTATTTGCCAATGACTTCGTTACGCATCTAAACGATACCGTCACTCACGAAGTCGCACACCTTGGGATTCATCGACTCTTTCGAGGCGGCAGGGGGGTGCGGCCACACGGCGCTGAATGGCGGGGCCTTATGCTCGCATTGGGAGCTAACCCCAGCGCCACCTTCACCGGTGATATGTCGAATATCCCCGTGCGACGCCAACGGCGGTTTAGCTATTTTTGTGGTTGCCAGAAACATGAGGTATCTACCACTCGCCATAACCGGATTCTCCGTTCAGGCACTGTTTATCGCTGTCGCTACTGCGGTGAAGACCTTCGGCGAAGTCTCGCCAAGTAAAACATTCAGTTCAGAGGGATAATAGGCGCTTGGCGCTTGGCGCTTGGCGCTTAAGTGGTTAATCTTCACTCCCGAGACAAAAAACATACGGAGAGTTCAATGCTTGCTCGACATTTCACCGAAGAACAGCAAATGTTCCGCGAGGCTTATCGTCGATTTTTGGCGGAGGAGATCGTTCCTCACATGGAGGAGTGGCGAGAAGCGGGTATTGTAGACCGCAGTGCTTTTAAAAAGGCGGGAGATCAAGGATTCCTAATGGTGTGGCCTGGAGAAGAGTACGGCGGTATGAACGACTATGATATCCGCTGGGAGCAAGTGATCATCGAGGAACTTTCATATGCGCGCGCGTCCGATTGGTTTGGATCTCTGCACAGTCGCATCGTAGGCCCCTATATCACGCGCTTTGGCAGCAAGGAGCAACAAGACCGCTATATGCCCGGTGCGGTGGGTGGCGACATCATCTTAGCAATCGCAATGACCGAGCCCGACGCCGGGAGTAATTTAGCTGGAATGAGAACCAGTGCTGTAGAGCACGATGACCATTGGGTGCTGAACGGACAGAAAACTTATATTTCCAACGGTATTAACTGCGATCTGGTCGTGGTTGCTGCTAAGACAGACCCTGACAACAATCCTCATGCAATGACCTTGTTTCTCGTTGAATCGGGCTTTGAGGGATTTGATCGTGGCCGTAATCTGAAAAAGCTCGGGCTTAAAGCGCAAGATACAGCCGAACTATTTTTCAATGATTGCAAAGTACCTAAAGCAAACGTTCTGGGTGAGGTACACAAAGGCTTCTATTACCTTATGGAAGGATTGGCTGAAGAACGCCTTCTGGGCGCTATTGGTTACCTTGCTGCGGCACAACTGTCCTGGGATTTAACGGCAGCGTTCGTCAAAGAACGGCAGGTTTTTGGCAAGCCATTGGCGCATATGCAAAATACGCAGTTCAAGCTAGCCGAGTTGCGTACTGAGCTCGACATCACCCAGAGTTTTGTTGATCAATGCACTCTAGCGTTTAATGCTGGTACCTTGAGCCCATCGGATGCAGCGAAAGCAAAATTAAAGACCTCAGAATTGCAGCAAAAAGTCGCTGACGATGGCCTTCAACTGCATGGTGGCGCCGGTTTTATGGATGAATACGCCATTAGTCGTCAGAGCGCGGACGCTAAGATTGCTACCATCTACGCAGGCAGCTCCGAGATCATGAAAATGATCATAGGACGAGACTGTCTGGGCGATGATTACCAGCCCTTTAACACTCGTAACTTCTAGCCACATTGTTACGTAGGTAATCCTAAGGATAAAACCGAGAAAAAGTTATGAGTGAATTTGAAACGGTCACAATTGAGTCTGATGGTCCAGTCGCGACCCTGACGATGAATCGTCCCGACAAGATGAATACCTTTAACACTGCTTTACGGCGAGACGTACTCGCTGCCGCGCGACAGCTTAATCTTGACGACAGCATAAGAGTGGTTGTGTTGACAGGTGCTGGACGTGCTTTCGGGGCAGGGGCGGATTTAAGCGAGTCTCAGGCGGTGGGGATTGGGGGCGGCAGCGAGGTTCAGGACCAACTGGAACATGAATATAAGCCGGGTGTGTTGGCGATTGCAGAGTCACCCAAGGTGTGGATTGCAGCGATTAACGGACCGTGCGCGGGTATAAGCTATTCCTACGCAATGGCGTGTGACATCGCGCTCATGGCTGAATCTTCTTTCTTGTACCAGCCATTTGCAAATATTGGATTAATACCCGATGGGGGCAGCACTTGGTTGTTGTCACGTTTAGTAGGGCCGCGCAAGGCGTTTGAGCTTATGATTGGCGGTGAAAAAGTAGGTGCATCACTGGCGTGCGAGTTGGGATTAGCCAATCAAGTGTTAAGCGATACTAGCTTCCGCGAAGATTCGGCACTCTATGCGCAAAATATTGCAAGTAAATCGCCGTTAGCATTGCGCTACACCAAAGAAGCGTTGAGAATCGCGGGTGACAGCACATTATCTGAAGCCATTTCGACTGAAGCGAGACTGCAAAAGTTGTGTATCGACAGCGAGGATTGTGGCGCCGCTATTAGTGCATTTTTTGCCCGAGAAACTTACGAGTGGCAGGGTCGCTAAAAAAACCGCTGAGAGATTTTGAACTATGAAAATGATGAAACAACGCTGTTGTATCGCGGTTCTTGCCTTTGCTGCGGCAACTGTCTCAGCGGCCGACAAGCAACTTCTTTGGGGTGACACGCACTTGCACACCACGTATTCATCAGATGCGTTTGCGAATAATAATTTGACGGCCACCCCCGATGTCGCGTACCGATTTGCTAAGGGCGAGCCCGTGCTTCATCCCTATAACGGCAACCGAGTTCAGCTAGAGCGCCCGCTCGATTTTTTGGTGGTTTCAGATCACGCTGAATTCATGGGCGTTGTGCGCAGCACGTATTTTAACGGCATTGATAATCAGGGTTTGGACTGGATTACTCAGTTTAAGGCGTGGATTGCGCAGATCATTTTAAAGGATGCGGTCGATGATCAAACCGCCCGCAATTTGTTCGTCAAGATTCTTCCTGAGCCATTTGATAACCCGACTGACGCTGCAGCGGTATGGGAGGTGAGTGTTGGATGGATTCCTCAGCAACCGCGCGTTGAAGCCAACACCTGGAGAGACATAACGGAGGCAGCCGACCAGCACAATCGGCCCGGAGAGTTTAGTGCCATCATCGGCTGGGAGTACAGCAGCATTCCGGGAGGTGGTAACTTGCACCGTGTTGTTATGACCGATGTAGATGCACCAGTAGCCCAAAGTTTTATACCGTTTGGACTTGATCAAAGTGTTTATCCTGAGGACTTATGGTCGTGGTTAGACGAGGTTAGCGCAACCACAAAGGGTGATTTCGTTGCCATCCCTCATAATTCCAATATTTCAAAGGGGGCTATGTTTTCCTCAAAAACGCTGCGCGGTGAGCCGATGACGGCTGAGCTTGCGGAGACTCGGCGCTATTGGGAACCCGTCGTTGAGATCACACAAATAAAGGGCGATTCAGAGACACATTCGCGATTGAGTCCCGCTGATCCTTTCGCGGACTTTGAAAATTACCCCTTCTACATTCAACGAGACAATACGCCCTACAACCCGCGTGTCGGTGATTTTGTTCGACCGGCAATGCTGCGTGGACTTGAATTGCAGGCGGACATCGGTGTTAATCCTTTTCAGTTTGGTGTTATCGGCTCTACAGACGCTCACACGGCTCTATCATCCGCCGATGAAAACAATTTCCTCGGTAAAATGGCGACTGACTCGATTCCAGTCAATAAGATGGTTCACTGGGGTGATAACGCGAAGAGCTCTTTTGGATGGGCGATGAGCGCATCAGGACGTGCGGCAGTGTGGGCTAGCGAAAATTCTCGCAGTGCGATCCTCGCGGCTATGAGGCGGCGTGAAGTGTATGCTACTACCGGGCCTCGCATAGGCGTTCGGGTCTATGCCGGATGGGGCCTGTCAGCCAATGAGCTTCATGCGGCTGACTTCCCGTCGAATGTCGCAGGGCGCGCCGTGCCTATGGGCGGTGAGCTGCAAGCGGGCCTCGATGGCGATGCGCCGACCTTCCTTATAGAGGCCACGGCAGATCCGTCATCCGCTTTTCTTGACCGAGTGCAGGTCGTAAAAGGTTGGCTCGACGACAATGGAGAGAGTCATGAGCGCGTATTTGATGTGTCTTGGGCGGGTGACGACAGGGTGCTCGAAGACGGCTCGCTGAGGCCTGTAGCCGATACCGTCAATCTCAGTACCGGCGCGGTCGACAACAGCGTGGGTGCGCCGCGGCTGACTGCAGCGTGGACAGACCCAAGTTTTGAGGCGCAGCAGTCTGCTTTCTACTACGTACGTGTGCTACAGATACCCTCTGCCCGCCACTCGCTCTACGACAAAATAGCGCTAGGTGGTGATGTCGATACGCATCGTCCCGACACCCTACAAGAACGCGCTTATACGTCTGCTATTTGGTATCAGCCGGCTAAGTAGCGATCGCTACTCTAAGCGCCTGCTGCGTGATGCGCGCATGCGCAATAGCGCGCTGACTGTCGTCGAGTCGCCGGTCCACAGCATCAATTTCTGTCTGCCTAACGGCTGGATTAACTCTGCGCAGGTACAGAAGTCGATCTCGCTCACTTCCTAACTCGCTTGCAAGCGCGTGCAGAGCGCTATTTTTGAGTGTCGATAGGCGCTCATTCGCGACACGTTCGGCCTCGGCTATTTGCTTCTGAAGCAGCGGTTTTATCTGCCGAATGACATTGGCAGACGTGGTAGGTGGTACAGGTTCCAGCATGCGGTTGAGCGCTTCGTGGCCAATGGCCTGTGCCGCTTCCTTGCCCTCGGGCAAAATCACCAAGCGGATCGGAACCATTGATAAAAAACGGCCTATTTCAAGTGACTCAGGCGCCAAGCAATCGATACCAAACAGCGCCTCAAGAATAACAGAGCCAGGCTTGATCTTGCTGTGCTTAAAAGTGCCCAGGGCAGCATTACCTAATTCGCTGCCTGCAACCACATCCATGGCTTCACGAATGAGCGGATGTTCCCAAGTGAGAAATTGAATGTCGTCGCGGGCGAGGGCAGTTTCCCGATCAAATGTGACGGTAATTCCCTCGTCATCAAGGCCGGGAAGTTGACCTGTAATGAGCATTTCCGAGGGCCGTAAGACATAGCAGGTCTCTGAGTGGTAATCCTGAGTCACACCGATGCGATCAAACAAGAGCTCCGCATAGTTATCGATTTTCTCTGGCTGCTCTTCTTTCCTCACCGCCTCGATAATATCGCTACCGACGAGTGGATCATGGGAATTTATTTCCAGCAATCTGTCCCGGCCCTTCTGCATCTCTAGCTCTAGGCGCGTGCGCATCGACGCGGTTGCATCAAATAAATCGTGATGCTCCTCCTCAGGGGCCTCCAACGCTAGTGTCAGCGCTGAA
Source organism: uncultured Luminiphilus sp. (assembly GCA_905479205.1). Taxonomy (GTDB): domain Bacteria; phylum Pseudomonadota; class Gammaproteobacteria; order Pseudomonadales; family Halieaceae; genus Luminiphilus. The sequence goes on from CAJQLP010000168.1 coordinate 12,263, forward strand.
AGGAATTCTGCGTATACCGCATGACCCACAGCGCAAGGATGCGTAAATGCGGCCAAACCGAGGTGATGCCAGTAATACAGAACTTCCTGCGCGCTATCGCCAAGGTAGGGCACATGAATATTCACGTCAGTGTTTTGCCCGATTCGATCCAGGCGACCGATCCGCTGCTCAAGCAGATCAGGATTCTGAGGCAGGTCAAAGCAAATAAGATGGTGTGCAAACTGAAAATTTCGACCCTCACTACCAATCTCTGAGCAGATCAGTGCTTGCGCACCTCCGATTTCATCAGCGAAGAATGCTGCCGCGCGGTCTCGCTCCACTAAACTTAGGCCTTCGTGAAATGCTGCGCAACGAATGCCGGCGCGCATATGCAAATGGTGCTCTAGGGCGAGGGCAGTTTCAGCATGTGCACATATCACTAAAACTTTCGCTGGGCGCAGCTTGCGCAATTGCTCCTCAAGCCAGTGAACTCGAGGATCTTCACTCAGCCACGTTGATTCTGAACATCGCTGTTCAGGATGCAGCTCACCTCGGTGATCTGCGTAGATGCTTGGACTACTTAAGCGGTACCCCGTGAGTAGCCTTTGCGGGAACCCAGGCACTGAGCTGCGCGTATTTCGAAAGAGTACCCTACCTGTACCGTAGCGATCGAGAAGCTGACGCACCTGACTATCAGTACTCTGGCTGATATCGATGTCATCAGGTAACTCGTCAGGCGTGACTCCCGCTTGAAGCTGCTCAATTAAGGCATTCCACTGGGTGTAATGGCCTTGTTCCTCGAGAAATTGCTCTAGAGTATTAAAGCGATCAGGGTCCAGCAGTCGTAGGCGTTCAAAATGGCTTTCGATTCCAGCCTGCTCTGGCGTTGCTGTCAGCAGTAACATGCCTTTGCTTACGCTAGACAGTGTTTCTACGAAACCATAAAGCGCTTCATCTTCATTGCTACCGCGATGAAGGTGGTGCGCCTCATCAATAACCACCATGTCCCATTCAGCTTCAATCGCCATAGCACGTGCGAAACTGGAGCTGAATAGCGAGTAGGGCGCTAACACTAATTGTTCTGTCTCAAAGGGTGATTCTTCATGGCCTTCTTCAAGCCGAGATTTGTCAAACAAGGCAAAATACAGATTAAAACGGCGCATCATTTCAACGAGCCACTGATGGATGAGAGCATCGGGAACTATGACCAGCACACGGTGCGCGCGACCCGTAAGCAGCTGTTGAGAGAGAATCAAGCCCGCTTCAATGGTTTTACCCAAACCCACTTCATCGGCAAGTAATACACGTGGCGCAAATCGCCGGCCCACTTCTGAGGCAATATAAAGTTGATGCGATAACAGTGATGTTCTAGCACCCAATAGACCCCTGACGGTACTAGCGCTCGCGCTTGCTTGGTGAATAAGCGTGGCATAGCGCAGCCGAAAATCGACTAGCTTGTCGAATTGATTATTGAGTAGTCGGTCGATAGGCGCGCTTAGCTGGATGTGAGCATCGAGTTCAAGCTCGGTGATGACTTCCGGCTGCTGTTCACCTTCAACCACATAGGCTAAAACACCGTCAAGATCTTCGACATCAGTAACCGTGTATTCATGACCGTTGGCTCGACGCAGCGTATCGCCTGCTTTTAATGTGAGGCGAGTGAGAGGAGCGCGATCTAGCGCGTATGTACGATCTTCGCCGACCGCTGGAAAATGGAGCGTGACTCGCCTGCCATCGATTTCGACCACAATACCTAAGCCGAGCGTAACGTCGGCATGGCTTACCCACCTTTGCCCAAGCGCGAACTCACTCATGGCGCGTCAAAAAACAGCGCTAGGCTATTTCTCCGTGTGATGGTCAGCAGTTGTTCCACATCAATTTCCTTTAATTCGGCAATCTTTTCGGCAATGAGAGGTAGGTACAGCGGCGAATTGACCCTGCCGCGATAGGGCACCGGCGTGAGATAGGGTGAATCCGTTTCCAGCACAAGTTGGTCAACAGGGGTGGCGCGTACGACGTCACGTACATTTTCAGCTCGGTTAAATGTAGTAATGCCATTGAAGCCCAGATAAAACCCCTCACTAAGGCAGTACTCAGCGAGAGAAAGGCCGCTGGTGAAGCTGTGTATCACCCCTTTTTTACGCAAGCTCTTTGACGCATTCGCTAAAATTGCTCGGGTGTCTTCATCGGCGTCCCGTGTGTGTATGACAACGGGTAGTTCGAGTTCTTGAGCCATAGCTAATTGTGCTTCGAAAGCAACGGCTTGGGCTCTTCGATCGGCGTGATCATAGTGGTAATCCAGGCCAATTTCGCCAATCGCAACTATGCGGGGCGCTTGCGCTCCTTCATAAACAGCTTTGGCAACATCGCCATTCCAGCTATCCGCCTCGTGTGGGTGAATGCCTTGGGTGCCCCAAATATCATCCGCGTGCTGCGCTAACGCTCTGACTACCGATAAGTTATCCACCGACACAGCAATCGTGACAAAGCGTTCTACGCCTACATCGCGCGCCTGCTGTAAAACGCCATCCAAAGCATCCGGGGCCAGATAGTCGAGGTGGCAGTGGGTTTCTATGATGGGAGTGTTAAACCGGGGGACCGGTCTGGGATTCTTTTTTGACATACCGCTATCAACCTAGACTCAAGCTACATTATCGCATGCTTGACAGCTGAACCCTAGAGTCTCAACCGCGATGTACGGTTCTTACTCGCATATTTCGTACGGTGTCGACGATCTCATTCCATAACCATTGATGGATAGCAGACTGCGCGGTCCTCTCGTGCGCAACCAGTGTGTAATCAACACTTTGTGCTTCATGAGGTGGCAGTGGCAGGGCAATCACATCGCGAGTTGCCCCCTCGTTGCGCGCCAAATAGGCGGGACATACCAAGGTATAATCGGTTTCTCGGAGAACTTCGAGTGCTGTCAGGAGGTGCGATGTTTCTAGCATACCGGTGAGCTCTCCAGCTGACCGTCCTTCTGGCAGTTCCGGCAACTCCACTTCCATACGATCCGATACGTACAAATTAATCGCTGGGTAATAAGATAGCTTCTCTCGCGTAATCGTTTGCCCTATTAGCGGATGTCCCCGCCGAACAAAAATGGCCAAAGGCGAGTTGCCCAGTGATTGATAGCGATACTCTGGTGGGTACTTACTGCGACTGAGCTGGATGGCAAAGTCCAGATCGCCCGACGCCAACTGCTCTAATTGATGCTCAACTCGCGTAATGGTGCGCAGTCGGAGCTTCGGTGCAGCGCGTTGCAGCTTCGCTGATAGGGGCGGCAACAGCGAGATACCGACATACTCGGAGATCGCTATTTGAATCTCGCCTCGGTAAGACGCTGGAGTAAAGTCTTCGCCGTCAAGTAGGGTTTCAATCTTCGATAGGAGCACTTTAAGTTCCGGCCCAATTGACTCGGCGCGCGGCGTCGGTTGCATGCCACGTTTGGAGCGCACGAAAAGTGGGTCGTCGAAGGTTTCTCGAAGTCTTGACAGTGTCTTAGACATGGCGGGTTGTGTAATCGACAGGCGCTTGGCCGCCGCAGATACAGACCGCTCCTCAAGTAGTACATATAGAGCTACAAGTAAATTCAGGTCAGCTTTGGCGAGGGCTTTAAGGTTCATGTGCCCAGTATGCCATAAAAGAATATGTTTAATAATAATAATACATTTGATTTATGTGCCTGCCGAGCCTAGAGTTTGCGCTATTGCACGTGAGCACGTACCGGAACGGCAGAGCAAACCGTTAGGGTATTCCACTCAGGTCCGGAGACTTTTTTTACCCGCTTTTTAGGCGGGTTTTTTTTGCCTGAAAATCAAGGCCCACGGAGCCAGTCAGACCTACCGGTAATAGCCGATAGAGGAGCGTTTTACGGTAAGTTAAGCTTGGCCTAGGAATGTTTGTCCAAAAACCCACACTTGCTTCTGCTATCCTACGCCGATGATTTTTCGTTCACTTTTTTACGCAAGCGCATTCATCGCGTCGTATGGGTCTTCTGCCATAGCGACTGAACAGCGTCCATTTGGCGTGGGTATCGGTTACTTTAACCAGGCCCTCGCACCGGTTAATAAAAACGCAACTGACGAGCCTCTCGATCACACTGCGCGAGTTAACACAATTAGTGCGCTTGAAGCTGAGATAGGGCCGTATCACCCCAAGCTGTCTGAAGCGCTTCTCGAAGCGGCAGAACAAGCGTTACGAGCAGGCTGGTTAGATGAAGCAAATGGCTTGTTTAGTCAGGCGTTGCATAACAAGCGGATTAATGAGGGCTTGTATAGCGAGGGCCAGTTACAAATCGTACAAAAACTTGCCACGATACTTCGAATGCAAGGCGATCGAGCTGGCTTGCGAGATCGAGCTGACTATTACTACCGCATACTGGGGGCGGGCAAACCTCCGCTTACAGAGCAAAAACTTGTGGCCGCCGACCAGTGGTTGGACGTTAGAACCGAGCTATTGGTGTCGTCAGGCTGGCAAGAGTCAGAACGCGATGTTATTGATTTGTATGAGCACGCAGAAGATTTGCTTAGCGCGACCTGTTCAGCTGACACCCCAGATAGACAGCAGACGGGTGACGGCTGCAAAGCAATTTCCCTGCGATTTCTGGCCCTAGGTTATCTGATCGATTGGCATGTCGAGCCTTTGATACAGAATGAATTTGGCACCCGATACAGTGGGCAAGCTCGCTATTCACGAGAGTGGGACAGGCACCCTTCGACACAACGTATGGAAACGATTGAACGTGGTATCGACTTAACAATGCGACGGGTCATTGATCAGGCGCTGGTGATGATGCCCGAGGACCCTGAATTGCGCTTAGCGCGGGCGGATTGGGATTGGTTTAATGGTCGCAATGCTCGAGCGCTCATCGAGTACCGAGTACTGTATAGGGATTTTCCAGACTGGTTTGCTGCGCCGCACCCCTTACCTCAGCACCCGCGTTTAAGCACTGACCCGCGCTTAGCGGAAAAGGTTGACACCGTGTTTGTCAGATGTCGAATAGGGACGTCCGGCCGTGCCAGTGATGTAACTGTGGCCGACGAAGAGTCCGTTGAGGCCGTGCAGGGCACAGTTACTCGCGTCAAACGTCGGTTGAGAGAGATTAAATTTAGACCGGCATTTGACGCAGGGGGAGAGCCCGTGGAAGCACTCTTCGCGAAAGAACTTGCGCTACTGAGATAAGCCGCTAAAGATTAAGCATTGTTAATGACCAATAAAGCGCCGGTAGCTGTCACCGACCCATTTACGGCCCAGTTAATTAGGTCACCGCCATGCTTGTTGATGACGCGCTCCGCCATTGTGTGAAAGGTGGGGCGTTCAGGATCAGCGATAACAATTTGCTTAACACCCGCGTCGAGCGCTTTGTCGATCATCACGCTCACAGGTTTAACCAGCTCGTCCCAAAAGCAAATATCACCCCCAACTAAGAGATCAATGTCGCCAAGGTCTCGCTTCGTTAACTGCTCGAAACGCTTAACCAGGGGAGTTGTGGCTACCCCGTTCAGGCTCGCTACAGCCTCCAGATAGGGGAACACTGCTGGATCCGCATCCAATGAAATGACATTGGCACGCAACTTTTTTGCGCACCACATTCCGGTTATGCCCCAGCCACAGCCAGCGTCAAGAACCGTGCGAGAATGCTCAGGTGGATTTTTATGCAGGTAATCGATGATCAAGCAGCTGGATTTCCAGAGCTTCGTGCCGTGTATCGACGGCTCGTGCCCAGCTCGCTTTACCTGCCTAATAACGCGATGTGACGCCGTGGGCATAAGAATGCCTCGGAATTTCCGCTCAGTAACTCTCGGTTTCTTCTCGGCTTGGCTTAAATCGCGGGTCACAAGGGAGTAACGTCTTCAGCCTGAGGCCCGCGGTCACTGTCGACTACGTTATAACTGAATCGCTGTCCGGGCTTAATTCGGCGCTTGTCAACGTCGTTAACACTTTTGAAATGCACGAATACTTCAGCACCATCGTCACCTGCGATGAAGCCATAACCTTTTGTGCCGTTAAACCATTTGATGCTGCCCTTGAGCTGGGTGCCCGATCTTGCAGCAGCTGGCTTAGCGGCAGGCAGATTGAATGATGCGCTGCCAACGAGTGCGCTGATGACGGCCAGGACGAGCAAAGCCACCAACCACTGATAATCAAAAGCAGGTATGAAAGAAAAAAGTGCATAAATTGCGATGGCAATAATCGAGTACACAACGATCTTGCCAGTGCCGGTAAGTTGGTGATCAGGAGACGCCATACTACTATCCAGTAAAATTTGGCGCATTCTATCAGAGGTGCGCAAGCCTGTCCCAGTCGTTCAACGTTTTATCACGTCTTCTGCCTGTAAACCCTTGGGGCCTTCCACGAGCGTGAACTCAACTTGCTGGCCTTCGGCCAAGGTTTTATAGCCTTCGCCTTCAATAGCCCTGAAATGCACGAAAATGTCCGTGTCAGGACTCGCTGGTTGGTTTATGAAGCCGAATCCTTTAGCGTTATTGAACCATTTAACGACGCCAACCTGACGCTCAGACATACGCCATTCTCCATGTTATGTTTTTTATTAAGGAGTGTGTAACAGTGTTCAGCTCTCAACGCAATCCTTGGATCCGCTTTACCTGCTCTTCGAGCTTACCCAAAGCATCGCTCGCCGCACCGAGTTTCTCGCGCTCTTTATCCACAACATCAGTAGGTGCCCGATTAATAAACTTAGGGTTTTCGAGCTTACTTTTAAGACGTTGCACTTCGCTTTTCTGCTTTTCATGTTCTTTGGACAGGCGCGCGAGTTCAGCTTCGATGTCGATAACTCCAGCCATGGGCACGAGAATTTCCATGTGCCCGCAAAGGGCAGACAGTGCGGGCGGATTCCCATCATCAGAATCCAGAGCCTCTAAAGATGCAGTCTTAGCGAGTTTTTTTAGAAAGGGTGCGTTGCGCTCCATACGCTCCCGATCTGAAGCGCTGGTGTTTTTAATCAGAACATTGAGTTCCAAGCTTGGTGCTAAATTGGCTTCACTACGGACAGTTCTTATCGCGACGATTAGCTGCTTTAACCAGCCTATTTCTGCTTCGGCTTCTTCATCAATCATGTCAGCATCGGCGAGGGGGTAACCCTGAAGCATGATAGTTTTACCCGTATTGCCGGCGATTGGCGCGACGGATTGCCAAATTTCTTCGGTGATATAGGGCATTAACGGATGAAGTAGCCGGAGGGTTTGTTCGAGTACCTCGATAAGTGTCTTGCGCGTTCCAGCAATTAGCGCCGGATCACCTGCTTGATCCCAGAGTACGGGCTTTGACAATTCCAGATACCAATCACAGTATTCATTCCACACAAAATCGTAGAGAGCTTGCGCGGCAAAATCTAAACGGTAGGCGTCAATAGCTTTTGCTGTTTCCTCTGCCGCGCGCTGAAAGCGGCTACGAATCCAGCGATCCGCGAGTGAGTAATGGACGGCGTCGCCGCTAAAGTCATGGCCCTCGCAGTTCATGAGCACGTACCGCGCGGCATTCCATATTTTGTTACAAAAGTTCCGGTAGCCTTCCATGCGCCCAATGTCGAACTTAATGTCTCGGCCTGTCGAGGCAAGCGAGTAAAAAGTGAAACGCAGCGCATCAGTACCGTAGCCCACAATACCGTCGGGAAAGTGCTTACGAGTTGCTTTTTCGATTTTAGCAGCCATCTGCGGCTGCATCATGCCACTGGTCCGTTTCGCGACTAATTCTTCAAGGCCGATACCGTCAATTAGGTCAATAGGGTCAATCACGTTGCCCTTAGACTTTGACATCTTCTGGCCTTCACCATCCCGGACAAGGCCATGGACGTAGACCGTGTGGAAGGGTACATCGTCGCAAAAGTGAAGTGACATCATAATCATCCTAGCAACCCAGAAGAAAATGATGTCGAATCCTGTAACGAGGACTGAGGTTGGGTGAAACGCCCGCATCTCAGCTGTGTTTTCAGGCCAGCCAAGGGTCGAGAAGGTCCACAGTGCTGATGAGAACCAAGTGTCTAGAACGTCCTCGTCTTGGGTTAGGGTTACCGAATCAGAAATGTTATTTGACGCGCGAACGTCGGCTTCACTCGCTCCAACGAAAACGTCTCCCTCAGGCGTATACCACGCCGGTATACGGTGCCCCCACCAAAGCTGACGGCTGATACACCAGTCTTGAATGTCGCGCATCCAAGAGTAGTAAGTGTTCTCCCACTGCTTGGGTACAAATTGAATTGCACCGTCCTCGACTGCCTTAATAGCGGGCTGGGCAAGTGTTTTGGCATCAACGTACCATTGAGGTGTCAAATACGGTTCGATCACAACGCCTGACCGATCTCCCCGAGGTACCTTTAAGGTGTGGTCGTCGACTTTGTCTAACAAACCTAGTGCGTCCATATCGGCAACGATGCGCTTGCGCGCGTCAAACCTGTCGAGGCCACAGTACGCTTCCGGAGCAGTGTCGTTTATCGCCGCATCTGCGGTAAGAATATTAAGCAGGGGAAGTTCGTGCCTCTGGCCCATTTCGTAGTCATTGAAATCATGTGCAGGCGTGATCTTGACGCAACCCGTACCGAACTCAGGATCTACGTAATCGTCAGCAATAATAGGGATTTCACGGCCACACAAGGGAAGCGCAACCATTTTCCCAATAAGTGATTGGAACCGTTCATCGTCAGGATGTACGGCGACTGCCGCGTCGCCCAGCATGGTTTCCGGACGGGTAGTTGCGACGACGACGTGGCCGCTGCCGTCGCTTAGTGGATAGCGAAAATGCCAAAGGGAGCCTGCCTCTTCCTCTTGAACGACCTCAAGGTCAGAGATAGCGGTATGGAGTTTAGGATCCCAATTGACCAATCGCTGGCCGCGATAGATGAGGCCTTGCTCATGTAGCTTGATGAATACGGTTTGTACCGCCTCCGATAAGCCTGGGTCCATAGTGAAACGTTCACGTGTCCAATCAGTTGAGGCACCGAGTCGGCGTAATTGTCGCGTAATCGTACCGCCAGATTGCGCCTTCCATTCCCACACTTTTTCAATGAACGCATCGCGGCCGATATCATGTCGACTCTGGCCTTGGGCTTCTAGCTGGCGCTCGACAAGCATTTGAGTCGCAATCCCTGCGTGATCGGTTCCGACTTGCCACAGCGTGTTGTGGCCTAGCATGCGATGGTAACGAACCAGCGCATCCATAATGGCCTGCTGAAAGCCATGTCCCATATGTAATGACCCGGTGACATTGGGCGGTGGTATCGCAATGCAAAAATTCGTATCTCCGCCTTGCGGCGCAAAATAACCGCTGCTTTCCCATTCTTGATACCAACGGGTTTCTATCTCAGCAGGTGAAAATGTTTTATCCATGAGGTCGTCCAAAAATGTGTCAGTAGCGGGCGATCGACGTTAGCGATTGGGTGATATGTCTGTGGGTGCGATCTTACAGGTCATGCTTGGTTAATGGGTAACCTCGATCACGATAAAAACGCCATGCGTCTCGAAGTGCGTCAATGTGCTCGTGGTCTTGCGTGACAATTTCCGCAACACGACTAAATCGTGAAAAGAAAGCGGGTGCCGTGCTGTCCAGGTTAATGAGAACATCATCATGCTGAGTGGGCTCTTGCCCCCAGCCTATTACTACCGGTTCATTCTCACTTTCGTCACACAAAGAGTGAGGAATAAAGCTCGCTGACCGATATGACCACAGCATAGCGTCCAGTTGTTCAGCCTGCTGTCGGTCACATGCGTTTATGAAGAGCGTGTGTCCTTTTGCGAGCACTTTGTCTGCCAAACGCGCTGCCACGAAAAGGCGAGCGTCAGGGCCCGCATCGGCCACTACGTAAAAGTCGACGCGGGTCACTTTGTTAGCGCCCGGCTCGTGCGCGCAAATACTCGACTAACATTGGCACTGGGCGCCCCGTCGCGCCTTTTGGACTGCTTAGAAAGCGCTTCCTGCGACATCGAGGTGGGCCCATTTATACTTTTCTGCAAAACGCGCGAGAAAACATGCGGCTGTA
>CAJQLP010000169.1 GCA_905479205.1 uncultured Luminiphilus sp.
AGAGGTTGTGATGCCCGATAGTGAGGCGATTGGCCAGTGGGCGGGAAGCGCGGATGTCGTGGTTGCCAACATTTTGGCAGGGCCATTGGCACAGTTAGCCCCACAGCTGATCGCGCTGTTAAAGCCCAGTGGTCGCTTGATAATGGCGGGTTTACTGGCTGAGCAAGCTAAAGACCTGATGGCGATCTACCGACCACACGTCGCCCTCGAAGTGGCCAATGACCTTGAGGGCTGGGTGCTATTGGCGGGTAATAGAAATTAACCTTGCGATAGTAATTCGCGAAGATCAATCAGCGCTGCATTTGCTCTCGATACATAGCTCGCCATAACTAATGAATGGTTTGCAAATAGCCCAAAGCCCGATCCGTTGAGAATCATCGGACTCCATACCGTAGCTTGGGTTGCCTCGAGTTCGCGAATAATTTGCTGGAGGCTTACACGGGCATTTTTCTTATCGAGTACGTCAGCAAAGTCGATTTCGGCGGCTTTGAGAAATTGAATGAGCGCCCAAGCTGCCCCTCTGCTTTCATAGAAGACATCATCGACTTCAAAAAAAGGCGTGCGGATTTCTCTTTCTCGAGGCTCAGACGTTGAGCTCGACGCCGCGGTGTCTCCAGCCAAATCGGTATTCAACCGACGCTGGCCAACACTTGCCGATAATCGCTGAGAAAGACTCCCTAAACGTTTTTCGACCATGCTTAACCAAAACCGCAGGTTGTCCGCACGGGCGTAAAATTGCGAGCCGTCTTGGCTGCGCAGCGGCAAGCGCTTTAAGTAGGCGTCGAGATAGCGTCGTGAGTCTGCGTATTCGCTTTCCGATGCCGGTAGCGCCCAACTATCAGATTGAAAGTTGATGCGTGGCTCTGCAAGGGTGAGATCGACGTCTTCCTTAGATTGACTCTGTGATCGGCTTAAAACCTCTCGCAGTGCACGTGCTAAATCACGCGATTGAATCAGTACACCGTATTCCCAGTTCGCCATGTTGTCGAGAAACACTCCGGGTGGCGTGATGTCGTTGTGGATATAGCCGCCTGGCTTGTCGAGAAGCGTATCAATCACCTCAAGTAGGGCGGCTGTTGTGGTCGTACCCGTTACCACCTCCTGGTTATTTTTCAACGCATAGTTAGCCGCATTGGCCCTGACATCGAACGCGTCTGGAATATTGCTCCAATAAAATCCAAGCCCTGTAGCAATGACGACGTAAGCGCCGACTAGTCCGCCAATCCACGGACCAAGGTTCGAATCACCGGTACTTACGCCGTTAAGCAGCAGGGTATCTTTGAGCTGGTTAAAGAACTTTTTAATGTTGTTAACCGGTGACATCCGTGACTCCTAACAGTCGGTGCTTCATCAGTGATTCATGTGGAGATGGTGAGCATCATGATCGCTTTGAGGGGCCTTACGCAATACTTGTGCCGTGGTGCAGTTGGGGCCTTCTTGGGTGGTTAAGCAAAGCGATACGGTGCTCTCCGCCATAGGCATGTCGCTAATGCCCATAAGCATTATGTGGGAGCCGCCTGGCATGAGCTTTAGGCTTTCACCCGGCGCTAGTTCCACTGCTTCCATTGGGACCATGCGCACTGAATCACCTTCATGAATGCTTTCGTGCAGCTCGACCCTCTCGGCGAAGTCTGCACTCCCGCCATTGATTATGACCGTATCTGCGCCGCTGTTTGTAATAACACCGTAGGCCGCCGTCATGGTTTGGGTGGGAGGCATCGCGCGCACCCAAACATTGTCCCAGTTGATGTCGGCCTTGGCTGTCGACGCCGCCAATAGTAGGGCGGGCACAATAAAGCGTGTTAAATAAGAGGGCAGGATCTTGCGGTTATTCATACTGGTTCTTGGCATATCGGTTCCTGTCATAGTGATTCTTGTAACAAGGGTTTCTGTCGGCGGGTAGAACAACATCAACGGATTAGGGCGCTGCTAGCGCTTGCCCGTGTTAAAGCGTCCTCAAGAATGCTGGGCGTCAATAACTGGGGTAATAGGAAAGGTTTTTGATTGGGGTCGGCTGGGTACATCACGTAAAGCGGAATACCATTTCGACCGTGGCTTTTAACGAACGCGCCAATATCATCGTCGTAGTTAGTCCAGTCTGCCACCATGTAGGTGACGCCGCTGTCGTCAAAAGCCGCTCTGGCCCGATCAGTGAACAGTACGGCTTTTTCGTTCGCAAGACAGGTAATGCACCAGTCTGCGGTCACATCCACAAATACCGGTATGCCCTCTGTGCGCAGCTTTGACAGCGTGTCTGTCGACCAGTTAATAGTGCCTTCGTGGCGTGTAGCAATTGATCCATTGTTATTTGTGGGTCCGCGGTAGCCGCCCATGGCGAGTGCGATACCGATAAATGCGATCGCGATGACGCGTCGCGTCAGACTTCCGCGATAGAGATAGAGCCCGAGCGCTAAGAAAATCAGACCACCCATTGCGGAGGCCATAGTGTCAATACCCGCTTGTTTACCCGCAACCCAAAGCAACCACACTGCGGTCGCATAAAGCGGGAAGGCCAGAAGTTCCTTAAGCGTTTCCATCCATTGGCCGGGCTTGGGCAGCAGTTGGCGAGCCGTGCTGCTGTAGCTGAGCAGTACCATGGGTGCAGCCATACCGGCACCGAGTGCAACAAAGACACTCAGTGCAATCACCGCAGGTTGGGTCAATGCAAAACCCAAGGCGGACCCCATGAAGGGCGCGGTGCAGGGGCTTGCGACTAAAACGGCAAGAACACCGGTGAAGAAGCTGCCTTTGCTACCTCCTTGCCCTGCGAGGGTGCCTCCTAGGTTCATAAGGCCTGAACCAAAGTGCACCACGCCTGACAAAGATAGACCCATAGCCGTAAACAGGTAAGCGAGGCCAATCACGAATCCTGGAGACTGTAGCTGGAAACCCCAGCCGATCAGTTGGCCGGCATTTTGTAGTGCGATCAATGCGCCCGCGATAGACACAAAACTGACGATGACGCCGACTAAATACCACCACGTATGCCGATGATGCTTGGCAGGATCGCCGGTGGCAAAACTCAATACTTTGAGCGATAAAATGGGAAATACGCAGGGCATGGTATTCAGAATAATGCCGCCTAAAAATGCAAATAGCAGTGCGCTAAGTAATGTGGTTCCAAGAGGCTCTTCGGCTTGCGCTGACTCAGTTGCCGGCGCATTTTTAACGCCAGCTTTGCCGTTTGTTTGGGCGGACGCTGCAGTCAGTGATGGTGGCTCGCCAATAGTAACGAGACCTGTTGCCCCATCGATTGTGAAGATTTCAGTATTCGGGGGATAACAGAGGCCCGCATCGGCACAGCCTTGGGATGTGACGGCGAGCTTTGCAGTACCAAACATGCGCTCGGTTGTAAGGCTTAGGTCGGCGCTTTGATAGTAAACCTGTACGTCTCCGAAGAATTCATCAACTTTTTGCTTCGCTTGCGGGAATTTTAATGCGGTGCCAACGGCGCCACCACTGTCTTCAAGCGTTACCTTGAACTGATGCTGATAGAGGTAATAGCCCTCGGTGATCTGCCAATACAATCGCAGTGTCTGAGGATCAGACTGTTCTACTTCAAGCTGATACGCTTCTTCGACAGGCAGAAACTCAGGCGTCGATGAGCGGAACGCGCTTAAGTCAATTTGAGCTACCGCGAGTAGTGGAACAAGCGCTAGCAGTAATGCACTCGTTCTGGGTAGCTTAAGCAGTGTAGTGAGCGTGTTAGGCATCGGCAGTATGTCTCACGTGCGCTTGTAACGAAGGCGAGTACCTGTTTGCAGCGATAAACGAATTTCTTCGGGGCTTAGTTCGTCAGGAAAATAAACTCCCGAGATCTTCGCGTCCAGTAAACTCGCACCTTCGAGATTCGTCTCGCGGAAATCGATGCCGGACAGGTCGGTATTTCGGAAGTAGGCATTACTAAAGTCTAAGCCGCGAGCGTTTAGCTTGCGCAAATCTCGACCGCGGTAGTCGCCACTTTTCAAGTGTGAAGTATCAAGCGTATCGCGATTGCTATTGAACGCATCAACATCTTCCTGGCGCAGCATCTGATACAGCGGATCGGGTTTTATCGCAGGTTTAACGTCATTGTGATTCATCAGTCTCTACCTCGTTACTTACAGAATGAGTTTGGCCGTAGAGTGAACGGCTACTCACCAAAAAATTCGTCTCGCAGCGCATGATAGCCCTCAGGCTGCAGGCGCGGACCAAAGTATTTCACCACTTCACCCGCAGCGCGGACAGCAAACTCCGCCGAACGAGCGTAGCTCTCGCCACGAGCCAAGCCATAGAGGAAAGCTCCCGCAAACATATCGCCTGCGCCATTAGTATTGACTGCATCGACGGCGTGGGCGGGAACGGTGACGTGTTCAGTGCCGTCAAAAACAAGGGCGCCTTTGGCGCCGAGGGTGACCACATAGGTTCGAGCAATTGTACCGATAGCTTTACAGGCTTCGCTCAATGAATCGGTTTGACCCCATTCTAGGGCTTCCGCTTCATTACAGAATACCAGGTCAACGCTCTTGCCGATCATTTCGGCCATATTGTCTCTAAAAAATTCCACCATGCCAGGATCAGAGAAACTGACGGCGGTTTTTACACCGTATTGTTCAGCGAGCTCACGGGTTTTAACCGCGGCGGCATGGCCCGTGGGGGAGGTTACTAGATAGCCCTCCAGATAAACCCACTCGGATTCACTAATGGCGGTTTCATCGACTTCGGCGGTGGAGAGGGTTGCCGACACACCTAAATAGGTATTCAGACTTCGTTCAGCGTCAGGTGATATCAGCACAATGCACTTACCTGTAGTGCCTTCTCCTCGCTTATCGCTCAGACTATGAGCCACCCCGGATGTTTCAAGGTCATGTAGATAGATATCGCCGTCTACGTCGGCTGCCACTTTACAGCTCATAAAAGTAGGGGCGCCGAAAAGTGCTGTCCCAATCATACTGTTACCGGCACTTCCGCCTGATGCATGGCTCGCTTGGATTAAATGATCAGAGAGATTGCTGAGTAGCTCGGCTTGCCGCGCTTCATCAACCAAGGTCATCATGCCTTTCTCGACACCCATAGAGGCAAGTTCTTCATCGGTGACCTTGATCTCGGTATCTACGAGGGCGGCGCCAATGGCGTAGGCGGCATATTTCTTCACGTTAAAGTCCTTCTGTTAACAAATCTTGAGGCTACATAATCGACGATTATCACGCTCACTATAGAACCCTAAGACCGATGTTCAACTAGCCTTTCCCAAGTGGTCTTTTTAAAGTGGGTGTACTGCTGTCTTCCCAAAAGCGATATCCGACATACTCTAATGCAGGGGTCGCGTTATCTTGCCCCGTATCATACCGGAAGCCGTCCATCAAAAGCGGCCTCTTAGGGCAGAAAATACGTCCGATAATTGGCATTTTGGCGGGCCTGCATTCAGGTGGGAGCGGCGCAGTAACCGCCAATATCCACCGTCTCCATTTTACATGGTTATTTTGCGTAGCAATTCAGCGCAGTGGTGAACACTAACCCCCCCCTTACAGACAAGTGCATTATTTAGAGATGCAGTGACATCCAGATTGAGTCGTCCTCGGCAAATCCAGCGCGGCGGTAAAAAGCCCGGGCTCGCGTATTCCCTCGTTCGGTTTCGAGAAACATCACTTGGCAACCACGCGCGCGAACATCGTCAATGATCTGGGCCATTACTTGGGCCCCAAGTCCTTCACCGCGCCGGCGAAGATAAATTTCATCAATCAGTGCCTCACGGCCACCGGATTCGAGGCTGTACCCCCAGGTCAGCACAACGTAGCCTGCAGACGGTTCGACAATGTAAACGCAGCCATATTCATCATTGTGTAAAAGCGGGGTTAGCGAGTGACCGATGCGTTCGAGGTCAAAGCTGTGCGCGTCAATGATGCAGAACTCTTTGATCAATTCGATAAGCCGCTCGCGATCGGACTCATCGGCGCGGTGCAGTAGTGGGTGGGCATTAGTCATGGGCGTTACTCATACACGTCAGTCGTTGTCCGTTGTAGACTACCCATTGTAATGCCTGCATCTATTTACGTGCTTTCTTATCAGTTCACGAGACAATAGGGGTGAGGGGTAACTAACGACTGCCGGGAAGAATCATGCCTTTTGCTTTGCCACAGCTCATCAAGCGTCTTAAACGCCACGCCAAGCCTGCCGGTGGTTTTGGACCTGTTAAAAAGAAGGCAGCCGTTGCCATTCCAATGGCGACAGTCGGCGACGAGATATGCATCTTAATGATTCGACGCGCAAAACGTGCCGGCGATCCATGGTCAGGCCACATGGGGTTTCCGGGAGGGCGTCGTGATCCGTCCGACCGCAACGAGCTCGATTGTGCGATTCGTGAGACTCGGGAAGAGCTGGGCTTCGATTTAAAAGAGCACGGTGAGCTGGTGTGCGAGCTTGGCGAGGTTAACACCGGCTGGCGTCCCGACAGACCGGAGATGTTGGTCACGCCTTTTGTTTTCACGTTGCATAGCATTCCCATAATGACACCTAATTATGAAGTCGATGGTGTAATTTGGGTGCCCCTAGACTTCCTCTTAGATCAGGGCAATAGGGTGCCCCTTAAGTGGGAATGGCGCGGTGAGGCGGTGGAATCTGATTCGTATATCTATCAAGGGGATCAAATTTGGGGACTGTCACTGATGATGCTCGACGAATTGATGACGGCGACTCAGCGCTAGTTAATTACCGTTAGGCTCACTGTCTATATATTCCTCTTGGCCACGCAAAAAGCTGCGCGTATCCAGAATGAGCTCCCGCACTCTTGGATCTTCTTTACTCGCTCTAGTGAGTGCCTGCGTGTCGGCATGACCGCTCAAGTAGGCGTCGATCAAGCTAATGAGGACTGGCGTCATCTTCGGGGTATAATCCCAGCGCGCCATTGAGGGGACTAGGTTACCTATTACCGCATTGCCGTTCGCGCTTAAAAAATAGCCGCCACAACTCGAGAGCAGGTAATCTTGCTCGCGCCCGAAACTGATATTGGGGGTTAATGGATTAAAGCCATCGTCGGGGACGGAGTCGATCTTCTCCAATACCATGATCCAGCGACTGCCTGTTGGAAAAGACTCTGCTGGAGGTCGGCAGTAATCTCGCGCTTTCATCCAAATTCGAACGTTATCCAGCCAAGTTTCACCCAACAGGGTTTGCTCTAGCTGAAGATCTACTGCATTGCCTTTTACTTGAGTGACAGTCCCCAAGACGGTCAAATCACTTTGTGGTGCGACCTCAGAAAAACTGCCTTGCCATAGGCAGCTGCACTCTTGTTCAGTTGAATTTTGGGCGTGGAGCGACGCGTTACACAGTAAGGCGATGAGTGCTGCGGCGAGGGTCAGTCGTTGTCGCATATCGGTGATTACGCTGGCTGATAAGGGTTTTAGCGCTTAAGTAGTCGTGCTGCATCCATAGCGAAGTACGTCAAAATGCCATCCGCGCCCGCACGCTTAAATGCCAATAGCGACTCGAGAGTTACCGCATCGCGATCAAGCCAGCCATTGGCAAACGCTGCCTGATGCATGGCGTACTCGCCACTCACTTGATAAGCAAAGGTCGGCGCTTTCAGTTCATCTTTCACGCGACGAACAACATCGAGATACGGCATGCCCGGCTTCACCATAATCATATCTGCGCCCTCGTGAAGATCTAACGCACATTCATGAATCGCTTCGTCAATGTTTGCTGGATCTTGCTGATACGTTTTCTTATCGCCGCCCTTTAAATTGCCTGACGAACCAACGGCATCGCGAAAGGGGCCATAGTAACTTGAAGCATACTTGGCGGAATACGCCATGATCAGGGTGTTGACGTGCTTTTGTGCTTCGAGAGCAGTGCGGATCGCGCCAATACGACCATCCATCATATCCGAAGGGGCAACACAATCGGCGCCGGCATCCGCATGGGACAAAGCTTGCTTTACTAGAACAGTGGTTGTCGTGTCATTCAGTACGTAGCCGTTATCGTCAATGATGCCGTCCTGGCCGTGCGTAGTGTATGGATCGAGTGCTACATCGGTCATGACGCCTAGCGCAGGGCAGGTTGATTTCAATGCTTTAATTGCGCGCTGCACAAGCCCATTCGGATCCCAAGCAGCTTCAGCAAGCAGCGACTTATGTTCTTGGCCAACTACTGGAAATAAGGCAAACATGGGTATACCTAAATCCACAGCCTCAGCACCCAGCTTGCACAATAAATCAATGGATAGCCGTTCAACGCCGGGCATAGAGGGTACGGCCTCCCGCTGATTTTCTCCCTCGAGGACAAAGACAGGATAGATAAGATCGGCAGTCGTTAAGGTATTTTCAGACACTAAAGCGCGAGCGAACGGCGTCGCCCGAAGTCTGCGCATTCGAGTATTGGGAAATGGTCCGCGAGCTGTACCTGTCATGATTGAATCCTTTATAGCGCCGCGAACGCCGTTTCGGCGATAGCGATAGTGGCTGCGATGTCTTCATCTGTGTGAGCACTGGACATAAACCCGGCCTCAAATGAGGCGGGAGCGAGATAGACGCCCGCATTTAACATCAGATGGAAAAAGCGATTAAAGGCCTCGGTGTTAGCACCGATCACTTGCTGATAGTTAATGACTTTTGCCTCGTCTGTGAAGAACCCCCCAAACATTGTCCCTGCATGGTTAGTTGTGAATGGCACGCCGGCTTTGTCTGCTGCGGCTTGTAACCCCTGGCAAAGCTCATTGGTATGGTGGAAGGGCTTTTCATAAAAGCCGTCGCGACCGATCACCTTCATAGCGGTAAGGCCTGCGGCCATAGCAACAGGATTGCCTGAGAGGGTGCCTGCTTGGTAAACAGGGCCTAGGGGCGAGATATGTTCCATAATGTCTCGCCGGCCACCAAACGCTCCAACGGGCATGCCGCCGCCGATGACTTTACCAAAGCAGGTGATATCGGGCTGTATCCCCAGCCAGCCTTGGGCGCACTGGGTGCCGAAGCGGAAACCCGTCATTACCTCATCGAATATCAGGATGCTGCCGTTTTTAGTACACAGCGAACGCATTGTTTCCATAAAGCCTGGCTCGGGAAGAATGCAGTTCATATTGCCGGTCACAGGCTCTGTGATAACGCAGGCTATCTCGCTGCCCAGCTCGGCAAACGCTTGTTCAAGGGCACCCACATCGTTAAAGGGCAGTGTGATGGTGTGTTGCGCCAGGACTTCTGGCACCCCCGGTGAGCTTGGCACGCCGAAGGTCAATGCGCCTGAGCC
>CAJQLP010000170.1 GCA_905479205.1 uncultured Luminiphilus sp.
ACTAGCCACGTTTCAGTAAAGGGCGCCACCAGTCTTCATTAGCAAGATACCAGTTCAGCGTCTTTGCAATGCCCGTTTCAAAAGTCTCTGCCGGCGCAAAGCCTAGCTCTCTCTCGACTTTGCTGGCGTCAATCGCATAGCGCCAATCGTGACCTGCACGATCTTCGACATAGGTAATCAGTGACTCCGCGTCCCCTGTTGCGGCAGGCGATAACGGGAAGCGGACGGCCAATTCGGGCTCTGTCCCAAACCGTTCGTTGACCATCTTGCATAGCAATTTAACAATGTCGATATTTGCCCACTCGTTATTGCCGCCTATGTTGTAGGTCTCTCCTACACTGCCATCAACCAAGACGCGCTCGATACCTCGCGCATGATCGCGCACGTAAAGCCAATCGCGAATATTACTGCCATCACCGTAAACCGGTAGTGGTTGGCCATCGAGGATATTTGTCAGGCAAAGAGGAATAAGCTTTTCAGGGAAATGAAAAGGCCCGTAATTATTGGAGCAATTGCTCGTAGTGACATTTAATCCGTAAGTGTGGTGGTAGGCTCTTACCAAATGATCGCTGGCGGCCTTACTGGCTGAGTAAGGGGAGTTTGGCTCGTAGCGCAAATCTTCAGTAAAGGCAGGAGCCTCTTTACTCAACGACCCAAATACTTCATCGGTCGAGACATGGTGGAACCGGTGTGGCTGACCGGAGCCCGTCAACCAGGCATTGCGAGCCGCGGCGAGTAACGTATGTGTTCCGACAATATTGGTCTCGATGAATGCATCGGGACCCGTAATTGAGCGATCAACGTGGCTTTCTGCAGCGAAGTGCACAATGGTATCGACCTCAAAGTGCTCAATAGCCTGCGCAACGGCCTTTGCATCACAGATGTTAGCTTGGACAAAGTGCGCTCGCTTACCCGCTTCCAAAGTCGCAAGGCTCGCTCGATTTCCCGCGTAAGTAAGCGCATCAAAGGCAACAATCGTGTCTTCAGGGTAGGTTTCACTCCAGTGATAGACGAAATTAGCACCAATAAATCCGGCGGCACCCGTGACCAAAAGTGATCGACTCATGCCAGCAACTCCTTGTCGTGTTCCATCCAATCATTGAGCATCGCAGCTAAGCTATCTTGCCAATGGGCGCCTGAGTACCCCAGCAAAGCACGGGTGCTGCTTTTATCAAGCACGCTATAGGCCGGACGTTGCGCAGGTGTTGGGTAGTTCGCGGCAGGAATGGGTGTCAGCGTCGCAGCACGTGTCAGTAGCCCTCGCTCGAGGCCTTGTGCTTGGATTGCGCAAGCAAAGTCATACCAACTGCAAGCACCTGCATCACTCCAATGATAAATCCCCATCGCCTCAGGGATTGCCAGCAGTGCCCAACATGTTTTCGCGAGCCCTTGCGCCCACGTAGGCGTACCTACCTGATCTTCAACAATCCCAAGCTGGTCTCTTTCTGCCATGAGGCGCAGCATCGTTTTGACAAAATTCCCGCCGTGCCTAGAGTAAACCCAGCCCGTGCGCACGACAATTGCATCGGCACCACTGTCGAGCACCGCCTGTTCACCCGCTAATTTGCTCGCCCCATAAACGCCCAAAGGGTTCGTCGCGTCATCGGGCCGATAAGGGCGTCCTTGAGCGCCATCAAACACGAAATCCGTGGAAACGTGCAGGATGCGCAGGCCACGCGCAGCACAGGCATTAGCGAGTAATCCTGGTGCGTGGGCGTTAATCGCCTGGGCAGCGGCTGCATCAGTCTCGGCCTGATCCACGGCGGTATAGGCAGCAGCGTTGATAATCGCCCGCACATTGTGCTCATCAAGAATCGCCTCAACAGCGTTTGCATCGGTAATATCGAGAGCGCTGCGAGCGCGAGCAATAACCTCAATGCCGTCGGGAGCACACTGCTGTAGTTCTCGCCCCAGCTGTCCGGCGGCTCCACAAACCAAAACCTTACTTGGCATCACAGGCGCGACTCAATCCACTCGGCATAGGCTGCGATGATGTTTGCGCCCTCAGGCTCATTAAAAATTTCATGGTACAAACCCGGCAATAACGTCAGGGTTTTATCACTAGAACTCACGGCTGCGGCGAACTGCTCGGAACCCTTCGGCGCGGCCATGGCATCGGCGTCTCCGTGCATTACTAATAACGGCAGCTTAATTTCTGCGGCGCGACTCATAACCTCGGCCATGGCATCAAAAAGAGCGACCCCTAAAGCGGCCGTAATTTTGCCATGATTGACCAGCGGGTCTGCATTGTAGGCTGCTACAACTTGGGGATCACGACTCACACCGGAAGCATCGAGGGCAATCATGCCAGCTTTAGGTGCAATTTTAGCGAGCAGTCGACCAATAAACATGACCAGTCCAGACGGAGGCGCTTCAGCGGCAAAAGCGGGACCGCTCAGTAGCGCACCTCGGTACTGCTGTTGATCTTCCAGCAACAGTCGCCCAGCAATCAGACCGCCCATACTATGCCCCAATAAAAAACAAGGGACGCCAGGGCACTGCTGATCGATAATAGCGCGACACTCTCGCACACCGGTCAAATAATCATCGAATTGCTCAACGAAAACTCGCGTACCCGGAGACTCTCCGTGTCCAAGGTGGTCGGGCGCTAAGACAGTAAATCCCTTGGCATTGAAGGCTTCGGCGACATGCTGATAGCGACCGCTGTGCTCACCAAGACCATGAATCAATAAAATAGCGGCCCTCGGCTGATCGACGGGCCAATACCGATACACGATACCTGATGGCAGAGTTTCCATACCTTTGGAATCCTTTTAATAGCGACTAGTCGGCGACGGGCGTGATCCAATCCGCGTAACGAGCCTGCTTGCCTCGTACTGCCTCAAAGTAAATTGCCTGCAGCTTTTCCGTGATCGGGCCCCGGCAACCCTCACCAATCGGTCGGTTATCTAATTCACGGATAGGCACTACTTCCGCTGCCGTGCCCGTAAAGAATGCCTCGTCGCAGATATAGACTTCATCGCGTGTGATACGGCGCTCGCGAACTTCATAGCCTTCATCGGCAGCAATCTGGAACAAACTGCGGCGAGTAATGCCGTCGAGGCAAGAGGTGAGATCCGGCGTATAAATAATGCCATCGCGAATCATAAAAAAGTTCTCACCACTGCCTTCGGCGACGTAACCTTCGTTGTCGAGCATCAGGGCTTCTTCGGCGCCAGACTCAAGCGCCTCTCGTAATGCCAGGATAGAGTTGATGTAGTTACCGTTCGCCTTTGCTTTGCACATGGTGATGTTTACATGGTGGCGGGTGTAGCTTGACGTTTTAACTTTAATACCGCGGTCGCGGGCTTCGGGATCCATGTATGACGGCCATGGCCAAGCCGCAATCATCACGTGGGTTTTGAGATTATCGGCGCGCAAGCCCATGCCTTCAGATCCCAAAAAACACATAGGTCGCAAATAACCTTCCTGTAATTCGTTGACCCGCACAACCTCTCGCTGCGCTTCGTTCAGCGTATCTTTATCCCATGGCATATCCATTTGCAGAATTTTTGCCGAGCCGAATAATCGATCGGTGTGCTCTTTAAGGCGGAAAATACAGCTGCCGTGGTCCTCGGTCTGATAAGCGCGCACACCTTCAAAAACACCCAGGCCGTAGTGAAAAGTATGGGTAAGTACGTGCACTTTGGCCTCTTGCCAAGGTACTAGTTTGCCGTCGAGCCAAATTTGCCCATCTAATTTGGACAGGTCCATGGTGTTTCCTCGTTATTGTCACGCCCTTTATGGGCTTTTAGTTTCATTCTCTGTTGTTAATTAATTCCCGGCAGCCACTCGTTTCTAATCGCGGTAACTGACGCGAGGTGCTGCGCAAATTGCGCCTTATTCGCAACCGCCGCACGATCAGCAAGCGCGGCGGTGTGCACAACGGATCGATACTCAAGATAGGCGGCGCGCAACTGCTCCGCGTGAGAGGAAGACATAACACCCTCTGCTTCAAGAGATTCAAGAATACGCACAACGTCGGACCACTGAGTAACCGCGGGCGACACATGGCCATAAGCTAACACTGCGTATTGCACCACAAATTCAATGTCGACAATACCACCGAGACCGTATTTCACGTCGAAACTTTCGTCGTCAAGTGATAACCGGCGCGTTCCTTGATCGAGCATTCGCTGACGCATACCGACGACATCGGCTTTTAACTGCTCACGATCACGCGGCTGCCTGAGAATATCACCTCGTAAAGCCGATAATTTTTGAAGCAGATCGCGATCTCCGGCAACACTGCGAGCACGAACTAAAGCCTGATGCTCCCAGGTCCATGCTGACTCCAATTGGTATTTTTGGAAGCCCGTGAGTGAAACCGCTACCAGCCCCGATTCGCCATGAGGCCTGAGACGAAGATCAATCTCATATAAACGGCCCGATGCCATTTGTGTTGAAAGCACATGCACAACACGCTGAGCCAGTCGCGTGTAATACCTAACGTTATCGATCACACGCGGGCCTGCGGTATCTCCCTCGCCACCCGAATAAACAAACACCAGATCAAGATCAGAGCCGTAGCTGAGCTCAATTCCTCCCAGCTTGCCATAACCGAGTACCGCAAAGCCGGTATCATCCCCCTGAGGCTCACCGTGGCGAGTGACAAGCTCTGCCTTCGCAACCGCGATCGCCTGTTCCAACAGCGTTTCTGCTAAAAATGTTAAGTAATCACTTACTTTCATTATAGGCAATGAGCCAGATAGCTCGCTCGCCGCAACCCGTAAGACAAGGCCGTCTTTAATTCGACCTAAAGCAAGCATCTGCTCCTCCAAGTCTTCCTCGGGAATACGCAGTAGTTGCTGTCTCACAATCGACGTCATACCAACACGATCGGGGGCAGTATTGAGTCGATCAGTATCTAGCAACTCATCAAGCAAGTCGGGGCGCTCGGATAACTTACGGACAATCCAAGGGCTTTGGAGTGACAAAACGATAAGCTGATTAAGTGCCCCGGGGTTCTCCTCAAGCAACACCAAATACGCGCTTCGGCGTGATACCGCGCCGACAAATGGCAGCAACCGTTCGAGCGCCTTATCGGGATCGTCGTAACGGCATACAGCTTCACACAGACGCGGCAGAAACCGCTCAAGCCTGCGGCGTCCTTCGCCCTCGATCAATTCAATTCGCGAGCTGCTTAGAAAGGACTCAAGGAGATTCCACGTTTGCTCAGGAGCCTCAAACCCAAGACTTCTTAAAGCCTCCGCACAAAAATCGTTGAAACTCAGTGCTATGACTTGTGTTTCATCGGCCTTCTCTAAGGGTGTGATTAACTGCGAAAACTGTTCCGCTACCTGACCTCGATGTTGATCGAGTGCTTGCACAACATGGTCCCAGGTAGGGAGTAATAATATTTCCGCCACTTGTGCACGCGATAAATCATCAGTGGGTAAAGTCTGGGTTTGCTTATCATCTATCCCTTGTAACGCATGCTCACAGTTGCGTAACCCGCTATACGCACTGAGCAAATTTTTAGCATCTTGGGGCTCTAAAAGGTTTTTTATCTGAAGCAGATTGAGTGCCGCCATGGTTCCCCGCACCTGTAGATCAGGCGTGCGTCCACCGTGAATCAATTGCAAGCACTGCGCGATAAACTCAATCTCGCGAATACCGCCCTCGCCTTTCTTAATATTCTCGGACAAATCAAGGCGTCGAATCTCCGACGTGATCATGGCTTTCATATCGCGCAGACTATCGATCACACCAAAGTCGGTATAGCGGCGGTAAACAAACGCGCGCACTAAGTCTTTCAACGCTCTACTCGCAGCCTCTCCGCCCGTTATTGGGCGCGCTTTCATCAACGCGTAGCGCTCCCATTCACGCCCCTGCTCCTGGTAATACAGCTCTAGAGAATCGAAATTGCAGACCAATGGGCCACTATCACCATAAGGCCTAAGACGCATATCAACCCGAAATACAAAGCCATCAACTGTGGGTGCATCAAGGTAACGAATGAACGATTGACCTACTTTAATGAAAAACTCTTGATTAGAGATTTCATTCCTACCGCCCTGTGTAGTGCCTGACTCTGGATACGTGAAAATCAAGTCGATATCAGATGATAGATTCAACTCGCGGCCACCCAGCTTTCCCATACCAAGAACAGCTAGAGTTTGAATCTCGCCCGTATCGGCGCCAATGGGCACTCCAAAGCGAGAATGATGCTGCCGACTGGCTCGCTCGACGGCACTTCGAATAACGCAGTCAGCAAGTTCTGTTATATCAGTGAGCGTATCTTCTAGCTGACCGCGATGACTAAAATCCCGCCACACCAAACGCAACATTTCGCGGCTTCTAAAGCGTCTTAAAGCAGATATGTAGTCAGCCTCGTCGTCCGCGCCGTCAATAAAATCTGTTAGCGCATCATCCCAATTGGAAGCCTGCCAATCACGACGTTCTAGCCAATCAGTATCTAGCTGCTGTGTCACCCAAGACACATTGCGTGCCAGCTGCTGAGTGAAAAATGGCGACACCGCCATGAGTCGCTCCACCTCACTGAGCAGGCCACGCGCGTCTAAAGCTTGCTGGAAAATCTGCGCTACCGAGTCACCCGCTATTACTGACAGGCGCTCCCAACAGCCAGGCAACTGTGCGGCAAGCACAGGGGTAAGCGCAGGAGTATGCGACACTGCTTATCTCTCCTCTGCTGGGGCCACTCGCAGCACTTCTTCAATCGTCGTTTCGCCCCGCACTATTTTCTCTGCGCCAGCAAGACGCAAGGGCACCATTCCACCCTGAATGGCCGATTCTCTGATAACTCTCACGGAATGCTGGTCGGTCACAGTGTCCTGAAGATCAGCATCGACGACGAGAACCTCATAAATACCTTCACGCCCCCGGTACCCCGTATCTCGGCAGCTCTTGCAGCCCACGGGTCGATAAAGCTCCACAGGCATTGCCATATCAGAGTCGCCTACCAAGGCCTGCCATGCCGGCGCGTCAGTATCCTCAAGGCGCTTACAGTCGTTACACAGTGTGCGGACTAAGCGCTGTGACATTACGCCACGAACCGTGGCGCGAATGAGAAAGGCCGGAACACCCAGTTCGATGAGTCGTGATATCGCGCCGGGAGAATCGTTGGTGTGCAGCGTGGACAGCACTAAGTGGCCTGTCAGTGCCGCCTGAATAGCCATGTGCGCGGTTTCTAAGTCCCGTATCTCGCCAACCATGATGATGTCCGGGTCTTGACGCATGAGCGCGCGTACACCAAATGCGAAATCGAGATCGATAGTGTGATTAACCTGCATTTGGTTAAAGGCAGGCTCAACCATTTCAATAGGATCCTCGATTGTGCACACGTTAACCTCGGGTGTAGCCAGACGTCGCAGCGTGGAATAAAGCGTCGTTGTTTTGCCAGAACCCGTGGGACCTGTAACGAGCACAATACCCGTCCCTGCGCTGGTCATCGACGCCCATCGCTCGTAGTCCGAGCCGCGCAAACCCAGTTCCTCAAACGACTTGAGTAGCACCTCTGGATCAAAGATTCGCATAACCAGCTTTTCGCCGAAGGCCGTTGGTAAGGTCGACAATCGCAGCTCCACCTCCGCGCCATCAGGCGTTCGAGTCTTTAAGCGTCCATCTTGAGGTCGACGCTTCTCAGCGACATCGAGCCGCCCGAGAATCTTGAAGCGACTCGTTACAGCCGCGGCTACGGCTGCGGGTAGCTCGTAGACCTTATGTAGGACGCCGTCGATACGTAACCGCACGACACCAACATCCCGTCGAGGCTCAATATGAATATCACTAGCACGCTGCTCGAAGGCATATTGCAACAACCAATCAACCACGCTAACAATGTGTTGGTCGTTGGCATCCGGCTCACCTTTGACGCCCAGCTCCAGCATGGCCTCTAGGTTTGCTAAGCGGCCCTGGCCGGCGCCAGTTCTCGAGCGAGCCCCTTGAACCGAGCGCGCCATGGTATAGAACTCTTTCGTGTGTTTGGCTATCTCCCGCGGATCCGCGAGCACACGCTTTATCCGACGCCTGACAACATGCTCTAAATCACGCTCCCACTGTGTAATCCACGGTTCAGCGCTCGCCACCTCGACTTCAGTGTCCGTAACAGCAACAGCGAGTATTTGATGACGCTGCGCAAACGCCTGGGACATAACTTCAGACACTGTCGCGACATCTACTTTTAATGGATCAATTTCAACAACCTGCTGCTTAGTCTGCTCCGACAAAAAACTCAGCAAATCGGTCATGCTGAGAGTCTCTCCGGGACGGGTCATATCAGATAATTTAAGCTCAGCCAGATGCACCAAAGGATGGACAGCGGATGCAGTGTGACCGCGCAACCGCGCTAGGTTTTTTGCTGACAAACGCCCCGCGCGGGTTAACCCTTCAGCGAGAGAGAAAACGTCGAGACGTGATTCGGGTGGCAATGTTATGTAAGTATCCATAGGCTGAGTTTACGTTGCCAAACGTGTTTGTCCTACCGCTATGGCGCCTTTTTCACAGCGGCATATAAACGGGTCATTGCGCACTGTTTATATGCTTTAGCGAACGTCATAGCGCGGCACTAAACACTTTTTTTTGACAAGACCTGACCTACTCATTTCCGTTACGCTTCATGTTTTTAGAAAAAGGGAATCAGCGTGCCCCCTACCATAGAACAACAGCATCATCACATAGACTGGTTCAGACATACCGGGCCCTACATCCGCAACCACCGTGGCCGGACGTTTGTGGTATACCTCGGGGATGGCGCGCTAGAAAGCAATCAGTTCCAGAATATTATTCACGACCTTGCACTGTTGCACCTTCTAGGAATCCGACTAGTACTGGTTCATGCGACGCGGACGGCCATTGAGGCAGAATTACTTAAGCAAAGTATCGAAAGCCGGCTGCACAAAGGCGTGCGCATCACCGATCATGCCGTACTCAATGTGGTTCGCAACGTTACCGCGGCGCAGCGACTCACGCTCGAAAGTAAGTTGTCTATGGGACTACCGGATTCACCCATGCGCGGTGCAAGACTCCGCGTTGTGAGTGGTAATTTTGTAACGGCGAGACCCATAGGCATCGTTGATGGAGTCGACTTCCAGTTCACCGGCGCCGTGAGACGACTAGACGCGGTCGCCATTTCAGCCGCGTTAGACCAACAGGCAATAGTCCTTTTATCACCCCTTGGGTTTTCTCCCACAGGCGAGGTGTTTAATCTAAGCGCGGATGAGCTCGCTACCGCCGCTGCTATCGCAACCGGTGCAGACAAGTTGATTATGCTTGATGAGCACGAAGGATTAATTGACGCCGACGGACAGCTGGTTCGTCAATGCACTATTGAATCTGCGCGGGCCCTGCCTACCGGTTCCGATGGACAAGCTGCACATCGTGACGCCGCGTGTCGAGCATGTGAGCAAGGTGTGGCGCGAGCACATATGATCAGCTTTGCACGTAACGGCGCCTTGATTGACGAGCTTTTCACCCACGATGGCATCGGCACGCTGATAAGTGCGCAAGAATTCGAGCGTGCCCGAACAGCAACTGTCGACGATATCGCAGGCGTCGTCGAGCTCGTAAGGCCACTAGAAGAAAGTGGCGTACTTGTCCGTCGCTCTCGAGAGCTGCTTGAGCAGGAGATCGGAAATTTTCGCGTCCTAGAGCGGGATAATCGAATCATCGCTTGTGCGGCACTCTACCCTTTTAGCGAAGAAAAGATGGCTGAAGTCGCATGCATCGCCAGCCACCCTGACTACCGAGGTAGCGGTCGTGGTGAACACCTGCTCGAATTACTCAAAACAGAAGCGTCGGCCCAAGGTTTAACCACCCTGTTTGTGCTAACCACTCAAACGAGTCATTGGTTTCAAGAACAAGGTTTTCGCGAGAGCACTCTTGATTGCCTGCCAGCGGCACGGCAGCAACTTTACAACCTGCAGCGCAACTCTAAGGTGCTTATAAAGCCCATCAATTAAAGCGATAAATAGTTGTTTCTCCATGGCCCAAGCAGCGCGATCGGCTGCGGGGTCTGCTACTATTTGCACGCGATGTAAACGACAGGTTCACTCCCATGCCCCAGTACCGATCTAAAACCTCCACCTCAGGCCGAAATATGGCAGGCGCGCGTGCACTCTGGCGCGCCACCGGAATGAAGGACGATGACTTCAACAAGCCCATCATCGCAGTGGTCAACAGCTTCACTCAATTTGTACCTGGACACGTGCATTTGAAAGATCTCGGCCAGCTAGTCGCCAGAGAGATTGAAGCAGCGGGAGGCGTCGCCAAAGAGTTCAACACCATTGCCGTCGACGATGGTATCGCCATGGGTCACGACGGTATGCTCTACAGCTTACCGTCGCGGGACATCATCACTGATTCCGTCGAATACATGGTCAACGCGCACTGCGCAGATGCCATGGTATGTATCTCCAATTGCGATAAGATCACGCCCGGCATGCTCAATGCAGCGATGCGGCTGAATATTCCCGCAATTTTCGTGTCGGGCGGACCTATGGAAGCAGGGAAGACCGCGCTTTCAGAGAATAAGCTCGACTTAGTTGATGCCATGGTCATTGCTGCTGATAGCTCGGCCGATGATGCAACGGTAGAAGAGTACGAACGCTCAGCCTGTCCGACCTGTGGCTCCTGTTCGGGCATGTTCACCGCCAACTCCATGAACTGCCTTACCGAAGCCCTTGGCCTGAGTTTACCGGGCAATGGCTCACTACTCGCGACCCACGCTGATCGGGAAAAATTATTCAAACGCGCGGGGCGTCAAATCGTCTCCTTGGCGCGACGGTACTATGAGCAAGATGACGAAACAGCCTTACCGCGACGCATAGCAAATCGGCAAGCATTTGAGAATGCCATGTGTTTAGACATCGCCATGGGTGGATCAACCAACACCATTTTGCACCTGTTAGCCGCTGCACAAGAAGCTGAGCTCGATTTCACACTTAACGATATCGACCGACTCAGCAGAAAGGTGCCACAGCTCTGTAAAGTGGCTCCAAGTACGCCGAAGTACCACATGGAGGACGTGCACCGTGCGGGCGGTGTTATGGCGATCTTGGGTGAGCTCGCGCGAGCCGGCCTACTTCGCACGGACACCCACACCGTGCATTCACGAACACTGGGCGAAGCACTAGCCACTTGGGATATTGCGGTAACCGACGATAATGCTGTCCGCGAATTGTTTTCAGCGGGACCAGCAGGCATACCGACCCAAACAGCCTTCAGCCAAAGTACTCGCTGGCCTAGTCTTGATCTCGATCGAGAAAATGGCTGTGTACGGAGTCTTGAGAACGCTTACTCACTCGAGGGTGGCCTTGCGGTGCTGTTTGGCAACATTGCCGAGAACGGTTGCGTCGTGAAAACTGCGGGGGTTGACGACAATATCTTGATTTTTTCAGGTCCGGCCCACGTTTGCGAAAGCCAGGAAGATGCGGTGGCCGATATTCTTGAGGACAGAGTGAAAGCCGGTGATGTGGTGGTCATCCGCTATGAAGGGCCGAAGGGTGGGCCGGGCATGCAGGAAATGCTCTACCCTACCAGTTACCTGAAATCTAAAGGCCTCGGCGCTGCCTGCGCTCTGGTCACGGACGGGCGCTTCTCAGGTGGAACCTCCGGCCTCTCCATCGGGCACGCATCGCCCGAGGCGGCCGCCGGAGGTGGAATCGCATTGGTAGAACAAGGTGACATTATTGACATCGATATCCCCAATCGCACAATCAATCTTCGTATCGATGCAGAGACTCTAGCGGGACGTCGCACAGCGATGGAAGCACGCTCGAAGCCATGGCAGCCTATGTGTAAGCGACCCAGAAAAGTCAGCGCTGCACTTAAGTTCTATGCAAAAACGGTAACCAGTGCAGATACAGGCGCGGTGCGAGATCTTAGCTTACTGGATGACTAAGAGCGTCATTCAATCAACTAAGATCAGAGCCTCAAAGTCCTCACGATAGCTGGTAATCGACCGCCGTAACCGGCGGTTTTGCTTTTCAGTGCGGCTATTTACAACGTCTCTAGTCAAGCGCTTACTGAGATCGCGGTTATGCTGGAAAATCGCTAAATAGGCGTCAGTCTGCCGCTCATCCCAAGACTCAATAACTGCGGAGGCGGGCTCCCGCCACTCTTCTGGCTCCGATCGCAATACCTGCTCTAGCTCGTCAACCCATTGCGTGCGCTGATCATGCCACTGCTCGTGCATAGGTACAAAATCTATAACATAACCGGCGATGAGTGCTTTTTGTGCTTTATCGAGGCGGCCTAAAAATTCGCCAAGATTGTCTTCAAATCGATCCTGTAAATAATCGCGATACGCATCGTCGTCCATTTCAGAGCGCTCCTGATACCACTCTTGCTGCCTCTCGCGCATGGCGGCAATAAACTCCAATCGTTGCTCTTGGGACAATTGCTCACCAAAATCGAGGGCGAACGAGGTAGCTGCTTGTCGCAGGCGCTCAGCGGCATCCTGAAAACCTGTGTAGAGGTAATCTATGTCTGATTGACCCAAGTCGCTATCTAAAGCCCGGTCAATATCATTTAACAGCACAATGTACTGGGGTAACTCCTCTTGACGATGCCACATGTGCAGGACATCAAGCTGTTGTCCGAACGCGGCATCCTGATCGCGAGTGAGATCCACATAATCATCGACATACCAGGTAATCAAGGTATCAATACGATTGTAAAAAAAGGTCGTACTGGAGCAACCGCCCAGCACTAATAGACCAGCCAGAACGGTTAATTGCGCGAATCGCTTAACGCCAGATCGGCAAGGTGCTCGAAATTTTCGCATCAGGGGTACTGGTTGATTGCAGTGTGTATACACGGTTACGGCCTTGCTGTTTAGCTGTGTACATAGCCTCATCGACCTTAGTAAGCCAGTCTTCTGCGGACTCTGCCAAAGTCACATCACAGACGCCAATACTCACAGTCACTCGGCGGCCGACAGTTGTTTCCATTTTGGAGATACTAATACGCAGTTCCTCAGCTATCTTTGTCGCGGTCAGCGCGCCAGCCTCAGTCAGCAGAATAACGAATTCTTCACCACCAAGGCGAAACAGCATATCGACCCCTCGAATTCGATTATCGATAAGACTAACGATTGCCTTAAGCACACGGTCGCCTTCCGCATGGCCAAAGCTATCATTAATCAACTTGAAGTGATCGATATCGACCATCAGTAACGAAGAGAGTCGCGCGTAACGCTGATAATCAGCCAGACTGCGTGTCGCCTGCGGTTGCATATACCGGCGGTTATACGCGCCCGTTAAGGGGTCGCTTAAGGCCAAGTCAGCGAGCTGATCAGCTTGATGGGTCATCAGCCTCATCACGGCCAATGATATTACCCACGTGGCAAACAGTGCGGCCGTTTGTGCCAGCTCTTGAGGCTCACGGTTTAAGCCCTCGGTCCACATAAAAATGCACAGTGTTGTCATGCCGATAATTAAAGCTACGCTTGTGGGCAACAGGCCCGCCAGCCCGATCATCAAGGGAAAGAGCCACAAGGTTTGATGTGAAGCCCCCATAGCAGAGGCCCATAATACAATCCCAATATTGAATCCAAGGGCTAAAATGGGGGGGACTAAAATACGACTGTGCCTGTGCAGCCATAACGCAGTGGCTGCGAGTAACAACCAGCCCAACAAAGACACCCAAATAATAGATGCCGTGAGTGGTGCAAAAAGAAGGCTCTCGATGACAATAGTGCCGACTGAGGTCAGCATTAATAGGAGCATCAAGCGATAAACCGACACCCGGCGCGTGAATTGCACATCCTGGAGGTCGACATCCATAGGCGCAAGAAAGTCCGACTGAAAGATTTCAGTCTTAAGTCTCGACCAGACGCTTATGCGTGTTGAATCATAAGCGGGATGTTTGTTTTCGTTTGTAGCCATTTGCCGAAGGTGCTCGACCCTGTTACAACAACGACTTCATTGTTACACAGGGATGCCGCTCCGACACTATGTGATTAACGGCTGTTAGGCCGCCGCCGCTGCAAATAAACCGTATCCACGCAACGCCGATATAATCGCCGCCAGAGAGGCCTGCACAATATCGTGGCTTCGACCGACACCGCAGGGGCGCGCACCCTCGATATTAAGTTGGACGTAACAAACCGCTTCTGCATCGGCACTTTGTCCTAAGGTGTGCTCAGAGTACTCAACAACGACAATTTTCTTACCCGTTAGGGCTTCCAGCGCGTTGGTAAAAGCATCGACGACGCCATTACCGCGTCCATTAATTTGCGTCTCACCATCGGGGGTCTGCAAATTCGCAACCAACGCATCCACGCCATCTTCGCGGGCCAGCTGGTAATCACCCAAAGACCAGCCGCTACCTGGCTGCAGATAGGTTTGCTCAAAGAGGGCAAAAATAGCGTCGGCTGCGACTTCTGACTCACTTTCCTCGGCGAGCTTCTGGACCGAAGAACTGAAATCAATCTGAAGCCAGCGAGGCAACTCCAAACCATAATCCCGCGCTAGCACGTAGGCCACACCGCCCTTGCCAGACTGACTATTGATCCGAATGACCTCTTGGTAAGTGCGACCAATATCGGACGGGTCGATGGGCAAGTACGCAACGTCCCACGGGTCATTTTCCCCCCGGCGCGCCAGACATTTATTAATAGCGTCTTGATGGCTACCCGAGAAGGCCGTGAACACGAGTTCTCCAGCGTAGGGGTGACGAGGGTGCACCGGTAATTGAGTACACTCTCGGACAACACTAATGATTTCGTCCATGTGTTGGAAATCAAGCTCTGGATCGATGCCTTGGCTATAGAGGTTCATCGCCATAGTGACAATGTCCATGTTACCCGTGCGCTCGCCATTACCCATTAGCGTGCCCTCGACACGGTCAGCGCCGGCCATAACACCGAGTTCAGCAGCCGCTACCGCACAACCGCGATCGTTGTGAGTGTGGAGTGAGATCAGAAGTGATTCGCGATTTTTCACATGATCACAGAACCACTCAATCTGGTCCGCATAAACGTTGGGTGTGCTCATCTCAACCGTCGCAGGCAAATTAATAATCACAGGCTTGTCGGGAGTGGGCGCAAGCACCGCGCTAACAGCGTCGCAAACTTCTACAGCGAAATCGAGCTCAGTCCCAGTGAAACTCTCAGGGCTATACTCAAATATCCATTCGGTATCGGGGTAGCTATGGGCCTCGGCCTTAACAAGCTCAGCGCCAGCAACAGCAATATCGATAATCCCCTGACGATCCAGGCCGAACACATCTCTACGCTGGACCGTGGACGTCGAATTATAAAAATGCACCACCGCACGTTTAGCGCCTTCGAGCGCCTTGAATGTGCGCTCAATCAGCTCTTTCCGTGCCTGAACAAGAACTTGAACGGTCACGTCGTCAGGAATGCGGTTCTCTTCAATAAGTTTGCGCAAGAAATCGAAGTCATGCGTAGACGCCGAAGGGAATCCCACTTCGATAGTTTTAAAGCCAATGGCCACCAGCTGCTCCCACAAACGTAGCTTCTGTGCTGCATTCATGGGCTCAACCAACGCTTGATTACCATCGCGTAGATCCACAGAACACCAAATCGGTGCTTTCTCTATCACTTGATCAGGCCAGCGGCGCGCCACCCTAGCCACAGGCTTGAAGGGGCGATATTTACTGAAGTCATAATGCTGGTCTTCTGAGAAACCCATACTGATGGCCTTTAAGCACGCTAATGAGCGCGTAGTGTAAACCTAAGCAGGCGCACTAAATCACCAAATAGAACCCACATATGGCGATTAATGAGCTATATTCTCTATTATTATACAATTTATTAGTTTTTAAGGCTGAATAATGAGTAAAGACGAGTTAGATAGAACAGACAAAAAGCTATTGGATTTACTCCAGCGTGATGCCAGCCTCACTAATCTTGAGCTAGCAGAGCGTGTGGGATTAAGCCCCACCCCCTGCGCTCGGCGGATCAAAAGACTAGAACAGGAAGGACTTATAAAAGCAAAAGTGACGCTGCTAAACCAAGACCGATTGGGCCTTAAGTTAACCGCCCATATAGGTATTACTATGGACCGGCA
>CAJQLP010000171.1 GCA_905479205.1 uncultured Luminiphilus sp.
AGGTTGAAGATCAGGCTGACAAGCACCAAAACAGCTAAATTGGTTGCGAGAAAAAGAAGTATGCGCATGTTTAATTCTCCACAGTAGCCGCGGTTTGCTCGTCAGTTGCGGCTTGTTCCTCAGTAATAGGCGCTTGTTCGGAATTTTCAAGGGGGAGTTGATCAATCGCATCGTCTGGTAGAGGCACCATCGAGACATCAAGCGGGGGTAATTTTCCCTCGCTCAGTTCTAATGCCACGGTTTCGCAGCGTAGCGCGGTGTCTTTCGAACTCAGCTCAAATACGGTATTTGCGACTTCGTCGTGGTGTGGGAAGTGCATGACTTTGCTCACATCGCGGCCATCTGCCCAGCGCTTACCGCGCCCCCAATAATGGCCATCGTGATTACGGATGATGTAAACATTGCTCATGGTGTAGACGTTCCCTTGCTTGAATAAATTATATGGATAAATCAGTAACAGGCTTAGTTGTTACTTATCGGGTTAAGAAATCTTTGGCTTCATTGATCTTTGCTGCGAGATAGTTATTGCCGCCGCGATCCGGGTGCAATTTTTGAATAAGACTGCGATGAGCCTGTACGATATCTTCTTCGCTTGCCTCCTCGGTTAAACCCAAAATGGCGAGAGCCTCACTGCGATTCATCTCTGTTTGTGAGGGCCGCGCTTGGTCACCGTGGTCTGCGTCGTCGCCCATGCCGTCGGGGAAGCGCTGCTCAAGATAACTCAGCAAAAGCTGCGTCGAATCTTCGTCTTCACTTCGGCAATAGTCGAGGAGGCTCAAAAGCTGGTCGCGCGTCATTTCGCTAAGCAGCCAGTCTTTGAACGGCCCCAAGATGACTTCGCCCGACAACTCGCCGCTGCTGTGGTCAAGCTTCATGCGTAAAATCGCACTGTTAACTTCCGACTGCTGGCCATTGGCATTACCCTGCCGGCGCTGCCACCACTGGTTCAGGTGCGGGAACGCCCTAATCAAAATAGGCAGAGATTGCCTCAATACAACCGCGAGCCCGGTTAGCGCCGCGCCGATCCAATGCATTTTTCCGGTCAGTGCGAGTAGTAGAGCCGCGACTGCGGCCGCGCCTAAAATCAGCTGGACGTAACCCGAGCGTCGTTTGTGAGGTGGCATAGCTTGTACGCGCTTCACTAGGATGAATAGCGCGATCGCAATAGCTAGTAACAGTATTAGTCTAGGCACGGTACACCTTGTTCAATTCGCAGGTTATCGGTCGGCTAATGCAGCAGGCTGAACGAACTTCCTAACACATTAGGGCGATGGTTTTTTGGGCAATTGATCAAGCAGTAGTTTATCACCCTCGCGACCCGAACTGGTGAGTGCAATTCGCCCACCTTGTGCGTATCTCGCCACCGCGCCTAGCAGTTCTTTGAGCCGATGAGCGCTATTGTGATCGAAGCGTGCGTAAACTCCACCACTTAATTGCGCCATTTGCTCAAAAAGGGCCGCTACCTCTGTGTTCGTGCCCTCCTGAAACAGAAAGAGCGGCTGATTACGTACACGGCATTGAGCGGCTAAATTCAGCAGTTGCGAGTGGCTTTCCTCGACGGCGTCACCGATAAAAACGAGTCCCCGAACGGGGGTGGCCGGTGTCGCTGCATTTAAATAATGCTTAAGCAGTCGAGCGATTTGAGTAGCGCCACCTAGGCAGGTCACTGCTTCCATATGCGCTAATAGCTCGTTCGCAGAGGTCAACCAAGGACTGTGTTGAAACTCTCCAAAACCGCGGTAATAGCAAAGCTGGATAGCGAGCCCAGTGCCCGACTGTGCGGCAGCGAACATCTCGCGATGGAGTTGCATGGCCTGTTGCCAAGATGGTTCGCGACTCGCGGTTGCATCGAGAGCAAACAGCAATCGGGGCTGACGCTTTGCTACCGTTCTGATGGCGCGAGCTTTGCTTAGAAATGCGCTGACGGCATTATTGGTCTTCTTTGTGGGATATTGGTTTGAAATGGGGGCTACCGTTTAGATGACTCAATGTGTTGTATGACTAAGCGTGCTCTGATGAGACCGCGATCTGACCAAGCCGTCAAGTACCAGCTGGTTGCTCAGAGCGCTACTTTTCTTCAGCCCCCCTTGCCCGGAATCCACGGCTTGTTATTTGAGCGGATTGCCCCCACTTAGTTTAAACAGTCGCTATAGTCGATCCTAAAGTCACAGGGTGGTCGTGTATTTAGCGTATGCCCTTGCTGAGGAGTTAAATCATGGGTTTATTCGATATTCGTAAAAAACACGCGCTGCCCGATGCTGCGTCAGCGTTGCCCGGCAGAGAGACGCCGATGGCAATCGGCAATGTCCACGCGGTTTTGGCTACACCACTGTGCCCGCCATTCCCTGAGCACTTACAACAGGCGATTTTTGGCATGGGTTGCTTTTGGGGCGTCGAGCGAATTTTCTGGAATATTCCGGGCGTATACACCACCGCGGTAGGTTATTCAGCGGGCATGACACCGAATCCAGACTATAAAGAAGTGTGTTCTGGACAGACTGGTCACAACGAAGTGGCGTTGGTTGTCTTTGACCCAAAAGAGGTCAGCTATGCCGAGCTGTTAAAAGTATTTTGGGAAAATCATAACCCGACACAGGGCATGCGTCAGGGGAACGATTACGGCACCCAGTACCGCTCGGGTATTTATACGTTTAGCACTGAGCAGCAAGCCGCAGCCGAAGCGTCAAAGGTGGACTATCAGGCCCGTTTAAAGGCGGCAGGGTTCGGTGAGATCACTACCGAGATTACTGAGGTCACACCGTTTTATTATGCGGAGGACTATCACCAGCAATATCTGCATAAAAATCCCGGTGGTTACTGTGGGATTGGAGGGACCGGGGTTGCATGTCTTATTGGTACCGGAGTGGCAGCCGACGCTTAAATAATGGGCTAATTTGATCCGGGTAACTCACGCGCTAGCGCCGCATTGACGGCCGTGTCGACGCTGAGTATCCGATCACCAAGGTGGCGTAGCGACGCCCCTATTTGCTGGGCAAGCTCTACTTCGAAGGGTATAAAGCCGCCTTCGGGCCCTATAAGTACTGTCGCTTCTAGGCCCGTGTCTGCGGGTAGCGGCCCATGCTCCCCGGGGTGCAGGCAGTATATTGGCGCATGCCCGGCAATACCGTTGAGTTGATCTTCCATAAAAGGGCGAAAACGGGTGTGTAACACGACCTTGGGGAGAATCGTGTCGCCACTGCGCTCTAAGCCTGCGCGAAGCGCCTCGTCAATTCGATCTTTGCCCAGAAGCGGCGTTTGCCAGAAGCTTTTCTCGACACGGTAGCTGTTAACCAAATGTAGCTCCGCAATGCCATATTCGGCGCAGCTGCGTAGCACCCTCCGTAACATCTTGGGCCTAGGTAGCGCCAAAACAACTTTAAAAGGGTGACGGGGCGGTGGCGGAGCGTTAAGCGTCACCCAAAGCTCAGCGCTTTCTTGATCGCAGGCCATGACACGAGCAACACCGCGCATGCCGCCGAGTGCGCCCACGCGTAGCGTATCGCCAACCTTTACCTTGAGAATCTTATGGAGGTGCTGATGTCGCCGACCCAGCAATTGTACTCGCGTTTCATCGAGCCAGTCTTCGGATTCAAGTAGAACAATGTTCACGCTCAGCCGATCCAGAGATCGTATTCATCGGCGGCGGTGACTTCACCTTGAACGAAATCGCCGGGTTGTAAATCGGTTGCGCCCGGTAGGTGTACGACGCCGTCAATCTCAGGCGCGTCTGCCATTGAGCGACCGAGGGCACCATCATCGCTCACATGGTCAATAAGCACTTCAATAGTGGTGCCTATTTTTCGCTGAAGCTTATCGGCACTGATTGCCTGTTGGGCGGCCATAAAGGTGTCCCAGCGCGCTTGCTTCACATCGTCGGGAATTTGATCCGGGAGGTCATTGGCCGCGGCACCGGTGACGGGTGAGTACTGAAAACAGCCAACGCGATCGAGCTCCGCTTCCTCGATAAAGTCGAGAAGCTCGTCAAACTCTTGATCGGTCTCGCCGGGAAAACCGACAATAAATGTGCTGCGCAGAGTTAACTCGGGACACATTTCACGCCATTGATGTATCCGCTCAAGAGTTTTTTCCGCAGCGGCAGGGCGCTTCATACGCTGAAGCACTGAGGGACTGCCGTGCTGGAGTGGAATGTCGAGATAGGGAAGGATCTTACCTTCAGCCATGAGCGGAATGAGTTTGTCGACGTGAGGGTAAGGATAGACGTAGTGGAGGCGCACCCAAATCCCAAATTCTGCGAGGGTCTCTGCCAGTGTTTGTAAGTCTGATTTCAGCGGCCGCCCGTTCCAAAAATCATTCTTGTACTTAATATCCACGCCATAGGCACTGGTGTCTTGTGAAATAACTAACAGTTCACGCACGCCAGCTCGAGCCAGGCCTTCAGCTTCTTTCATGATCTCGCCAATTGGGCGACTCACCAGGTCGCCGCGCATATTGGGAATGATGCAAAACTTACAGCGGTGATTACAGCCTTCTGAAATTTTCAAATAGGCATAGTGGCGCGGCGTAAGCTTCACGCCTTGTGCGGGAACCAAGTCAATCAAAGGGTTGGGCGTGCGAGTGTTGGGTAGCACGCGGCGTACTTCGCCAAGCACTTCTTCGTAGGCAGCGGGGCCCGTTATACCAAGAACTTTTGGGTGTTCAGCGAGGATGCGCTGGGCATCGTCCCCTTTGCCCATGCAGCCCGTAACCAGAACGCGGCCGTTCTCCTCGAGGGCCTCCCCA
This sequence comes from uncultured Luminiphilus sp., assembly GCA_905479205.1. Taxonomy (GTDB): domain Bacteria; phylum Pseudomonadota; class Gammaproteobacteria; order Pseudomonadales; family Halieaceae; genus Luminiphilus. Next base: position 4,741 of record CAJQLP010000171.1, read on the forward strand.
ATGGCTGCGAGTGATTCGGCTTTTGCACTGTCGATGAAGCCACAGGTATTTACAATCACGACGCCAGCATCGTCATAGTTTGGCGTCACCTCGTACCCATCTAGGCGAAGCTGGGTCAATATTCGCTCGGAGTCGACCAGAGCTTTTGGGCAACCAAGCGATACGAAGCCAACTTTGGCTGTGCTGGAGGGGCGATTAGCGGACATAAGGTGGGCCTGTGGCAGATAGTGGCGTGGATAGTGGTGTGATTGTACCCGTGCAGGCGATGGGTCTCGAGTATTTAAAGTGTGCGAGTGTCTTCTCGGCTAAATGTTCGGGTGCGCAGCTCTTTACGGAGAAGGGCGAGCAGGGCTAGGGCGTCTTCGCGGTTAAGAAATTCGCCGACCACCACGTGATTTTCTCGGCAGTGAATAGCGACAGAAGGACCGTCCCAGGGGTGTTTCTCAGGGGTAATCGCTAAACTCGCTTGATCACGAGGTAGGGTCCACGTGCGCTTTGGTGCGTAGTGGCCCTTGTCAATGCGTACGTGGCTGTCGCCCAAGGTAATAACGTGACGGTACTGTAATTTCCAATTAACGTAATACAACGCCCCGGCGAGCGCCCCGAGCTCTGCGCCCGCAAACGGAAGAATTGGCCAGGCACCCGCCAGGGTGAAGCCAATCGCCGCGCCCAAGGAAGGGACCGAAATTGCCAGCAGTGCCCACAAATTATTCCGCCAAGTAGAGGAGTGATTGGGTTGGACGATGATAATTTGTGAGCCGTTTTTCTCGGAGCTATTAACCACGTTCGTTGCCTTGTTAGTTGCGCACCATCATAGTAGTCAATACGTGTTGGCAGGGCCAAGCGGACTAGCCGGGACGATAATTACGTACACCTTTAGCATCAAAAGGGGCGGGTGATGCCGCCGCGAGCCATGTCTGGGTAATAGGGTGGAGAAACTTGAGTCGTGTTGCGTGCAGGCATAAGCGTGGGGTCGCAGCTAGCGCGTCGGGATGAGCGTACATATCGCAGCCGAGTATCGGATGGCCAAGCTCTCTCAAGTGAATACGCAGTTGGTGCGAGCGACCTGTTTCCGGTGTTAATCGCAACAAGGTCGCATTGGATTGTCGCTCAAGCACCTCATAGTGGGTGATCGACGATTTCCCAGTTTCAGCACAAATCATTTGCTTGGGGCGATTGACCCAGTCACGGGCAATAGGCAGGTCAATGGTGCCCTTATCGTCGGCGACTGAACCCCATACTAGCGCCCGATACTCTTTGCTAACTGCTCGAGCTTGAAAGTGCCGCGCCACTCCGGCTAGCGCCTCTCGGGTTCTCGGAACAATCATCAGGCCGCTGGTGTCGAGGTCAAGCCGATGAACGGCGGTGACCCCCGGATAATGAGGTTCCAGCCGTAAAATAAGGCTGTCAAAATTAATCGGATGTCGCCCGGGAACACTCAATAATAAGTGCGGTTTGTCGATGATTAATAAATGGTTGTCTTCATAAAGTATGCGGATCGGCTCCTGGCTATGCGGCACGATGTATGGGGGTAATTCGGTAAATTCACCCTCGGGCGTCGGCAAATCATTCATCAGCTAGAACGTGTTGGATTCAGGGCGGTTTGATAGCGCTTAATAGCACTCGCAATACCATAGCGCAGCGCATCCACAGTAAATGCATGACCAATGGAGACTTCCGCTAAATGGGGTATCTGGAAGTCTGGCAAATTCTTTAGGTTGAGATCGTGACCGGCATTGATACCTAGACCGGCGTTATGTGCCGCTTCTGCAGCCTGAAGATAGCGCTTATAAACTGCCTTCCACTGGCCATCTGCATGTGCGCGTGCATACTCTTCTGTATAGAGCTCGACCCGATCTGCACCAATTGCCCGCGCTTTCAACATGGCGTCTGGTGTGGGGTCCATGAATAGGCTTACGCGGCAGCCCCACGCTTTCAGTTGTGAAATAATGGGTACTAACCGATCGGCGTCTTGATCGAGGTTAAAACCATGGTCAGATGTTAACTGACCGTCACCATCGGGTACTAGGGTCGCCTGAGCGGGTCTGACAGCCTCAATAAGCGCCATAAAACCTGGGTAGTCACTCACTCCTTGCCGGTCGGATCGTCTAGCTTCCGTAAAAGGATTGCCCTCTATATTGAGTTCGACCTGAATATTATCTTTTAGGCTGAAGCAGTCTTGTGCGCGAATATGTCGTTGATCGGGACGCGGGTGCACGGTGATACCGTCGGCGCCAGCACCAATACATAGCTGGGCGTGTTCAACAACATCGGGAATAGTCGTGTCTCGACTATTTCGAATCAGCGCGATTTTGTTGAGATTGATGCTTAAGTCGGTCAAGGGGCGCTTACTCGCAGTGCTTTCTTGAGCACAATGGCGTCGACTGGCACATCACCGAAGGTGGCTTGCCCCTGGCTTGTCGTTGCTGTCGCAGGGCCTGTCTTTGCGGTGGATATAAAATCGACGACGCCCATGCCATCAACGACTTCTCCGAAAACTGTATAACCCACTTTGCCGGGTGCCCAGTCGAGCCTCAAGTTACTGCGCTGATTGATAAAAAATTGAGCCGATGCCGAGTCTGGGTCGCTCGTTCGTGCCATTGCGACAGAACCGCGAATATTGTGCAGCTTGTTTTTACTTTCATTGACGATTGGATCTTTAGTGGGTTTCTCCACCAAGTCTGTGTCAAAGCCGCCGCCTTGGACCATGAAATTGCTGATTACACGGTGAAAGACCGTATTGTCATAGTGTCCACTGTCAACGTAGTCAAGAAAGTTCGCGACTGTGATGGGGGCTTTCTCGGGGTAGAGCTTGAGCGTGATACCGCCCATGCTCGTCTCTAAACGCACATAGGGTGTGTCTGTGCTTTCTTGCGCATTCACAGTAGTGCTCAGAATACTTAAAAGTAAAGAGGTCGCGAGAGTGATGCGCTTGTACAGTGCCGTCATGGTTGATTTCTCCTTAGGCCCAGCCGTCAGCTCGGCGTTTTTTAGGTATGAGGCGCGGTGCTAAAAAGGCAATGATCACGCCTAGTAAGACTGCGATAGCCCCATCTAAAATTTGGTTATTACCAATGCGCTCTTGCAAGCGAATATTTTCTAATCGAAGAAGCTCCGTCTCCGCGCGTTGCGTCTCTAGCTCTTCACTGAGATTACGATTCTGCAGATCAAGTTCGATGGCGGCGCCCGATACACGCTTAATCTCCATAAGCTCTTCTTGGGTGGCTGTCAGTTCTGTACGAAGTGCCTGTGCAGCATCTCCTGCTTCATAGGCTTCACTTGCGGTCACGGACAACGAGGCTCGCATCTTGTCCCGCTCAGCTTTCACCTCTGCGAGTTGGTCTTCAAATTGCGTCAGAAGCATGGCGGCAGGCGGATCAGCCTGAATGAACTGCGTACGCATCCAGCCGCGAGTGCCGCCAGGTGTCTCCACTTCAGCCCACTCGCCGTTTTCAGTGCGTTGGAATTCAGTAATGGCCGTGCCCGACGAGATGCCTTTATGGATGATTCGATACTCACTGCCTGCGCCACTTCGCATGGGGACAAAAAGCTTGTCGCTAACGTAGCGAGTGTCCTGACTGAAGCTGGTCGCGGGGGCCAGCAGTCCAGTAATAAGTACAAGGATCGTAAGGGGTGGGCAGTACTTCAAAAACGGCATTGCATTCTCCTGACCGTAGTCGGATTAAGGATGGAATTCAGTCTCAACCGAACCCTGTTTCGAGTTTTTCTTTAGCGAGGGGCTGATCATCAGCACAGTGACCACCATGATAAACAGGGTAAAGCCAATACTCGAGTAGAGTTTATAGGCGACCCATGTGGATTCCTCGAATCGATACGCGACAACAAGGTTGAGCGCGCCAACGACCGTAAAGTGCGCCACCCAGACCCAGCAAACCCGCGACCAAACGGCGCTCGGAAGCGACAGCTGTGAGCCCATGATTCGTTCGAGTAAATTCCGGTGCCCAATAAACTGAGAGCCTGCGAAGGCGATCGCCATCCCCCAATTAATAATACTAGGTTTCCATTGAATAAATAGCTCATTTCGTAGCAGGAGCGTCGCTCCTCCAAAGACTATAACCATAGCGCTGGTCCAAAGCAGACGCTTTTCGAGCTCACCGGAAATGAGCCATACCAGGGGCAGTTGGAGCAACGTGGCGGCGATTAAGACGCCCGTGGCAGTAAAAATACCGTCGATCGTGTAGCTGACGTCGGCAATGTCAACGGTCTGGCCATCCATTTGATAAACGGCAAAGAATAGGATGATGGGTATAAACTCAATAATTTGTTTCATGAAAGCTTCCGAGGCGGACGTCAGATGACAGGCAGTATGGTCGATCTCTGTTACGCTAGGCAGTCTAAACGCAAACGTAGAGTGTAGTGACCTTGTTGATTGACTTCCACACGCATACTAACGCCTCTGACGGTGAATTGGCGCCGGCAGTGTTAATTGCGCGAGCACGCGAGGCGGGTATCGCTGCTTTAGCGATCACCGATCACGATACGCTCGCAGGTTACCACGCTGCGCAAACGGCTGATCTTTCCGGCATTGAGCTTGTCCCGGGCGTTGAGATTTCCTGCGTCTGGGGCGGCACTACGATTCATGTGGTGGGTTTGGGTTTTGATCCAGCCGCGCCTGCGATGGTGGCGATACTGCAACGTTTAACCTTGGCCCGTAACGAACGTGCAGTAAAAATTTCTGAGCGTTTGGGTGCGCGCAATATTCCTGGCGCACTCGAGGGTGCTCAGGCTATCGCTGGGGATTCGCAGATCGGCCGGCCGCATTTCGCACAGTGGATGGTAGCCCAAGGGCATGTTAGCAGCATGAATAGCGCCTTCGATAAGTACTTAGGCCAAGGCAAGATCGGTGATGTTAAGACGTTTTGGCCAACGCTTGAGTCTGCTGTCACCACTATCGTCGAATCCGGCGGGATGGCGATACTTGCGCATCCTCTAAAGTACAAATTCACTCGAATGAAGTTAAATGCCTTGTGCCAAGATTTTAAAGCGCTTGGTGGTGTTGCTCTGGAGATTTTGAATGGGCGCCAAACCGACGATGAAACAGCGCGCCTAAAGCAGTTGGCTGGTCAGTGTGGTTTACAGGCATCAGCGGGGAGTGATTTCCACCGAGACTGGCAATATGGCGCTGCACTTGGCGTCGAGGCTGCGATTGCGGGGGATATGCCTGCTGTATGGGAGACGCTGCTATGAGTCAGTTTTTTGCCGTTCACCCTGAAAATCCCCAGGCGCGGTTAATCAGCCAGGCAGCGGCGATTATCCGAAAAGGTGGGGTGGTCGCCTACCCAACCGACTCTGCTTATGCGCTGGGTTGTCACATTGGTGATAAACAGGCCATGGAGCGCATTCGTCGCATCCGCAAGCTAGATGTCGACCATAA
>CAJQLP010000172.1 GCA_905479205.1 uncultured Luminiphilus sp.
AATTTTTGAATGTGTGTCTCGTATGGCTTTAGGAGTGAGATTATAATTAAGCTACTATAAGATAATGCGACTACATTATGCGTTATAGTTTGTTGCACTTCGAACACAGGTTTGGTGTTCAGCATTGGGAAAATTAGGTAGTTCTCTGCATTTCATGCGCCCAAAAGCACAATAACCGGATGCGTATAAATGCAAATGCACTATATTTTCAGGTAGCGCGTACCCTTCTTACAACATGCTAATGGCTTGGGAGATTGATCCTGCAATCCGGCCTCGTCGCGATGCAGAAACTGTTCGTACCAGCGGTAGAACGTGGTGCTGGGGATGCCCAATTTAGCCAGCGTTAGGCGCGCTGACAGGTGGCTTTCTTCGACCAGGCGGATGATCCCTAACTTCTCAGATGCAGGGTACCTCACTCGCAGTCGCCCCCACCGTGGTACATGCTCTTTTTGAGAAGACGTAGTTCGAGCGTCTGCTCGGCCACGACCTCCTTCAGATCTTTGGCCTCACGACGCAGCTCCTTCACTTAGTCCGTGTTTGCAGCCCGTTCTCTATCACGCGCGAGCCGTTTCTTACCGGCCTCCATGAAGTCCTTGAACCACTTGTAGTAGATGCCCTGAGAGATGCCTTCACGACGGCAAAGCTCAGCGATACTGTCTTCGCCTCGCAGGCCGTCCAAGACGATCCGGATCTTCTCTTCCGATGAATAATGTTTGTGCGTCGCACGCTTGCTATCTTTGACGATCTTCTCGCCGGGGCTCTTTGTTGGCTTTCTAATCGTCAACTCCTCGGCGGTTACGATGAGCAACAAACCCTCTCTTAGCAAATAGCCCTATTAGGACCCATAAGCGCTGACGGCAGACAACACGAGTGAACCTCCACTATGTAACAAGACCCGGTTGCTTAAAAATTAGTCGTCAAAGTTGATGGAGAACCTGAGAAATTTCCAATTTCTGCTTCAGCAGAAAATAGGCGCGAAAAAAGACCTTCAGCGTTTGAAGCTCAATCAAGGCGGCGTCAGTTTTCCGCAGCGCTGAGATATTCTCAACAAAGGCTTCGGGTTTAAAATCATGATCCTTCGCGCTGACTGCCCTGTTAAAGCCGATTGGGTCCCACACGAAAATCCACTCTTCGACTGGGATTTCTGACTTCGCGTAATAGTGCTCTCGCTCGTCGGTTTTGATCAGTTTGCCACCTCGTTCTTGAAACAGGCTCAGCGGGATGTAACCTGCACAGTAACTCCAAGCAAAAGTCCGGTCGACCCCGCCTCGTAAGTAATGACTGGAACAGCCGTTGAACGGGACAACGTCCGTATCAATGGCGTAAACACCACGCTCATAGACAAACCCCCACTCATGCTGACTGCCCTTGGTTGGGAAGGATGCGCCGTTGCGGTAGTCCGCAAACCTTGGGCGTTCTACGCCATGGCGAATGAAAGTCTCGTGACTGTACTCCGCCAGCCGTCGCAACCCACGAAAAAATGACTCAGTGGAGGGCGCAGGTGGCGCTTCGGCGTCTAGGCTGGCGATGAACTCATTTTCAAGCGGCACTTTCTCCTTATCCACTGACCGATAAACAGAAGACGTCGCTTCAATGATGTCTGATGCCGACCAATGGCCTTTGCCTTCGAGTGCGTTGATGAAAGCGCCTTTGTGGTGGAAGCCACCCGCGTTTTTTTCGCGTGTCATAGTGGAGTCTGGTGGATGCCATTGAAGGGTCTCTCCACCACAACGTGGGCATAGGTAGAACATCAGGAGGTTGAGATAATTTCTAAAGGCGATATCGTACATAAATTAGAACCAAAAAGACCCTACCAAATTAGTTATAACCCCCAACAAGAGTATTTAAAATGTGATCGGGCTCTAGCTGTTGAAGCACGTTGGGATATTGAAATAATCACCGCAGTGAGTAAAGCTCCATTAGTCCCTGCGTGCCCAGATTCTATAATTGGCCTGCCTCATCTAAGTTGGAATACTCCGTAACAGGACCCAAACCGCCTCTCCGACCTGACGGGGGGAACGAGATCAATATTGAGACGACAAATGTCGTTACGTTCGACAATTTAGACAGTCTCGATTTTTATGCTTCCGCAGATGCGAATGTGGTGATCAAGGGGGCTTTTGTTAGCCGAACTTCGTTATCTGCTCGCTGTGACCTTACCCTAGAAAGTGACGCCGCATCACTAAGTCAGCTAAGTGTCTCTATGAATGGGGGCTACACCCTTACATTGGCTGCAGACGGCTCAAACAACGCAATCACCGACTTGACCCTCGATAGCACAGGTAACGTGACGCTTACAGGCGCACCGGTATCAGAGCTGAAGCAAATCAGCGCTGAGGTTGGTGGCACGATGACCATAACTGCGGATATGATGTATGCTGCACTGGCATATTATTCTGGTGCTGAAGGTGCTAATAATATTCACCTATCGGACTACTTGGGAACAATAACGGTTAACCTGAATTGTGGGAATGATGTCTTCACTAGCACTGCAGCCGCTGGCACCCTAATCGTTGTTGGCGGTGCTGGCACCGATAGTTTCACGCTAAGCTCTGGCGCAGGTGCTACGCACATCATTAACGTAACGGACCCTTCAGATCTGAAAATTACAGGTATTTCAGATGCTTCAGCCCTTTCAGCGGCATTAGCGGCAGATGCCTTTGAGGTTGTGACTAACTTCTCGAGCGGTACTGACAAGCTCAACATCAACAATTTTAGGCTGAGCGATATCTCGGTCGTTCTTTGACACTCGAACAAGAAAGGGCCCACCCATTGCTGGGCAGGCCCCTGTACTCAACTTCTTCGAGAAAACGTTGAGTAGACTTGAGCTTAGAAGGTCAGTGTTGCGCCCAAGGAGCCGCCCTCTTCGCCAGCATCGTAGCCAGCGGAGAGAACCAGACCACCGAGGTCGTAGTTTACACCAACGGTTGGCTGGAGATCTTGGTCGAAACCAATGGCCAAGCCAAAGCCGTTCAGAGCTGTGGAAGCACTTACGGAGTAAGTGATACCAGCCTTGGTGTGGTCAGACGCGGTGGACGAACCGAAGGTCGTGCTCACGTTGAAACCAGCAATCGCCATGGAAGCGCGGA
>CAJQLP010000173.1 GCA_905479205.1 uncultured Luminiphilus sp.
GAATTTGACGGGCGAGATATTTCCCAGCTCTGGATGGTTCCATCGAACGAGGGCTTCTACACCTGCTATGTTGCCCGTCCGTGTGTCAACTTGTGGCTGGTAAACCATAAAGATCTGTTCGCCCAGTTCTAGAGCGGCACGAAGCTCTGTTTCCAGTAAAACCTTTTCTGCTGCGTCTCTATTGAGCGACTCGTCGTAGTGTCTAATTTGACCTCGTCCGTCACTCTTCGCAGCGTGCATGGCCGCATCAGCATTGCGTAGCAGTGATTCAGGTGTATCGCCGTGACTTGGCGACATGGCTATGCCCACACTCGGTGTGACCACTAAATGCTGAGAGCTAAGAGTGATAGGCTCGGCCAGTGCTTTGAGTATTTCCAGCCCTATAGCCTCTAACTGCCGCTCGTCGACTGCATCACGAACGATAACACTGAACTCATCGCCACCGTGTCGCGCGAGCTCAAGCACCAACCCTTCGTTAGGCACAATACCTTCCTCATGACTATGGTCAGATATCACATGCCCCATGGAAGCCAGGCAGTCATGAATGCGATTGGCTATATTACGGAGCAGTTGATCGCCTCGCTCGTACCCCAGTGAGTCATTAATCCGCTTGAAGTGATCAATGCCCAAGATAATTAAACCTGTTTGACGCCCAGTTTCTTGGCCGGCCAGTAAATTGGAATGTAATTGCTCACTGAAACTCCGGCGATTTGGCAGCTCTGTTAAATGGTCGAAATAGGCAAAATAGCGCAGCTTGTTTTCTTGGGCCTTTATATCGAGGAAAGCTTTTGCTGCGCGGAGCATGTAGCGGACGTCGCGAGACAATAGTGGCCAGTTGACGGGTTTGGTTTTGTATTGAGTAGCCCCCACTTGGAAGCCACGATCAATCGATTCTTTGTCGTCCGCGCCGGTGGCAATTAGCACCGGGACATTTTTGCCTAAGGGGTTGGCGCGTATCTCCTCGCAGACCTGAAAGCCATTTTTTCCGGGCATGTCGACGTCAAGAAACACGAGGTCAGGCTGTTGTAGGGCAAATATATCGAGCGCTTGGTTACCGTCTTCTGCCTCCACAACGCGCATTCCTGCTTCTTCAAGACACTCCCGCGCCAACAGGCGGACCACCACGTCGTCATCGCATATCAGTATCGTGGGGATGTCGTTTTGTGGTGCGTCTGTGCTCACAATGCAACCCAAAGCCGTTTGTCGGCAAATCACAAATTTGTGAGCCAAGCGTATCACTGATCAATGCGCTTTTGTGTCGCCGCATTGTGCTATATTTGCCGGACGTCCACTTTTTCCCCGAAGCCATGTCTATTGCCCAAGATAAACTTATCCGCATTCGCGAGCAGGTGCAGTCGCACCTAGATCGCGTAGACCGAGTCCGTGTGACTCCCGAGCAAAGATCGGAGTTGGAAGCACGCATAAAGGATAATCTAGCCCGAGAGAACGCGGTTCTAGTTGCGCATTACTACACCTCGCCGGAAGTTCAGGCCTTGGCTGAGGCGACCGGCGGCTGTGTTTCTGACTCCTTAGAGATGGCTCGGTTTGGCAGGGATCATCCGGCTGAGACTCTTATCGTAGCGGGCGTACGATTTATGGGGGAAACCGCAAAAATTCTCACCCCCGACAAGCGTGTGCTGATGCCCGATCTTGAGGCGACTTGTTCACTCGATTTGGGTTGCCCTGCCGATGAGTTTGCTGCTTTTTGCGATGCCCACCCAGACAGAGAAGTTGTGGTCTATGCAAATACTTCAGCGGCAGTTAAGGCGCGAGCCGATTGGGTAGTGACGTCTTCAATCGCGTTGGATGTAGCTGAACATCTGGCTGAGCAAGACAAGAAGATAATATGGGCCCCTGATCGCCATTTGGGTGACTATGTACGACGAATGACGGGTGCAGACATCCTCATGTGGGACGGCGCATGCATAGTCCATGAAGAGTTCAAAGCGCGCGGTATTGAGCAACTCAAGCAGGTGCACCCCGAGGCGGGTGTGCTGGTGCACCCAGAGTCTCCGGCGTCAGTCGTTGAGATCGCTGATTATGTCGGTTCGACCACGCAAATCATTAAAGCGGCGCAGCGACTACCCCATGAGACGTTTATTGTTGCCACAGACCATGGGATCTTCTTCAAATTGCAGCAAGCTGCCCCCGATAAGCATTTTATTATTGCGCCCACAGCTGGCGAGGGTGCGACCTGTCGAAGCTGTGCAAATTGTCCCTGGATGGCCATGAACGATTTAGAGCGCCTGGCTACCGTATTTGACCGGCCCGATAATGAAGTATTTGTGGCTGCGGCAGTGGCTACTGATGCCATGCGCCCGCTCGATCGTATGCTGGCCTTTGCAGCGGAATTGAATACGGGTGTAGTGGGGCGCGCTTAAATTATTGTCTCTCCAAGGCCGCACGCATTTTCAGTACATCGGTAATGCGCTCGTTGACGAGCGAGCTTGTCGTAAAATCGTCTCCCACAAGTTTTAGCGCGTAGTTTAGCTGCCGCAGCGCTGCATCCAGATTGCCTACCCGAATGAAATATTCGGCGCGGGATCGATGCAAGCCAATGATATTGCCGCTCAGCCCTTGCACCTCTGCAAGTAGGTACCACAGATTTGGGTCATCGTCCTTGATTTTGCTTTGGGTAAGTAGAATCTCTTCAGCAAGATGGGCATCTCCCGCCTGCTGTAACGCCCAGGCATAGGTCATAGTAAGAGGATGATTCCCGGGTGATAGGCTGAGGCGCTTGCCGAGTTTATCTGCCGCCAGTTTGGCGTTGCCGCGAGCTAGGGCTATTTCTGCATCCGCAATAACGTACTCAATTCGATCGCTGTTCTTAGACCATATGCCATCAAGCGCCAGGGCGGCTTCATCGGGCCGGCCTGCGGCAGTCAGTGCCACCACAAGACCGTAGGTTGCAGCCTCTTTCGATCGGGGTGTGCCCTCGAGTTGCCCTCGAAACTGTGCCACTGCAGCTTCAGGCGTTTTGGCTAGCTGGTTAGCCACCCGCGCGCGCATGAGTTGATAATCCAGGCTTTGTGGACGAATACGCTTGGGGTATTGCATGGCACGATTGCGCGTATCCGCAATGCGTCGCTCAGAGAGCGGGTGTGTGCGTAAAAACTCTGGGATACGTGAGCCGCTGCTATAGCGTGTGGTAGCCAACATCCGCTCAAACATCGCTGGGGCTGCGTAGGGATCCATTCCCGCGTTATAAAGCGTGCGCATACCTATCCGATCGGCTTCCGCCTCGTTGGCTCGGCTGTGGCGTAACTGTTGATCTTGTAGCGCTGCTTGGGTTGCACTCATAGCAGCTAGGCCTGCGTCTGTTCCCGCTGTTGCTGCTAACAGAATCCCCGCAAGTAGGCCGGCAATGTTGAGTGGCGATTGCTGCTGCGCCATTTCAACCCGTCGAGAGAAGTGACGCTGGCTCAAGTGTGCGATTTCATGGGCTATGACCGTGGCAAACTCGTCTTCGGTTTGCGCTAGATTGAAGAGACCGTTGTGAACGCCAATGACTCCGCCGGGCACAGCAAAGGCGTTAATGGTGGGATTGTTAACAATAACAAGCTCAATTCGCCGATCTTGTAATTCACTGTGGGTGACTAGCTCAAAAACCAGCGATTCGAGATAGCTGTAAAGCAGAGGGTCGTTGATAATCGGCGCTTGGCTACGGAACATTTTTAGCCACGAACGACCCAGTTGGTATTCGAAGTCCGTAGAGAATAAGCTGGTGCTGGCTGCGCCTAAGTTAGGTATTTTTAGCCCTTCGGTGGCGCTTTTCGTACTCGGCGACCCAACTGTCAGTATGATGAGACTCAGTAGGGTAAAATGTGCCGCTACGCGCTTGAGCGCACGGATAGCGTTGAACGTGTTTTTGGAAGGTAACGGCATCCGTGAACTCTAACGCAACTTGAGTACTGATGACCGAGGTTTAGGCAACAAATTTTGGCAAATGAACGAGAAAAATGTCTGATTGGCATGTTTTTACGTCGATCCACGGGAGTGTCACCATGGCTTTGAACACCAGCGACGCGAATAGTCGCGTCGATGCTAGAGGTCAAAAATGCCCCATGCCGTTATTGATGGCGAAGAGGGGTTTACGCGATTTATCGTCCGGAGAGATTTTAGAGGTGATCGCCACGGACCCCGGGTCGGAGCGAGATTTTTTGTCGCTTCAGCGACTCGGTGGCCACAAGGTCACAACCACTCAGGATGAAGAAGGCGTTTTTCTTCATCGCATAATCAAGGCCTAAGTATGTTTGATGTTCTGAAAAAGTGGTACCACCGATACCTAAGCGAGGAAGAGTCGGTTTTGTTGCTCATTCTCTTGGCGGCTTCGCTGATTTTGCTGGCGTTTTTAGGTGATGTTCTCGTTCCTATTATGGTCGCGATAGTACTCGCTTATCTCATGCAGGGCGTTGCGAATCAGTTAGTTAGCTGGGGCCTGTCGGCAACCGTCGGCGTTTGGGTGTCGACATTGTTATTCACAGGCGCATTTTTTGCTTTTTCTTTAGGTCTGGTGCCGCTTGTGTGGCGTCAGCTCATTAGCTTGGCGCGGGAAGCGCCAGCAATGATTGAGGAGGCGCGGCAGGCCTTGTCCGTATTGCCCGAGAGTTATCCGGCATTGGTTAGCCAGGAGCAGCTCAACCAGGTCACAAGCATGATTCAGGGTGAGATGGCGCATTTTGGTCAAATGGCTCTAACAAAAGGCCTTGGTTCGATTCCGCGCTTGCTCGCCGTTCTGGTTTACATGGTGCTTATCCCTCTAATGGTCTTCTTCTTTCTCAAAGATCGTGACGTTATCGTGCGCTGGACCTTGTCGTTCTTGCCAGCAGAGCGTCCGCTGCTGCGCACGATCTGGGCCGAAATGAATCAGCAGATTGCTAACTACGCACGTGGAAAAGTCATTGAAATTATTATCGTGGGTGCAGTGAGTTACTTTGTGTTCACTGTCTTGGGCCTAAACTATGCAGCTTTGCTGGGTTTGCTCGTCGGTCTGTCAGTAATCATTCCCTATATTGGTGCCGCGCTGGTCACCATTCCCGTCGCCTTCGTCGCTTATTTTCAGTGGGGTTTGACGCCCGACTTCTACTGGGTGGTGGCGGCTTATACTGTCGTTCAAACTCTTGATGGCAATGTATTGGTACCACTTTTATTTTCAGAGGCAGTCAATCTCCATCCGGTAGCAATTATTGTTGCGGTCTTGTTTTTTGGCGGTGTTTGGGG
>CAJQLP010000174.1 GCA_905479205.1 uncultured Luminiphilus sp.
GCCTTGGCCTGAACTACCAAAGGATCATCGAGCGCAATACCTGGACTTACCACCAACTCGCTTACCGTCGATAAAATAGCGGCGTCGATATCGCCAAAGTAGGCTTCCGTTTCATCACCAATGGCGGTCCGAACCTGCGCGCTATCGGCCATTGATTCACGCGTGTCGGCCGCCTTAAAGGGCACGCCCTGGGCCCGCCACCAGCGAGCCACCGAACAGCCGGTCGCGCCTAGGCCCAGCACCATGCGCTGCTCCGAAGTCGCTATTAATCCCGCTGCTGTCATCGTCGATTCATCCTCAACGCAACTTCAATGTCGCTAGGCCAAACAGCACTAGCATCACGGTAATAATCCAAAAACGTACAATGACCCGTGGTTCGGGCCAGCCTTTAAGTTCGTAGTGGTGATGGATAGGCGCCATTCGAAAAACACGCTTGCCAGTGAGCTTAAAAGAGGCGACCTGGATAATTACCGAGACCGTCTCAAGCACAAAAATCCCGCCCATAATGACCAACACAATCTCGTGCCGAATGGCTACAGCAACAACACCTAAAGCAGCTCCTAAAGCCAGCGCACCCACGTCGCCCATAAAGACCATCGCGGGATATGTGTTAAACCAAAGAAACCCGAGGCCCGCTCCCGCAATTGCACCGCAGAAAATAACGAGCTCGCCAGTACCTTCGAGATAGGGAATATTTAAATAGTCGGCAAAGAACGTGTGCCCCGTGAGATACGCGATCGTGCCGAGTCCGGTAGCCACCATGACGGTCGGCAAGATAGCCAAGCCGTCGAGTCCATCGGTTAAATTAACCGCATTGCTTGAGCCCACAATGACTAAGTAAGCAAAGGGTATAAACAGGTAGCCGAGCGGCAGCGCAACATCTTTAAAGAACGGCACATAAAGCGCCGTCTCCGCGGGAATTTCAGCACTATTAAAGAGATAAACAGCGGCTCCGAAGCCCACAACTGACTGCCAAAAATACTTCCAACGTGCAGGTAAACCCTTGGAGTTCTTTTCGACGACTTTACGGTAATCGTCGACCCACCCCACTGCGCCAAATGCCACGAGTGTGACGACTGCGGTCCAAACATAGCGATTACTTAGATCGGCCCACAATAAGGTGGCGGCAGCGATCGCTACAATAATCAACGCGCCGCCCATCGTGGGCGTGCCGCTCTTGGACAAATGACTCTGAGGGCCGTCATCACGAACCGACTGCCCAATCTGCAGTGAGTCGAGGCGACGAATCATCGAAGGTCCAACCAACAGGGAAATGAGCAACGCGGTTCCAGCTGATAATATGCCGCGCAACGTGATGTATTGAAAAACGCTAAAACCCGCGTCAAAAACAGCCAACTCCTGCATTAACCAATTCAGCATGCCGCCTGCTCCTTATTAGCTGTCCAGTGGCTAACGAGCACATCAAGCGCCGCTCCACGGGAAGCCTTTACCAGCACGGTATCGGCTCCATGACACTCAGGCTCTGCATCGCACAATGTTGCAACGCTTTCGAACACGCGACCGCCAAGACCAAAGGCAATAACCGCTTGTGCCGCACGCTCCCCCACTGCCCAAAGCTCTTCAATACCTGCGTCTCGCGCCGCTAAACCCACTTCGCGGTGCAAGGCGTCGCTGTCAGCACCGAGCTCCAACATGCTGCCTAATATCAGGCGTCTACGGCCTGCGCACGCGGCCAGAACATCGATACCCGCTTTCACTGCGGCGGGGTTCGCGTTATAGCTGTCATCAACTAAGCACGTGCCGTTAGGTAACGTTACCGCTTGCCCACGCCCCACAGCAGGCTGCACCGATCGCAAACCTTCACAGATCACTTTGTTACTGATACCGAACGAATGAGCGACGGCAATCGCTGCGAGCGCGTTAGCAATACCTTGGCGACCGGGTAGCGCAAGCGCGAGCGAAAAATCGCCCGACGGCGTTTTGACTCGACAGGTAGATCCTTTGAATCCGAGGAGCTCGATATTTTTCGCACGGACATCGACTCCTTTGCCAAACCCAAATGTCACAACGTGCGCAGGTGTAGCGCGCTCGCGCCACTGCTCCACCCAAGGCAAATCGCCATTGATGACCGCCAATCCATTGGCGGGTAAATCATCCAGAATGGCGGCTTTTGTTTCAGCAATGGCGTCGAGACTATCGAAGTGCTCAATGTGCGCCGGCGCAACGGTGAGCAGCACGCCCACCGTTGGTTTAACCATGCGCTGCAAATAGGCGATATCGCCGGGCTTACCCGCGCCCATCTCCAGCACCGCGAACTCTATGGCAGGATCGAGACGACTGAGCGTTAACGGCACTCCGAGCTCGTTGTTGAAGTTCCCCTCCGTTGCCAGCGTTCTGCCGACTCCGGCTAATACCGCACGCAGAAGATTTTTCGCAGTCGTTTTGCCCGCGCTACCGGTAATGCCGACCAAAACGCCGTCGTATTGCTCGCGCGCTAACCGCCCCACCGACGCCAATGCTTGCTGGCAATCCTTGACAACAATCTGCGGGCAATCTGCATCGAGCTCGCGCTGCACCAAAAGCGCAGCCGCGCCCTGTTGTGCCGCGCGCTCGGCAAAGTCATGTCCATCGACGCGCTCACCGGGAAGCGCCGCAAACAAATCACCAGACTGCACAACGCGGCTATCAATCGCGAGACCGTTAATTTTTGCGGCCTCCGCAAGAGGATGCTGATTCAGTCGACCACCACAGGCACGAGCAATAGCCGTTACGGGAATAGCGCTAATCATTTGGCGCCTCCCAAATAGTGCTTCCCAAATAGCACTGCCCAAAATATTGCTCGGCAATAGCGACGTCAGAAAATGCTATGCGCTTACCGTCGATTTCTTGGTAATCCTCGTGGCCCTTGCCGGCAATAAGCACCGTGTCGCCAGGCTTTGCTGTACTCAACGCGCGCACGATAGCCTGCTCCCGATCGACGACCACCTCACAGTCACCGGCTATACCCGAAAGCACATCATCAATAATTGCCCCAGGGGCCTCACCACGCGGGTTATCGCTGGTAATGACCAGTCGATCGGCCAGAGTTTCAGCTTGCTGAGCCATCAGTGGGCGCTTGCCGCTATCACGATCGCCGCCACAGCCAAAGACCACCCAAAGCTTACCGAGAGTCTCGGGGCGCAGAGCACTCAAAGCGCGACTCAAGGCATCGGGAGTGTGAGCGTAGTCGACGACCACGTTTAGCTGCTTGTCGTTCACTATCCGCTGCATACGCCCAGGGACGGGGTGCAACAGTGCAACCGCCTCCATGGCTTGTGCGAAGGAATACCCCAAACCGATCACGGCCATTGCCGCCATTGTGAGGTTGAGCGCATTAAACGAACCGCTCAAATTCGCGGACACGGCGTCAGTACCAAACGGCGTGACGAGTGTTAGCTGCAATGGCTGATGCCCCTGCACGCGCACAAAGACATCGGCCTTTGAATCTTCGAGAGACACGCCGATCGCCGCGCAGCTGGCTATCGCGCGCACGCTGCGAGCGACAGGATCGTCCGCATTGAATATAGCGCGCTGTAAACTAAATTCTGTAAACAGACGGCGCTTTGCCTGCGCATAACGCTGCTCATCGCCGTGATAGTCGAGGTGATCCCGCGACAAGTTGGTAAAGACACCGGTGTGCAGGGTCAATCCACTCAAGCGGCCCTGATCGAGAGCATGGGAAGACGCCTCCATAGCAACATGATCGATACCGTTATCACGCCATTCGGCCAATTGACGGTTAAGAGAAACGATATCGGGCGTAGTGTTTACCGCCTCGGCCGGCTGCTCCGTTAGCCGGCAACCGAGAGTACCGATAGTGCCGGCAGCCACACCCATCCCTCGTAGCAACTGAGCAATAAACTCGACGACCGATGTTTTTCCATTGGTCCCCGTCACA
>CAJQLP010000175.1 GCA_905479205.1 uncultured Luminiphilus sp.
AGGGCATGGATCACTCTATGGACGACATGGATCATGACCAGCACGCTGGGGAACATGACCATGATTGAGCGCATTATTTACTGGTCCATCGGTAACCGCATGGTCGTGTTACTGGCGGCCATCATCTTGGCGTTCTCAGGCTTTTGGGCGATGCGGGAGACCCCGGTCGACGCAATCCCTGACTTATCTGATGTCCAGGTGATCATAAAAACCAGCTACCCCGGGCAAGCACCTCAGGTTGTCGAGGACCAAGTCACCTATCCACTAACCACAGCAATGCTCGCTGTGCCGGGATCTACTGACGTACGGGGCTTTTCTTTCTACGGAGACTCCTATGTCTATGTGTTATTCGAAGAAGGCACAGACCTTTATTGGGCACGATCGCGGGTGCTCGAGTCACTGTCTCAGGTAGCTGCTTCGCTACCGTCCCAAGCCAAGCCGGCGTTGGGTCCCGATGCAACCGGTGTTGGCTGGATTTACATGTATGCACTGATCGACCGCACAGGGACACATGACCTAGCGCAAATGCGAAGTCTCCAAGAATGGTATTTAAAGTACGAGTTACAGAGCCTACCAGGAGTCGCTGAGGTAGCGTCCGTCGGTGGCATGGTTCGTGAGTACCAAATCATTGTCGATCCAATGAAACTAGCCGCACACAGTCTATCTGCCCCCCAAGTGGCTCTCGCGCTGCAGCGAGGCAATGCCGAACAAGGGGCGTCAGTCATAGAGTTAGCTGAAGCTGAATATATGATTCGAACGACGGGTTACATTGAATCTCTCGACGATATTCGCGCGATTCCGATTACTCAACCGAATAATGGACGTGCAGTTACCATTGCAGATGTCGCTCATGTCCAAACGGGACCCGCCATGCGACGCGGCGTCGCCGATCTCAATGGCGAGGGCGAAGTGGCTGGGGGTATTGTCATCATGCGCTCAGGCGAGAATGCGCAAAATACCATTGCCCGTGTTAAGGAACGACTGGCGGAGCTGTCAGTGGGCCTACCCGAAGGTGTTGAGATTGTTACCACGTATGACCGCTCGCAACTTATAAGCCGCGCAATCGACAATCTACAAAGTAAGTTACTGCAAGAACTATTAGTCGTTGCTGCGGTGAGCTTTTTATTCCTGCGCCACCTAGGTTCAAGCCTAGTCGCCATCATCACCTTGCCTGCGGGCATATTGGGTGCTTTTCTCATTATGTCAGCGCAAGGACTCAACGCTAATATTATGTCTCTTGGCGGTATTGCGATTGCCATTGGCGCAATGAGCGATGGCGCGATTGTCATGATCGATAACCTCCACAAACATTTGAGTAGAGCCACTACCGGAAAAACTCACTGGGATGTGGTCGGTGAGGCGACTGCAGAGGTAGGTCCCGCTCTATTTTTTAGCCTGCTCATTATCACGGTGAGCTTTGTTCCCGTACTGGCGCTCACCGCTGAGGAGGGTCGATTATTCGCGCCCCTGGCATACACCAAAACTTGGGCGATGGCGGTAAGTGCAGGATTCGCTATCACCCTCGTACCAGTATTACTTGGCTATGCGGTCAAAGGACGCACATCGAGTCCCCGAGAGAGTGTGGCTCACCAATGGTTACTCAATCGTTATCACGCATTACTTAACTTCACCCTTCACTATCCATGGGCCGCGTTAGGTCTCGTGCTATTAATAACGTTGAGCTGTTACTGGCCAGCAAAGGAGCTGGGCTCTGAGTTTATGCCTCCTCTCGATGAAGGCGATTTGATGTACATGCCCACAACCTTGCCCGGCATTTCCATCGCGGAGGCGCGAGCGCTGTTGCAACGCACCGATCGACTCATTGCCTCGATGCCGGAAGTCGACCGAGTATTTGGCAAAGTCGGCCGCGCTGAGACAGCCACCGACCCTGCCCCACTCACCATGATTGAAACATTCATCACACTGAAACCCCGAGCTCAATGGCGGGAAGGAATGACAACCGAGAAGATCAAGCAAGAGCTCAATGTGCTAGTAGACCTACCGGGTGTATCTAACGCCTGGGTCATGCCAATTAAAGCCCGCATCGATATGTTATCAACAGGCGTAAAAACACCCATCGGTATTAAAGTGTCAGGGCCCGATCTCGATACGCTGCAAGAACTAGCTGTGGGTATTGAACAGGCGCTCAAAAATCATCCGGGCACATCATCTATCTATGCTGAACGTTCGTCCGGCGGACGCTATGTCGTGATCGATGCCAAACGAGAAGCGGCAGCGCGCTATGGTTTGAATATTGACGATGTACATGCCCAAATACGTCATGCTATTGGTGGTATCAAAGTCTCTGAAGCTGTCGAAGGTGTCGCGCGTTATCCTATTAGCGTGCGTTACCCGCAGCCATGGCGCGACACACCCGAAGCACTCGAAAGACTGCCTTTTATTACGCCGAGCGGCGCACTTATCGCTCTCGGGGACGTCGCTGATATTCGTATCGAAGATGGACCGGCAGCTATAAAAAGTGAAAACGCGAAACCCTCGTCTTGGATTCTGATTGATCTCGAGGACGTAGATGCTGATCAGTATTTAGACTCTGCCAAAAAAGTATTGGGACACGCGATAAAAATACCCGCGGGGTACTCCATTGAGTGGACCGGCGCGTACCGTGCAGCTGAACGCGCAAAAGAGCGTTTGTCGACGGTCATTCCTATGACACTGGCGATTATCTTACTTCTTCTATACCTCGCATTTAAGCGATGGACCGAAGTGATGATTACTGTTGCTACCCTACCCCTCGCACTCACGGGCGCCATCTGGCTGTTATGGTCTCTCGACTATGCGTTGTCGGTTGCCGTGGTAGTTGGCGTGATCGCGCTCGTTGGGTTGGCGATTGAGGACGGCATAGTCATGCTAGTCAGTCTAAAGAATGCGCGCGAGGCTATGACAGTCGCCGATAACACGTCCTTGAAAAGGCTTGTGATAGAGGCTGCAGGCGACCGCCTGAGGCCGGTCATGATGACCACCGCAACCGTTATTTTAGGCCTGCTACCCATTATGTTTGGCGACGAAGCGGGCTCACAAATGATGCAGCGCATTGCTGCACCTATGATCGGAGGCATGGGTTCAGCACTCGTACTCACTCTGCTCGTGGTCCCAACCGCGTATTATCTTTGCTACCGAAAAAGGCGTTAAGACTATGTGATCAATAAACCTTCTCTCAAAGGTCTTCGTGTCAGATAATCGCGTGTATTCAAAAACTTTATGCTAGGAACCCACATGTGTCAGCTCATGGGCATGTCTGCCAATGTCCCCACCGACGCCATCTTTAGCTTCACAGGCCTCGTTCAACGCGGTGGTGGTACCGACATACATCAAGATGGTTGGGGCATTGTGTTTTATCGGGGCAAAGGTATTCAAACCTTTAAAGACCCAGAGCCGAGTGTGGCATCAGACATTGCGAGCTTGGTCAGCTCTCACCCCATACGCAGTGAGACGGTTATCAGCCACATTCGGCAAGCCAACGTCGGCGGTATTGGTTTAGAGAACACGCATCCGTTTTGCAGAGAACTTTGGGGGCGTAACTGGACTTTTGCGCACAATGGCCAGTTAGACGCCGAACGTTTTGTAACATTACCCTTGGGGCAACACAGACCCATAGGAACAACCGATAGCGAACATGCGTTTTGCTGGCTTCTCAAGCGCATTGCCGATCAGTGTAGCGCGGACTCTAAGGATGAGATCGTGTGGGACGTTATTCACCACTGCGCGAAAACATTGCATGTCATGGGCGTTAGCAATTTTCTGCTGAGCGATGGCCGTTTCCTTGTTGCTCATTGCTCTAATCGACTGAATCACATCACTAGGCGCGCACCTTTTGGAAAGGCGACCTTGAAAGATGTAGAGATGCGTGTCGATTTCGGTACGGAGACTACGCCCAAAGATATTGTCACCGTTATCGCTACCGAACCACTTACAACGGACGAAGAATGGCAGGCCATGGACGCTCAGGAACTCTTGGTGTTTTCCAAGGGCGAAATAATCTCGCGCTACCATACCGCGTTGACCCCAGAGTCTCCCACGAACCACGGAAAGGTTATTTTTTAGAAGCGTTAGCCCGCATTAACAGTTGTTCGCGTATCGCCTCTGCGATAACCCAAAGTCGATCCTGCCCCCAAAGCGCCAGAAGGGTCTCTCCGTCGGAATCTAACAATCGAAAGCTGGGCACACCCCATAAGCCTGATTCATACATTGCCTGGCGGTTACTTTCGAGAATCTCCTGCCAGCCATCACTGCCTAAATGCTGTTTCGCCTCTCGCCAATTGAGACCTGCGGCTTCAACCACTTTTCGCAACCCGCGATTGTTGTTGGTATTCACACCTAAAACAAAAGCGTGCCGCAGAAAGGCAGAAATAAGTTCAATATCCTTACCTTGGGATTTCGCCCATGGATACAATGAGTAGCACTGGCGTGCAGGATTCCCGATGGGGTCGAAAAACTTACCGTAGGGCACACCTTGAAACCTAGCCTCGCGCGCGGCATCCATGAATATGTACATACCCTTCTCGCGTGTGGCTGGGACACCGCGCATCACCATGGGCAACACCGGTCGCACGTCGAGGGTGACACCTGTATCTCTCGCAAGCTGCACGGCCTTATCGAAAATAACCG
>CAJQLP010000176.1 GCA_905479205.1 uncultured Luminiphilus sp.
AGTGGCTGTACACCTACTTGCGCACCTTCTACCAAGACGACAGCCGACCTTACGGCGTTAACAACAAAGTCTATCCTGAAGTGGGTATGCCTCACGTGTTAATGGAGCTACAGGGTATGCCTGTGTATGCTCAAGGTTCCGACGCGGAGCAGGGTGAGTCGATGTCTGCCGGCGATATGGACGCGCCCTGCGGTCGCCTTGAAATTGCGACCGCTGGGATGATGGCGCCTGCCGACTATGACGCCGCCATTTACGACGTGGTGAATTTTCTCGCTTACACCGCCGAGCCCATCAAATTGGAGCGTCAGCGGATTGGTATGTATGTCATGCTATTCCTTGCCGTCTTCTTTATGTTCGCGTGGCTCTTGAGCCGTGAATACTGGAAAGATGTAGACTGATCAATGTTTTACTCGGGGCGCGATAATGCGCCTCGATTTTGTTGCCTTTGGGCACCCGGAGAAACTGAATGAAATCTGACGACAACTCTGCGGTTGTGTCCAAACGGTCATCGATGACCCTCTTTTCCGACAGTTGCAGCCACTACAGCCACCGTGTGCGCATTGTGCTCGCCGAGAAAGGCGTCACTGTCGATTTGATCGAGTCAGAGAATGGTATTGCGCCTAACGAGCTCGCTGACTTTAACCCTTACAATACAATGCCCACACTGGTCGATCGCGATCTGGCTCTCTATGAGAGTAAAGTGATGATGGAATACTTGGATGAGCGTTTCCCGCATCCACCGCTGTTGCCCGTATATCCTGTTGCCCGTGCTGAGAGCCGTCAGCTGATGTATCGCATTGAGCGGGATTGGTGTTCATTGGTCGATGCGATCCAAAATTCACGGTCGGATAATGTTGTCAAGAAGTCGGCTAAAGAATTACGTGAAGGCCTCATGGCGATAGCCCCCATCTTCAATGAAAAGCCTTTCTTCATGAGTGAGGAGTTCACGTTGGTAGATTGCTGTATTGCTCCGATCTTGTGGCGTTTGCCATCGCTAGGCGTTGATATTCGTCCAAGCAAGCAGGCAAAGCCTTTATTGGATTATATGGATAGTCTCTTTAGACGCGAGGCGTTCATGGAGAGTCTGTCTATCCAAGAGCGTGAGATGCGCCCTTAGGGTAAGGCGACTCTGTGACTCCCAGCCGCCCATACATCGTCCGCGCAATCTATGAGTGGATCGTTGATAATGACTGCACGCCCCACCTTCTGGTCGACGCTAATGGTGCCGACGTGGTGGTACCGACGGCTTATGTCAGTGATGGCCAGATTGTTTTAAATATTTCACCTACCGCCGTGGTTAGCCTGCAGATGGGTAATCATTCGATCACTTTCAATGGTCGCTTTGGCGGTCAGCCTATCGATATTTTTGTGCCGATTGCGTCAGTTATGGGTATTTACGCCCGCGAAAACGGTCAAGGCATGATATTCGATACAGAGCCTGAGCCTCAGCCACCCCACAGCCCTGAGCCTCCCGAGCGGATTAGACCTTCTCTTAAGGTGGTTAAGTAAAGTAGTGAAGTAAGGTGGTTAAGAAAGGTGGTGAAGAAAGCTCACGCAGGCCTACGCATAGGCCCCGCGTGCTCTTAGTAACAATAAGCAATCAGAAGAATTCAGATCAGCTCGAATAAGCCGACGATCTTTTTCACGTCACTCACTTCTGCAGCTACTTCCTTAACGCGTTGCGCCTCTTCGGGTGTTAGCAGCCCCATTAAGTACACAATGCTATTTTCAGTAACAACTTTCACGCGCAACGAGGGTGTGTCTGAGTGGGCCAGCAATGCCGTTTTAACTTTGGTGGTGAGCCATGCGTCGGTAGCGTCAGCCTCTCCTGTTGAGTTGGGGCTTTCAGTCAGCTCATTGTAGATTCGGCGCACGCCGTCGATCTCGCGCACTATATTGGCCGCCTCGCTAATCATATCCTTCGCCGGGACTTGTCCGCAGATTAAAACGTAGCCGTTGTAGGCGACCACAGTAAACTTGGCATCATCGAAGGCATTGTTAGCCGCGCGAATGTTGACTACGGCTTTGGTTTCAATACTTTGGTCCAGCACTTGCTGTGCGATCGTACGCTCGCCGGGGTCATCTGTAATGGGATCGGCCTCGAAGGTGGCCATAATTGAGCCGCAGCCCGTTAATAGACTGAAAAGACCTGCAGAGAGTAGTCGTGAGTAGAGTTTCATAAGGGTGTAGCCTCCATTGGACCGAACATTGCGACATCAATTAATTCAGCCAGACAAATCGCACTGGTCTGGCAAAGGGATAATGTGGTGAGTGGTTCAGCATCGGGGAACGTTAAGCTTGGGCCGGGGCCCTGTGCGCCAATCCACACAGCCGTGCACTGCCTCTTGGTTAGGGCATTTTGGATTTTTTCAAGACTGGATTGTTCGAGTTGAGAGGCAAATATCACGGCCATATCCCCTGGCTGTCCGAGGGCCCCAAGTTGCTCGCACAGCCAGTGAGCGGCGCCTTCCTGAGGCTCGCTAGTCGCTGTTGTCAGCTCGATTGCGGGCAGCGACGGACGTTCACGACTCATCCCCTTGTGCAGTAGGGCGGCCATGAGTCCAGCGCTGGAACCATCAATACCAATACCGCAACACAAGAGCTTTTGCTCGTTGACGAAAGTTTGTACGATTTGGTCGGCGGCAACCCCTGCGATATCGGCGATGGCATCGACCGACAGGCTGAGCTGCTCTATGAGTAGCTGAAAATGATGGGCGGTGGTGTCGTAATGCATTTTGATAATCCAAATTGCCGCAAGTTGTCGCGTTTAAAAAGCCTGTGACAGCCAGTTAGGTTTTGTCGATTCCGGATCTTTATCGTTGAAAGCGACAATATCAAAACGACAGGGCTGTGAGGCAAAATGTGGATATTTTTTTCGAAAATGTTCTGCGGTGCGTCTGATCTTTTGTTGTTTTGCCTTTGTAATACTGTGTTCTGCGCCGCCAAACCGACTGGGTCGTCGTAGCCTTACTTCAATAAACACCAGGGTGTTTTTGTGAAGCATGATGATGTCTATCTCACCCATAGCACAATGATAATTATTGGTTACCGTCACTAAGCCCTGTAACTCTAAAAACGCTTGCGCTTTGCGCTCGGCGCGGCGCCCAACAGTCGTCTCCACCCAAAGCCTCCACCGAAAATGACTAGGGTAGCCTTAACCTGCGGACTTTGTCGCCAGCAAATTCAACCGGTATCAGCTCGCGCGTGACCTCGCCATTGGGTAGTCGCGACAGCAATCCGGTGTCGCCCCAGGCAAAAGGTGTTTGCGTCTGTAGCGCTTGCTGCCAATGATCGAGAAGCAGTACGGCATCATGACCAAGCGCTTTCAATCGAGTGAAGCGATCCGTATCGGGGGAATTTATAATCGCCGGTGTTTCGACAAAGATTACGTCGTTGAGATCGCGGTTTTGGAGTTGTTGCTGCCCGCTGTAAATGGACGATGGGGAGAAAACGGGGATGTCGCCGCTGTAATGAAAAACGAGCAAAGGTCTTAGGCTGCGTGCTTCATCAGGCGTTTGAGTTAGCAAAAATAGGCTATCGAAATCTTCGTGGCGCCGAGCTCTCGCTTCAACAGGCGTTTCAAAAGCGCGCTCAACGGCCTTGATCCTACTTTCCGATGCAAACCCACCCACCGCGCGACTTATTTGTTCAGAGGCAGGTGTGGTTGCCGTCAGTGCAACGCTCCCTCGAACGGTGCCCCCGAGTTGTCGCCATGTTTGCTGTAGAGCAGCTTCCATGCGCCGGCCCCAGTCATTGTCAGGCCGGATGATGACGCTGCGGCGCAGTCCTTTACCAAAAGCAATGCGAGCAATTTGTCTCGCTTCATCTTCAGGCGCGAGACTCAGCGACAGCCAACTATCTGCTTGGCGAGGAGCGAGTGCTTCGGGTCTATTGAGCGCGATAACGGGTGTCGGTCGCTGAGACAGGTTACCCAGCACTTGTGCTTGGCTCTTCGTGAGGGGCCCAATGACGAGTTCAGCCCCGCGATCTACAGCGCTTTGGTAGGCGCTCACCGCATCGCTGTACTCATCGGTATCAATGGTAAGCAGCTGTGGTCTTTGTTTGGGATTGGGATAAGTCCGATATAAGTTGTCAATTGTGCCCTCAAGTACCGCGAGCCCTACACTCGAAAGCTTGCCGCTGAGGGGCAACAGAACCGCGACTATATTGGGTGTTTTGGTATTGAGCCACTCGGATAAGCCCGAGGGGAGGGGGTTAAGCGCGGAATGGTTTTTGTGGTTAGCAAGCCAGCGATTCACCGAGCTGCGATCTTCTCGGTAGGCTTGAACCAGCGCAAGCCAGTCTCGCCAGTCGGCGACACCCGATCTGCGCGACGCGGTTCGCAGTTGATTGTCATCGAGCTGCATTAACTGCGACCACAGTGCGTTCTTGAGTTCGGCTTGCGTCGTGATGTCTCGAGCAAGCTGCAATCGCTGATGAGCAAGGCGGGCACTCTTTAGCCATAGGTTTTGCTGGCTTGCGCGCTTCTGGCGCTCGGCAAGGAGCGTGTCATAACTTTTTGGGTCGGTGCTGGTAAGGCCGTCAAGCAGAGCGTTGGCTTTTTTACTGTCACCTTCCAGCCAGGCAATATCTGAGTCAATCAGCGTGGCGGTAGACGCATCGGTGCCTTGTATGAGCAGCGCATCACGCTGCGCTCTTGCTGCGAGGGTTCCTTCAGCAAAGGCCACGTCAAGTATGGCATTGCGCGCTCTAATATCGAGTGCTTGCTCGGGGCTGGCAGGTAGTGGGGCAGGAATCTCAGTAGGGCCAATAGTTGATCGGGCCGAACCGCCTTTCCCGCCCGGTGCGCCTGCGCAGCCTGCGAGTACCGCAAGCGTTACTATGCCGAGCCCCCGTAAGGCGAGTTGGCAGCGTATACTTTGTGTTTTAGAACGTAATGTCATGGTCGCAGTATAGAGGGGAGTCGCCGTCTTGGAACGCTGTTTGTACATTGTACCAACGCCAATTGGTAATCTCGCTGATATCACGGTCAGAGCGCGAGAAATATTAGCCAGTGTTGATCTGATTGCTGCTGAGGATACACGACATAGCCGAAAACTTTTGACACATTTGGATATCGATACGCCCATGTGTGCCTACCATGAGCATGTTGATAACGCGATTACAGACCGATTGGTCGCGCAGATTATTGATGGCAAGTCGATCGCGCTGATCAGCGATGCGGGCACCCCATTGGTATCTGACCCAGGTTTTCGCTTGGTGCGTGCAGCTCAGGATGCTGGCTGCACAGTCATACCTTTGCCGGGGCCTTGCGCCGCTATTGCTGCATTGAGCGCGTCTGGGTTGCCGACTGATCGATTCGCGTTCGAGGGCTTCTTGCCCGCCAAGGCAGGGCCTCGCGACGAACGCCTGCGGCGACTCAAACTATCTGACCAAACGCTAGTGTTCTACGAGGCACCGCATCGGATTCTAGACACCCTCAATGCGATGATTCCCATTTTTGGCGTTGAACGCGAGGTTGTAATGGCCCGTGAGTTGACCAAGTCTTTTGAAACTATTCGACGTGCGCCTCTTGGGGAGTTAGCTCAATGGGTGAGCGAGGACGCCAATCAGCAGCGCGGTG